>JBFKEC010000174.1:0-6963 GCA_041619315.1 Oceanococcus sp. | reverse complement strand
TGCGCTGGCATTGCTTGCTGACGTGCTGGCGGTGCCGGCGACATGGGCAACTGAGGTGATTCCGGCCGGGCCGGGAGGACCTGGAGGTCCTATCGGGCCAGTGTCACCTTTGGCACCGCTTGGGCCTTGTGCGCCGGTAGCTCCTTTGGCTCCGGTTGCTCCGGTATCGCCTTTGGCACCTGCGGGGCCCCGGCTACCCGGATCGCCCTTGGGTCCTTGCGGGCCGGCTGCGCCGGTTGCTCCGGTATCGCCTTTGGCACCTGCGGGGCCCTGGCTACCCGGTTCGCCCCTGGGTCCTTGCGGGCCGGTTGCGCCCGTCGCTCCGGTCGGGCCGGTCGCACCCTGCAGACCCGTTTCGCCCTGCGGGCCTTGGGGGCCTGCTTCACCCTGCGGGCCGGGCTCACCTTGGGGGCCGGCGGGCCCGGTTTCACCCACGGGACCTGGTTCACCGGGTTCGCCTTGGGCGCCGCTGAGGTTGTCGGCAGGCCCGACCCATTCGCCATCGCCATTGATCACCAGCATGTCGCTGATGCTCACCGACTTGGGATGGATGTCACCGATGGCATCCAGGGTTGTCATTGAAAAGGGCACGGCGGTCAGTTGCAGGCGTGGGCTCATTTCCGGGTCTGTATTGACCTGTATGCCCAGGTAATAGGGTTTCAGCTGGGTGAACAGTCCGCTAAGCGGCACGGTTTCGCCCAGCGTTGCCGAGTAAAAGCCATTGTCCAGGTTGAGGGTCAGGCCTTCCTCCCAAAGCGCGGCGGTGTCGTCGGGCGAGGCAGTTTCGTAGATGCGAAAGGTGAAACTGTGCAGTCCCGATAGCGGTTGATTGTCCGAGAACTGGGTGATGCGGCCTGACTGGGTCATGGTCAACGCGTCTTGGGCCAGGGCCATCGGTCCGAACAGGCTCAGCGCGACGACGCTGGCCACACGCGCGGTGAGCGTATGGATGGAATGCTTCATTGGCCGTCTCCGCTTGTTGGGGGGCTAGTAAGGGTCAGCGAATAGGACGGCGAGCTGAGTGTTTGGCCGGCCATGCCAACAGGCGAGATGGTCGCGGTCAAGGCGAGGTTCGCAGCCTGCGATTGAGCCTGTGGCCCGGTGCCGAGCTGCTCCGCGTAGGGCTCCTCAATCACCGGCGTGCTGCTACCTGACGGGTTGCCACACGCCGCCAGCAGAATCACGCTGGCGGAACCGAGCAAATGCTTGCGCATGCTTTATGTCCTTTATTGTTATTGCGCGCATCTCCTCAAGCCAGTTGCGATGTCCGCGCGTTGACCCCCACGCTGAACCTTCGCGTATCAACAAAAAGTAAAGCCCCCACAGGCTCAGGCCTGTGGGGGCTTTAGTGTGCTGCCCTTGTGTCTTAGCGCGTGCGTCTGCGTGCCCACACACCAACGGCCATGATCAGCAGCCAGCCCACGGGCAGGGCGCCGCCACGGGTTGCGATGAGGCCGGCGCGTGGCCGCTCACCATCGACCGAATCGGCCGCCACGGCGCGTGCCGAATTGTCGGCCCGGCCATAGGTGAAGGGCACGCAACCGTCACCGGCGCTGATGCGTACGCTGGCCGTCAGGTCATTTTCCAGCTGAACGCTTTGCTCACCGCTCATGTCGAGTACGTCAACTTGCAGGCAGTTGTAGTCGAATTCCCAGCGGCCTGAAGCACTTTGCGGATCGGCAAAGTTGTCCAGCCAAACCGAGAAGTCCGAATAGTGGTTGTCGCCGTCATTGGCCGTGAATGCGGAATCGGCGCAATCACTGCCACAGTCACCGCCTTCGACCGGGGTGGAGTCGATGTAGTGCTGGCCCGGATGATTGGACACGCCGTTGTTGCCGTAACTGTGGCTTTCATCGGTGTATTCGATGAACAGGCCGGCATCCCAGTCCATGGCGCCACGGTCAGCCTGGCCGTAGCCTTCGAAGTCGAAGCTGGCCCGGTCGCGCAACTCGATGTAGTAAGCGTGATCTGCTGCGTTGCCTTCGGATGACGAGATGTTGTTCCAGCCAGCGGTGCAGAATGCCGCCGTGGCGAAGTTTTCATCACAACCGCCGGGGTAGTAACGGCCGCGTTGGGCGCCGGCTTCGTGATCGCTGGCGAAGATCACCTCGCCATTGACCAGCACCTCAACATCATCAATGAACCAGCCAGGGCGGTCGAATGCCGGATCGGTGAAGTAGCTGAAGCGCACCGTGGTGCTGGTGCCGGCATAGGCACTCAGGTCGTATTCATCATCGATGAACGGCGAGTCGTCTTCATAGGTCGACGGGCGTGCAAGTCCGGTCGGGCCACCGTTGGCGTAAGTGCCGGACTGACCGGTCAGGCCATTGTCCAGCGAATCCAGGCATTCGTTGCTGTTGGGATTGGTCGAGCTGGGGGTGGAATAGCCCTTGGCCGAGGCCAGCGAGGTGTAGTTCTGGCCGCCGTCGTTGGTGACCAGCAAAAAGCCGTAATCCCAGTCCCATTCGATGTCCCAGGAGGATTTGAAACGCAGGGTGACCTCGGCGCCGGCCGGTACATCGGCCAGTTCCGGCAGATACAGATCCAGATTGTGCCCGGCCGTGGGCGAACAGCCGAAATCATTGCCACGACCGGAATACCACACCCGCTCGCCGGACGCTTGAGTGGCAACTTTTTCCGGGTCGATCAGGATGCGGCCCGGCATCTTGACCGCGTAGGCCATGCCGTTGTGGATGTTCTGGTCGCCGTTGGCGGCAGACAGAACATAGGGGGTGCCATCCGGGGTCTGCCAGTGGATTTCACCGGTGTCTTTCTTGATTTCGCTGAATTCGTCGACCTCAACGGTTTCGCCCGGCTGCAGATATTGCGGTACAACCCAGCCCATCTCCTGTTTGCTGAATATGGTCATGTGCTGGCCGTAATCCGAAGCCATCAGATTCATGGTGCCGTAGGCGTCGAAATCGGTGCCCGAGTTGTAATAGTCAGGCAGGCCGAGGTGATGGCCGTATTCATGGCTGATCACCGAGGCGGCCTCAAACGCGGTTTCCGGGTTGACGTTATATGGGCCAACGCGCACATAGACCGGCAATTCGTCCAGCCCTTCGCCACCGTTTGCGGCGCAATCGGTGAACGCGTTGTAAGTGTCGGACAACCAGCACTGCGGCACTTCTTCCAGGCTCTTGAGCTGATCGTCAGAGATATAACCGCGCAGGCCGGTTTCGGCATGGGCGTAGTAGAACTCCAGTGAAGATGAATGCGGCCAGATGTTGTCCATCAGCGGTAGCGGATTGAGCGAGCAGCCGACCACGCCGAGCTGCGAGGCACCGTTGCCGCCACAACCGGCAAACACCATCATGAAGAAGTCGACCACCCCGTCCTTGTCCGAATCGAATTCGTTGTAATCGATTTCCGGATCGGCAATCTGGGCCGCGTCATACACCGCTTTGCCGGTTGGGCCGCAGGCATTGTCGATACCGCCGGCAACCGGCAAGGGCACGCCGGCGAGCAGGGTGTAGGGGAAGATCGGGCTGTCCCAGCCGTAGTAATGCATTTGACCAGGCAACTGATACCAGCCATCAACGATGCGCTCGGGCAGCAGTGGTGTGCCGATCAGAGCGGGTGTATCGCCCAGAGTGATTGCCGGGCATACACTTTCGGCCTGGGCACGCACGGCCTTGGTGAAGTCAAAGCCGGGCTCGTAATCCCAGCCGGCACTGGCAATGCCGGCCGACGGCACGGTGCCATTGGGGAACAGCTGGCCGTAGGACATTTCCTGGTAAAGATTGAAGGTCGAGCCGGGGTAATCCGGGTCATTGACCACGGTGTCGAGTACCGAGGCCTCGCTGCCGGCGCTGTGTTTGCCGATGATCGGATCGAGGTAGTCGACCAGCACCATCGGGAAAGGTTTGTCGCCAAAACGCGAGGAGTCGAAGCTGCTCTGTGGCGGGATCACTTTGGGGCCGTGCGTTGCCGACGCCAGCGACAGGCCGTCACTGTCGAGCTGCGCGGTTACCGACAGGTCTTTCCACACAACGCGCGGATCGCTATCCAGCGATGCGGCCTGCGCTTCAACCACCAGCGTTGCGGTCTGTCCGGCACCCAGCTCCGCCACGTTCCACTCGATGCGCTGATCCTGCACATTGATGCTGCCGATCTGGTTGAGGCTGACTGCCTGTCTGAATCTGACCGAGGCTGACGCCGGGATGCTGACATCCAGGTCGCTGGCGCTGGTATCGGTGTTGTTGCTCAACTGAACACGGAACGGGAAGGTCTCGCCCGGCTTGATCCAGCCGGTGGATGACACGTAGCTGGCCTTGAGCGTCAATTTCAGTTCATCCGCTTTGGTCATGCTGAAGCGCCCGGCCACCGCTGCAGCGGGCTCTGCGTTCAGGTCTTCGGTATCGACAATGTAGGCCGCGTAACGTCCGGGCGTGAGTTGCGCGGTGGCAGCTGTGGGCAGCGTCACGTCGTAGGTGCCGGTGGCATCCGACGTATATGGACCAAAGCGCCCCAGTACTTCGCCATCCGGGCCGTGCAATTCGATATGAAAGGACGTCGAACGCCCATCAAGCATGTGCGTTTGAGCCAGGAAGACACCGAGCTGGCCGCGCAGGCGCGGCTGCTCGCCGGGCAAAAAGCCCTGGCTGCGTGGCGCACTCACGCTTTGAGCGTGGGCGAAAATGCTGTCAACCAGCGACGGTGCTGCCAGGCTCAGGCCAGGCGTAAAAATTGCGAGGCACAGCAGTACAGCCGTGCAGCGACGGAACAAGGCCATTCGTAAATTCCCCAAAAACGAAATCAATCGATAAATACAGTAATGTATACATTAAGCAAAAACCAGGCCGTAAACAGGCTTTTGGCCTGCTATATACTGAATTTTTGTGGAGCGTTTTCATGGCCAAGGTGACAAACCTCAGACAATTCCGAAAACGCAAATTGCGCGAGCGCGACGACGACAAAGCCGCCGAAAACCGGGTCAAATTCGGGCGCACCCCGGCCGAGCGCGAACGTGATCAAACGGCTCAAACACGAGCCCAGCACAAACTGGATCAGTTGCGCCGCGACAAGGAGCATGCCGACGACGAGTAACGGAACGGTTGTCCGGGCTGAAGCGTTGTTGCCTGAACCAGAGCACATTCGGGTCCATGTTTTGGTCCTGGCTGGCGAGCCCAATGTCCACATAGTGACCCCCAATACAGTCGATACATAAATACAATTTAAAATAATACAACCATTGCAATAAGCTATGAGTCGTGGCGCAGGGTGCCAAGCGCAACCTGGCCAATCAAACACTCAAGCTTCAATGAGGAGCACAGACATGACAGCAAATGGTTCAACTCCAGCCGGCAAATGTCCGGTTATGCATGGCGGCAATACGGCTGCCGGCAGCACGCCGATGGCGTGGTGGCCGAACGCACTGAATCTCGACATCCTGCATCAGCACGATCGCAAGACGGATCCATTGGGTGAAGACTTTGATTACCGTGACGCGGTCCAGTCTCTGGATTTCGAAGCGGTGAAAGCCGATCTGCATGCGTTCATGCGTGACAGCCAGGACTGGTGGCCTGCCGACTGGGGCCACTACGGCGGCTTGATGATTCGCATGGCCTGGCATGCCGCCGGTTCTTACCGTGTGTCCGATGGGCGCGGTGGTGGCGGCACTGGCAATCAGCGTTTTGCACCGCTTAATTCCTGGCCGGACAACGGTAATCTGGACAAGGCGCGGCGTTTGTTATGGCCGATCAAGAAAAAGTACGGCAACAAGCTGAGTTGGGCGGATCTGATCATTCTGGCGGGTACTGTGGCGTATGAATCCATGGGTCTGAAAACCTTTGGTTTCGGTTACGGCCGTGCCGATATCTGGCACCCGGAAAAGGATGTCTACTGGGGCAGTGAAACCGAATGGCTGGCGACCAGCGATAAGCCCAACAGCCGTTACTCGGGTGAGCGCGAACTGGAAAACCCGCTGGCAGCGGTGATGATGGGTCTGATCTACGTCAACCCGGAAGGGGTGGACGGCAATCCGGATCCGCTCAAAACCGCTCAGGACGTGCGTGAAACCTTTGCCCGCATGGCCATGAATGACGAGGAAACCGTAGCTTTGACGGCCGGTGGCCACACTGTGGGCAAATGCCATGGCAACGGCGATGCAGCACTGCTGGGGCCGGAGCCGGAAGCGGCCGGGGTGGAAGACCAGGGCCTGGGTTGGCTCAACAAGAGCAAGCGCGGTATTGGTCGCGATGCGGTGACCAGTGGCCTGGAAGGGGCCTGGACCACCAACCCGACGCAGTGGGACAACGGTTACTTCGATTTGCTGCTCAACCATGAGTGGGAGCTGAAGAAGAGTCCGGCCGGTGCCTGGCAGTGGGAGCCGGTGGAGATCGCCGAAGACAAGAAGCCGGTGGATGCGGAAGATCCGTCGATTCGTCACAACCCGATCATGACCGATGCGGACATGGGGCTGAAGATGGATCCGGAGTATCGCAAGATATCGGAACGATTCTACAAAGACCCGGAATACTTCTCGCAGGTGTTCGCCCGCGCCTGGTTCAAGCTGACCCACCGCGATATGGGCCCCAAAGTGCGTTACATCGGCCCGGATGTGCCGGCCGAAGACCTGCTGTGGCAGGACCCGGTGCCCGCAGGTTCTACTGATTACAACGTGGCTGTCGTCAAGGCGCGTATTGCCGACAGCGGTCTGTCCATCCATGAGATGGTGACCACGGCGTGGGACAGTGCGCGGACCTACCGCGGCTCGGACATGCGTGGCGGTGCCAACGGTGCACGTATTCGTCTGGCGCCGCAGAAGGACTGGGAAGGCAATGAGCCGGAACGTCTGGCCCGCGTGCTGGCCGAGTATGAGCGTATAGCCGCGGACACTGGAGCCAGCATTGCTGATGTCATCGTGCTCGGCGGTAGCGTGGGTATTGAACGTGCGGCACAGGCTGGTGGCTTCGACATCGAGGTGCCATTCACGCCGGGGCGTGGTGATGCCAGCGCTGA
>JBFKEC010000173.1:0-6984 GCA_041619315.1 Oceanococcus sp. | reverse complement strand
CGTGGTGGTGGCATTGTCGAGCTCAAGCAGGCCGCAGATGATGCGGTGACCCAATCCGCAGGCTCGGTCGAGCGTGTGGTGGTGCTGCAGCGCACTGGTCACGAGGTGGCCATGGATGCGGCGCGCGACATCTGGTGGCATGACGCGGTGGCCGGTCAGCCTGACGATTGCACGCCGGAGTGGGTCGAAGCAGAACACCCGCTGTTCCTGCTTTACACCTCGGGTTCTACCGGGAAACCCAAGGGCATTCAGCATGCCAGCGCCGGCTATCTGCTCAACTGTGTGTGTACCAACCGCTGGGTTTTCGATCTCAAAGACAACGATGTGTTCTGGTGCACTGCAGATGTGGGCTGGATCACCGGGCACAGCTATGTGGCTTACGGGCCGCTGGCGGCGGGCAGCACCATCGTGGTCTACGAAGGCGCGCCTACGGTGCCTGATGCGGGGCGCTTCTGGCGTCTGTGTGAGCAGCATCGCGTGACCATTTTCTACACTGCGCCAACCGCCATCCGGGCCTTGATGAAGCAGGGTGATGAATGGCCGGCCAAGTCGGATCTGTCAGCCATCCGCTTGCTCGGCACCGTCGGCGAGCCGATCAATCCGGAAGCCTGGATGTGGTATCACACGGTGGTCGGCCAGCAGCGCTGCCCGATCGTCGATACCTGGTGGCAGACTGAAACCGGCGCGATCATGATGTCGCCGGTGCCGGGCGTAACTGCGACCAAGCCGGGTTCATGCACCCGACCGCTGCCGGGTATTGCAGCCGCGATTGTGGATGAGGAAGGTGAGCTCATCGAGCATCGCGATGCCGGCGGGTATCTGGTCGTGACCAAGCCGTGGCCGTCGATGCTGCGCACGGTGTGGGGCGACAATGAACGTTACATCGACACCTACTGGGCCAAGTTCGATAACCGATATTACGTGGCAGGCGATTCGGCTCATCGTGATGCCGACGGTTACTTCTGGATCATGGGGCGGATTGATGATGTGCTCAATGTGTCCGGTCATCGGATGGGCACCATGGAGGTCGAATCCGCGCTGGTGGCCCATCCGCGTGTGGCCGAGGCTGCGGTGGTCGGGCGTCCGCATGAAACCAAGGGCGAATCAATCTGTGCCTATGTCACCTGCAAGGGTGAGCGACCCACCGGTGACGATGCCGATGCGTTGACCCGTGAATTGCGTGACTGGGTGGCGCAGGAGATCGGTGCGATTGCCAAGCCGGACGACATCCGTTTTGCCGACAATCTGCCGAAAACACGCTCGGGCAAGATCATGCGCCGTCTGTTGCGCACGATTGCCAAGGGCGAGGAGATCACCCAGGACATTTCAACCCTGGAAAACCCCGGCATCGTGGCCCAGTTGCAGGGTCGCTCGTAAACCCTGCAAATGGTTAAACTACGCCTTCCGGAATCAGTCTGATCACGCCATGTCTACAGACAAGGACATCCTTAAGCAGCTTGATAGCACGATCAATGCGATCGAAGAGCATCATGACTGGCGGTCGCGACAGCGCGCTGAAGAAGAGGCCAGGTTGCGGGTGGCATGGCAAAAGCTGCTGGACGCTGCGACACAATTGCGCAGCAAGCTCAAGGACAATCCCAAGCTGCGTTATTTCAGTATTGCGCGTGACGGCTCCGAGGTGGCGGTGAGCTTTCGGTCGTATGCGGCCAGTTCCAACCTGATGACGTTTTACCGCGATCACCCGGACGGAAAGTTTCAAACCACGCTGGCGATCTGGTGTCGCGAGCCGGGCCAGGATGACAAGCGTTTCATGGTCGGTGATGACGCGATCCAACATTTGGTGCGGCATTGCGCCGGCAATCTGGCCGAGCGCAACGCGACCTGATTGTCCGAATTCAGGCTGCGCGCGGTTGAAATTCGATCAGCTTGCTTTCATTGCGCCCAATGTTCGCGTTGGGCCAGTGGATGATGCTGATGCGGCCGCTGTCGTCTTCGACCAGGGCTGAGCACGATTCCACCCAGTCGCCGCAGTTGAGATACAGCGCCTGGCCGATCTCGCGAATCTCGGCGTGGTGAATGTGCCCGCACACGGCCCCATCCAGACCGCGCTTTTCACACTCCCGGGCGACCGATTCTTCGAACTCGGTGACGATATTGACGGCTGATTTGACCTTCTGCTTGGCATAGGCCGAAAGCGAGAAATAGGGCATGCCGATGCGCCGGCGCAGGCTGTTGAAATGACGGTTGGCCTTCATCATGCCGTTGTAGACCACATCGCCGGCCATGGCGACCCAGCGGTGATAGCGCGTGATCACATCAAACATGTCACCGTGCAGGACCAGCAGGCGGCGGCCATCGGCCGTGGTGTGGATGACCTCGTTGGTCAGTTCGATATTGCCGATCTCAAGGCGGTAATCGACAAACTTGCGCAGAAACTCGTCGTGATTACCGGTGACGTAAAACACTTTGGTGCCGCGCTTGGCCCGGGTCAGTATCTTGCGAACGACGTTGGTGTGTTCCTGCGGCCAGTAGAAGTTCTTGCGCAGTTGCCAACCGTCGACGATGTCACCCACCAGGTAGAGGTACTCGCACTCATGCTGGCCGAGAAAGTCCGCCAAGGCTTCGGCCTGACAACCTGGCGTGCCCAGGTGTACGTCCGAAATCCAGATGCTGCGGACTTTGCGTTTGAGTTTGCTTTTGCTGTCTTTTTTCATGGATTTCAGGCTACGCCACCCGAGTGAAGCGTTTGTGACACAGGCATGACTGAAATGTGACAGTGACGTCGTGGCGGCCAGTGGCAGTCGGGTTTGCTATCGTATGGCCCCTTTTCGCCGCGCGTCCGGTGCGGTCGACAACCGGTTTCGAACAAGCAAGACAATGAAAGTATTGGTAGTTGGCGGCGGTGGCCGTGAGCATGCACTGGCCTGGAAGCTCGCAGGTTCGGCACGCGTAAATGAAGTTCTGGTCGCGCCTGGCAATGCCGGGAGCGCGACGGAAGCCAAGGTTCGCAATGTTGCCGTTGCGGCCGAGGATGTGGACGCGGTGTGCGCGCTGGCTGCTGATGAGGCGGTTGATCTGGTTGTGGTTGGTCCTGAGGCGCCGCTGGCAGCGGGCCTGGTCGATCGCTTGCAGGCTCAGGGCGTGCGCGCTTTCGGGCCGAGCCAGGCTGCGGCCGAGCTTGAGGCCTCCAAGGCATTTACCAAGGATTTTCTCGCCCGCCACAACATTCCCACAGCGGCCTATGGCAACTTCACCGAAGTCGATGCCGCACTGGCCTACCTGGCCACCATGCAGGCACCCTTCGTGATCAAGGCCGATGGCTTGGCCGCGGGTAAGGGCGTCATCGTGACCGAGCAGCGTGACGAGGCGGAAGCGGCGGTGCGCGATATGCTCCAGGGCAATCGTTTCGGCGATGCTGGTCACCGCGTGGTGATCGAGGAGTTTCTCCACGGCGAGGAAGCCAGCTTCATCGCGCTGGTCGATGGCGAGAATGTGCTTGCGCTGGCCTCATCGCAGGATCACAAGCGAATTTTCGACGGTGACCAAGGGCCCAATACCGGTGGTATGGGGGCGTACTCCCCGGCGCCGGTGCTCAGCGATGCCATCGCCGAGACCGTCATGCAGCAGGTCATGCTGCCGACCGTGCGTGGCATGGCTGCCGAGGGGCGTCGCTTTGTCGGCTTCCTGTATGCCGGCTTGATGATCAACCAGCAGGGTGAGCCGCGGGTTGTGGAATTCAATGTGCGCATGGGCGACCCGGAAACCCAGCCGATCATGTTTCGCTTGAAGTCTGACCTGCTGGACGCCATCGAAGCAGCCATAGATGGGCGTCTGGATCAGATCGAACTGGATTGGGATCCGCGCAGTTGTGTCGGGGTGGTTCTGGCCGCCGGCGGTTATCCGGACAGCTATGCCAAAGGTGCGGTCATTCACGGTCTGGACAGTGAATTTGATACCGACACCAAGGTTTTTCATGCCGGCACCGAGCTGCATGGTGACCAGGTCAAGACCTCTGGTGGCCGGGTGTTGTGTGTCTGCGCGCTGGGTGATGACCTGGCGCAAGCCCAGGATAAGGTCTATCAGGCGGTGCCGAAGATTTCCTGGGATCAGATGCAATATCGACGTGATATTGGCTCCAAGGGGTTGGCGCGCACGTCATCCTGAGCCGTCTGTTTGAGTGATAGGCTTCGCACCCCAGCTGTGGTGCAATAAACAATTAACCGAACGTTAAGGAGTGAGAGAGATGTCCGAGAATAAAGCCGGGTTCAAGCCCAAAAAATCGGTTGCCCTGTCCGGTGTTGCCGCTGGAAACACCGCCCTGTGTACCGTTGGTCGCAGCGGCAATGATTTGCACTACCGTGGCTATGACATTCTGGATCTGGCGGCCAATTGCCAGTTCGAGGAAGTTGCCCACCTGCTGATTCACGGCAAACTGCCCACCGCGGCCGAACTTTCGGCCTACAAAACCAAGCTCCAGGCACTGCGCGGTCTTCCCGCGGCGGTCAAGGTGGCGCTGGAAGCGACCCCGGCCAATGCGCATCCGATGGATGTGATGCGTACCGGCGTTTCGGTGCTGGGCACGGTTTTGCCAGAAAAGGATGACCACAATCATCCGGATGCGCGGGACATCGCGGATCGCTTGCTCGCGTCGCTGGGTTCCATGCTGCTGTACTGGTATCACTTCAGTCACAACGGGCGTCGTATTGAGGTGGAAACCGATGATGATTCGATCGGCGGCCACTTCCTGAATCTGCTCCATGGCAAGGCACCTTGCGAGTCCTGGGTCAATGCCATGCACACCTCGCTGGTGCTGTATGCAGAACATGAGTTTAACGCCTCGACCTTTACCACGCGCGTGGTGACGGGTACGGGCTCGGATATCTATTCGGCCATCTGCGGTGGCATTGGCGCACTGCGCGGGCCCAAGCATGGTGGTGCCAATGAAGTCGCGTTTGAAATCCAGAAGCGCTATGACAGCCCGGATGAAGCCGAGGCTGACATTCGTGAGCGGGTTGCCAACAAGGAAGTGATCATTGGCTTTGGCCACCCGGTGTACACCATTTCCGATCCGCGCAACGAAGTGATCAAGCAGGTCGCCAAAGACCTGTCGGCGGAGCAGGGCAACATGAAGATGTACGACATTGCCGAGCGTTTGGAGTCGGTGATGATGGACGTCAAGAAGATGTTCCCCAATCTCGACTGGTTCAGTGCGGTCAGCTATCACATGATGGGCGTGCCGACGGCCATGTTCACGCCGTTGTTCGTGATCGCGCGCACAGCCGGCTGGAGCGCGCACATCATCGAGCAGCGTATGGACGGCAAGATCATCCGCCCGAGTGCCAATTACACGGGCCCGGAAAACCTGGAATTCACGTCCATGGACAAGCGCGCCTAAGAGCGTTTCGCGGACGACACTTCGGGACAGGGATGGCCCGTGCTCAATCCACCTGATTCAAAGGGAGTGGTATGAAACACGTTATAGCTATCCTGGCTCTAATGGCTGGGGGCTCTGCTTCAGCCCAGAGCGGCCTGGTTGATGGTTTGTTGCAAGTGCGCGATGCGCTGCCTGGGCAGTACATCGTTGCACTCAAGCCTGGCCGTTCGTCGTCTGTTGTCGACAGCATCGTCAACGCCACCGGCGGCGACGTGCTGTATCGCTACGACACGGTGTTCCAGGGTTTTGCCGGGCGTTTCTCGCCGGATCAATTGGTGGCGCTGATCGCCAATCCCAATGTGCGCTATGTCGAGCAGGACGGCAAGGTCAGCCCGGTTGGCGAACAGGCTGGCGCGAGTTGGGGGCTGGACCGGCTGGATCAGGCCGGATTGCCACTGGACCGTCGCTACAGTTATCCCAATGAAGGCGAGGGCGTGCATGCCTATATCGTCGACACAGGCGTGCGCGTCAGCCATGAAGAATTCAAGGGCCGGATTGGCGAAGGGGCCAATTTTGCCGGCGAAGGTGGTGCTGCACCTGGCGGCGGCGGACTGCTCGGTGGCGTCGGCAAGGTTGTCGGCGGTTTGCTTGGCGGTGGCGGCAATGACGATGACGACAGTGATCAGCCCGATTATGCCGACTGCAATGGCCACGGTACTCATGTGGCTGGCACCGTTGCGGGGACGCGCTACGGTGTGGCCAAGCGCGCCACGATCCACCCGGTTCGGGTGCTCGGTTGTGATGGCGGCGGAGCCATGTCTGGAGTCATTGCCGGGGTCGAGTGGGTGGCCGAAAATGCCGAAATGCCGGCTGTAGCCAATCTCAGCCTGGGCGGTGGTGCCAGTCGTTCTCTGGATGAGGCTGTTGAAAAAGCCATTGAGCAGGGCATAGTCATGGTGCTGGCCGCGGGTAACGAAGACAGCGATGCCTGTGACACCTCGCCGGCGCGCACCCGAGCCGCCATTACTGTAGGGGCGAGCACGCGCAAGGATCAGCGTGCGGACTTCTCCAACTGGGGCGATTGTGTCGATGTGCTCGCACCCGGGGCGGAAATCGATTCCGCGTGGCATACCGATGACTCTGCGACCAAGTCGTTGCAGGGCACATCGATGGCGGCTCCGCATGTGGCCGGTGCGGCTGCCTTGCTCCTGGCGGACAAGCCGCAAGCGACGCCGCAGGACATCGCAACCGCCCTGCTTGACGCCAGTGTCAGCGGCAAATTGTCTGGGCTGAAGGGTTCGCCCAATCGCCTGCTTCAGGTCCATCAGCCGATTGAAGAGGCGCCCGAACAGGGTGATGAGGACGCCGGTGAAAGCGCACCTCCAGCCGAGTCCAAGTCCAGATCGCCACTGGGCGGTTTGTTGCGCTAGCGACACATGGGCGTTGCGCGGTTACAGCAGCAGCGCAGCGCCCAGTCCCAAAAAGGCAAAGAAACCGACCACATCGGTAATGGTGGTGAGGACCACGCTGCCGGCCAGGGCCGGATCAATGTCGAGTTTCTTGAGCAGCAGCGGCAAGCCCACGCCGGCCACCGACGCGCACATCTGATTCAGAATCAGGGCCATGCCGATGACCAGGGCGAGCATGGG
>JBFKEC010000172.1:0-7016 GCA_041619315.1 Oceanococcus sp. | reverse complement strand
TCACGGGTGTAGTTGTACATGGTCGAAAACGCACCCAGCGCCAGGCCTTCAACCATGATCTGCATACCCAGAAATTTGATGTCCCAGCGCGAGTCGGTGAGCAGGTCATCGAGGATCACAAACAGGTTGTCATTGACCTGATAAACCTTGTTCATCTTGCTGTCGAGGTAGCGGTAGAACACTTCCAGATGGCGCCCTTCATCCATGACCTGAGTGGCGCCGTAAAACTTGCCATCCAGCCACTGCACGCTCTCGGTCACCTGGGCCGCGGCATACAGCGCGCCCTGCTCACCGTGCATGAACTGGGCCAGCGTCCAGGCCGCCAGATCGGCCTGAAACTGCTGTTTTTCCTGAGCATTAAAACGCACGCCCTTGGCCGCAAGGCCATCAAACGGGGCATATTCTTCCGGCAGGATGCAGCGCTCAGGATTCAGAGGATCAACATCGGTTGACCAGTCCAGATCGCGATCGCCATCCCACTGGTTGGCCACGGCGCGGCGATACAGCTCCCACATCTCGGGGAAATCGGTGCCGTAGTTCAAGTCGAAATGGACCGAATGGCCACTGTGCATTTGCACCGAATCGGCACCCTTGCCTTTTTTCATGACCATGCCGCGCACGGCAGAAGGCGCCATCGACATGGCCACCTTGGGGTTCTTGATCGACAGCATCAGCCCGATGTTGTCGAGCGTGTTGGTCACACTGTTCTGCATGCTCATCGGCATGCCATTGAGCATCTTGTCCATCGCGCTCATTTTGTCTCTCCTTGTTGCCGGGTAATTTGTTGCAGAAACTCACGCAAGCGGCGTTCATGCAGCAATGCGAATGCCCGATTGACGTTGGGAATAATGCGATCAATCACATGCCCCAGTTCGTCATCGTTCATGTCTTGAAGGCGAGCAGAAAACATATCGATTTCACTGCCAAGCAGGACGTCGACGGCACGCTGAATCGCGGCCATGTCGGCAGGCCCGAAACCGCGCTCCGGGGTCAGGCCTTCGTGGCGCATAGAGGCCCAGATGCGGACCAGCTCTTCGTCCGCTGGCCCCAATGAGCCATCATCATTGACGAAACCCAGTTCACGCGCGGCCTGCTGCTCTTCCAGGGTCAGCCCCAATTCATGGGCCACTGCACTGAATCGTTTGCGCGCCTCACCCTCGTGACCGGCAGCCTCGCGCTGGCGGAGCACTTCAAACTGGCGCAGTTGCTGCGGCGAGAACTGATCGGCAGCCTGCCCATCCAACACCGCGCGTATCGCTTTGAGCGGCAGATAGTGTTCTTCCTGCAGGGCGCGGATGTAGCGCACCCGGCTGACATGCTCCTGCGAGTACCAGGCCATATTGCGCGAGGTGCGACGTGGCTGTGGCAAAAGCCCCTCATTGATATAGAAGCGTATGGCTTCACGACTGGCGCCGGTCTGGGCCACCAGATCCTTCATACGCAAAGCGCTCATGCGTCGATCTCCACCGCTTCCAGAGCATAGGTCGAACATGCCAGGGTATAGCCCTGCTCACGCTCCGCGGCAGACAAGCAGTTCGGTTCATCCATCAGGGTTGCGCCTTTGACAACACGAACCTTGCATGCGGCGCAGCCGCCCACGGTGCAGGAAAAATCCAGGCCCACACCCTGAGCCAGCGCGGCATCGAGTATCGATTGGCCGGGTGCCTGCACTACCGACTGACCCGTGCGTGAAAAGTGCACGGTCTGAGGCGCATCAGGATGACCTTGCACGGCCCGCGCGGCCGGGGTGAAGGCCTCGCAATGTATTGCGTCCTCAGCGACACCGTCCTCGCGCAGTGCAGCGCCCAGTGTGTCCATCATGACTTTGGGCCCACACAGATATATGTGGGTGTCAGCAGTTGGCGTAAGCAACTGACGCAGCGTGGCTGCATCCAGCCGCCCGGACAGCCCATCCCAGCCGGGTTGCGGCCGGCTCAGGATATGTCGCACATTCAGCCTGGCATAGCGCTCAGCCAACTGCGCAAGACGCTCAGCAAACATGATGGCGCCCTGATCGCGGCTGGCGTAGACCAATTCCACCGCCTGGTATGGATCAGACTCCAGCGCCGTTTCCAGCAGGCTGATGATCGGTGTGATTCCGCAACCGGCCGCGATCAGCAGCAAGGGTGCTGGCTCGGGCGGCAGACAGAAATCACCGGCAGGCCCGCGCACGGCATATTCATCGCCCACCGCCAATTGATCGCAGATATACCCGGACACCACACCACCATCGACGCGCTTGCAGGCGAAACCGAGCTCGCGCGCGCCCTCAGCCACACAGATGGAATACGGGCGCCGTAGCGTCTTACCGTCAATGCGCAGACTGTGGGTGAGGTACTGCCCTGCACGGTAGGTCCAGACGCCGCCGTCCACCGGGGTAATGAACACACACACCGAATCCGGCGTGAGCCGCTCAATGCGACTGACCCGAACGCGACGCTCCTGAGGCGGCATAACCGCCGCCCAACGTGCCGTAGAACGCGATTTGCGCGCAATGGTCGGGGCTGCAGGTGCGGCTTTGCGTGAAAACAATCGCTTGAGCATGCTTAATCACGTAGTGCGTATTGACACTACGCACACTGCCCTTCCCCGACACTGCTGTCAACAGCCACCCGTACCACTCGCTTGGCAAGTCCTTGCTTTGCTACTACATTGCGGCGGATGCAACGGTTTCTGCCCATCCCCATCTTCATCGCCCTGCTGCTGGGCGGCATGTCCTTGATGCTGGGATTGACCCTGATCCTGACTGCGCAGACCACCAACGCGCGTGAATACCTGCTTGAACTGACCGAGCAGGATCTGGCCATGCAGGAAGTCAGCCAGACCCTGCGGCAGAATCTGACTGATTTACAAAGCGCGGCTCGCCAGTACGCAAGCCTTGGCGACCGTGAACAGCTGCGCACCCACGAAACCCTGCTGGCCGGTTTTCGTGAGCTGCGCAATCTGCTTAATGATCCGGTCGCGAATCTGCACGACAGCAACAACCGTCCGCGCGAAAATCAGGCGGCCCGTTTCGTCGACCTGCTCAACCAGACCATGATCGAGGACAGCGAACTGGAATCGCTGCGCCGCGCACTCGATACGATTATCGACATGGGTTTGCTGCAGGCCGAACTGCTCAAGGGCGTCATTCCCGGCAAGGCGTCACCACAGGTCTTGCTGTCGCTCAGCCAGCCGGCGCGCGAAAGCCTGGCGCGGCAGCTCGACCACCATATAGCCAAGACCCAAAAAGCCGTAGAGCAGCGCCTGACCAGCGCCAAGCAACATCAACACGACCGCGTCCGGCGCAATCAATCCCAGCAATTTTCATTGCTGATCTTTCTCGGCTTGCTGATCATCGTCACCCTCCTGGCGACACAGCGCTACATGGTCAATCCGTTGCGCCATCTGGTTGAGGCCGGCACGGCCATAGGCAGCGGCAAATACCACACCCGTGCCGAGATCTACGGGGTTCGCGAGATCGCCGAACTGGCCGGCACCCTGAACTGGATGGCCGACTCCTTCCAGTCCGACCTCAAAGCGCGCGAGCGTGCCGAACACCGCGCGCAGCAAACCGAGCGACGCCTACGCCAGATCAACGAAGCCTCACCGGGCGTGCTGTGGGAATTCCAGATTGAGGCCACACAACCGGTCCAGCTGTCATTTGTCGGCGGCGCATTTGAGCAGCTGTATTCCGTCCCGCGCGTGGCCGCAATGAGCGACATCAGCACGGTGCTGCAAAGCGTTCACCCGGATGACCGTGAGACCCTCGTCCAGGCCCTGCAGAACGCCGCCGACAACGATGCCGATTTCACCAGCGAACATCGCTCGCTCCGCCCGGATGGCAACTACCGCTGGGTCCGCGCCTTCGGCAAGTTCCACGAGCGCAGCGATCAAGTGCGCACCTGGACAGGCTTTTCGGTCGACATGCAGGAACTGGTCGAACTGCGCGCCCAGCTGGAGCGCGCACTGGCAGCCGCTGAAGCCGGCAACCGCAGCAAGAGCGAATTCCTGGCCACCTTAAGCCATGAAATTCGCACGCCGATGAACGCGATTCTGGGCATGACGCATCTGGCTCTGAAGACCGAGCTGCCCCCGCGTCAGGAGGAATACCTGCGCCGTATCGACTCATCGTCACGCCTGTTACTGCGCATCATCAACGACATTCTGGATGTGTCCAAGATCGACGCCGGGCGGATGGAACTGGAGCACCTGGAGTTTTCACTGGAACAGCTGCTGGACAGCGTCAATGACGTTATAGCGGTGCGTGCCCAGGAACAAAATCTGCGCCTGAAGCTGGACATTGCCGACGACGTACCGCGCCTTCTGCTGGGTGATTCACTCCGCCTCGGCCAGGTCCTGATCAACCTGCTCGGCAATGCGATCAAGTTCACTGAGCAGGGTTACGTCAAACTCATCATCCGCTGCGTGGCGTATACCGAAGGCCGCGCGCGCCTGTATTTTGCGGTCGAAGACAGCGGCATCGGTATCGAACCCGAAGCCCAGGCGCATTTGTTCGAAGCCTTTACCCAGGCTGACAGCTCGACCACCCGACAGTACGGCGGCACGGGGCTGGGCCTGACCATTGCCCGCCAACTGGTGCACCTGATGGGTGGCGAAATCTCCGTGCAAAGTACCCTGGGCAAAGGCAGCACCTTCTACTTTGAAGCCGATCTGGACGTGCCCGAAGACACCCTCAGAGCCATGGCCGAACATGCCAGCTCGCTGGGTGCTCTGGATTGCCTGGTGGTCGATGACAGTCGCTCCGCGCGCAAGGTGATCGTCTCGGCGCTGCAGCATTTCGGCTTTCGCGCTGACGAGGCACACAACGGCGCCCAGGCTCTGCACATCAGTGGCGAACGCTCCTTCGATATTGTTCTTTTGGACTGGCGCATGCCGGACATGGACGGACTTGAAACGGCCAGACGGATCAAGGCCCTGCCCAACTTCAAGGGCCGGCTCATCATGATCACCAGCTACGGTCGCGAAGAGCTGATGCGCGAACTGGAAGGCGACAGTGACGTCGACGCCGTCCTGCTCAAGCCCATCAGTTCACCGATTTTGCTCGACACCATAGCCGCCGCGCTGGACCCCAATCGCAGCAAGATGTCGCAACCCGACGACTTCATTCCGATGCGCATCCCGGAACTGTCCGGCAAGCACATCCTGCTGGCCGAAGACGATGCCATCGGGCGCGAACTGATGCAGGAATTGCTTGACGCCACCCATGCTCGCCTGACGCTGGTCAGCACCGGCGAGGAGGCGTTGGCGGCCTTTTCCGATGACGATATCGACCTCGTAATGCTCGACCTGCAACTGCCGAGTTTGAGCGGCTGGGAAGTCGCCACCGCCATACGTGATGAACTTGACCATAGCGACATTGCGATCCTGGCCATGAGCGCCGACCCGCGCCCGGAAACGCGCGCGCGCTGTCTGTCCGAAGGCTTCAACGACTTCATCACCAAGCCTGTGGATGTCGGCCAGCTTTACGAACAACTTGCCGAATGGCTAGATGTTCAGGCCACCGAAGACACCCTGATCGCACGACCACGCCAGCGCATCGCCGCCCTGCCGGGGGTCAATATCGAAGCCGGGTTGAACCGCGCAAGCTACAACAAGGGCCTGTATCTGCGCCTGCTCAGTCAGCTCTGCGAACGGTTCTCCACCCTGCCGACCGACCTCACGACGCAAGCCCACAACGGGGAGTGGGAAAGCCTCAAAGCCCATCTCCATGCCCTCAAGGGCGCGGCCAGCAACCTTGGCGCCAGCACCATCCGCAAGCATTGCGAGGCCGCTGAACAATATGCCGAACGCGAAGATGCCAAAGGCTGCGCAGCAATGAGCGCAAAACTGAGCGCCGCGCTGGACAGCCTGAGTCAGGCGCTGCCGCAGATGTCTGAGCGCGGCGCCCCAGCATCCAGCGAGACACCGCGCCCCGCGCTTGATGCGCAGGAGCTCGATGCGCTACGCCAACTTGTAGGCGCCGGAGATGCCACCGCCCGACAACGCGCCAAAGCCTTCAGCGCACCACCGGGGCTGGACAGCCACTTGCAACGAATTCAGGATCTTCTGGACGCTTTCGCATTTGAGGAAGCGGCACAGGAACTCGATCAACTGGCCCCTCGGCTGTCATGACAGAACCCAACAAGCAGACCGTACTGGTCGTAGACGACACCCCGCAGAACATTGAGCTTCTGGTCGAAGTCCTCAAGGGCGACTACCGCGTGCAAGTCGCGCGCAACGGCGAGCGGGCCCTGAGCCTTGCTGCCAGTGATGATCCGCCACAGCTGATTTTGCTCGATGTCATGATGCCGGGCATGGACGGGCAAGAAGTGTGCAAACGCCTCAAGGACAACCCGCGCACCCGCACGATTCCGGTGATCTTCACCACCGCGCGCAGCGAAGTCGAAGACGAAATCAACGGCTTTCGGCTTGGCGCGGTTGATTACATCACCAAGCCGATCAGCCCGCCCACCGTCTTGGCTCGGGTCAAAACGCATTTGCTGCTGGCCCAGACGAATTTCATGCTCGAGCAGGCCGTGCGCAAGCGCACGCTGCAGCTCAAACGCACCAACGAAGCGCTACAGCAGGAAATCGGCAAGCGCGAAGATGCGATCAAGCGGGCCCAGCATCTGACCCTGTTCGATCAGCTCACGGCCCTGCCCAATCGGCGACAACTGCAGGAGCGCCTGCGTCATGAACTCGAATCGGCACTCCGTCAGGGCCTGCAGCTGTGCGTGGCACGCATCAATTTCGACCGCATGCAGATGCTCAACAACACGTTTGGTCCGACCGTGGGAGACGCCGCTCTGGCCATGGGCTGCCGTCGACTCAAAGGCCATTTGCAGCCCAACGATTTTCTTGCCCGTGAAGAAGGCGACAGCTTTATCGCGATACTGAATCATGGCTGGCGCAGCGCCGATCAAGCGCGCAGCGACGGGCAAAGGTTCGTCGCCGATATGCTGAGTCAGCTCGAGCGACCGATCAATCTGGGCGAGCACCAGACGTCCTTGAGTGCAAGCGTCGGCATGGTGGTC
>JBFKEC010000171.1:0-7076 GCA_041619315.1 Oceanococcus sp. | reverse complement strand
GTCTGCGATTCCCGCTTGCGACGACATGATCGAGCGCCTGCCGCATAGCGAACCGGTGTTGATCGCGTCAACCTGCAACGCCAGAGCGTATTGCCATCTGGTGCACCACAACCTGTCCGCCGCCATCAGCTCTGCAGCGGAGGCCTACCAGTTGGGCATGCGTGGGGGCTCAACCTACAGCGCGCTTTGGGGTGTGCTGCTGGGCGGACTGGCCAACATTGAACAGGCCAATCTGACCAGCGCGGACGAAAGCGCCGCCAAGGGCCTGGAAATCTTCGGTGAAAGCGACTCGCGCGGGCCCTATCTGCGTGCCCTGGCCGCCCTGCTGCCGATTGAACTGGCAACCCAGCGTGGTCAGTTCTCGCAAACCCAGCACCTGCTCACCCATCATCAGGTGATGTCGTCCATTTACGGGCCGTGCATGCTGCTGATACTGCAATACCGCAACGATGCACGCCAGGCCGCCTGGAGTGGCTCACTGGGCCTGGCCCGGCGTGTATTGCAGCAGGGCCAGGATATTGGCCTGTCCACCGACCAGCCGAGCCTGTACTACCACCTGGTGGTCGAAGAGATTGCCTTGCAGTTGCAATTCGAATCCCTGGCAGCGGCCAAAAACACGGCCAAGCGGACCAACTTCCTGCAACTCAGCCTGGACAGCGTGAACTCGGAAATACGACCGATCGTCAATGAGTTACAACAGATCACAGAAGCCCGTCTAACGCTGGCCCAGGGACAGTACCAGGATGCCTTGAGCATCCTGCACCGGCTGATGCGGGT
The DNA here is from genome assembly GCA_041619315.1 of Oceanococcus sp. Classification (GTDB taxonomy): domain Bacteria; phylum Pseudomonadota; class Gammaproteobacteria; order Nevskiales; family Oceanococcaceae; genus Oceanococcus. The sequence goes on along the minus strand of JBFKEC010000171.1, from coordinate 6,299 downwards.
CGCCGACAATGCCGGGCGCAAGTTCTGCGGTGTGCATTTGCGCGCCATGCGCGCGGTGGCGATGTGGCGCCTGGGCAAGACCCAGGATGCGCTGCGTGAACTCGACCGCGCCATATCGGTGTGCTACGAACAGAATCTTGTCTATCCCATCATCAGCGTGGGTAGTGCCCTGATCGAAGTCCTGGATGAGATCATCGAACGCCGTGAAGCCATTGCCCAGCTCGATCAAAGTCAGGTGCGCAAACGCAATTTCGCACGCCTGGTTCGCGGACTGATCCTTGGCGAAAGCTGTGACCCGGCGCTGGGCGTAGCGGCCAGCAGCGACAACCAGCACCCGCATGAAGCGATTCCCGAACTCACCAACCGGGAAATTGAAATCCTCAAACTGATCGCTGCCGGCCTCAACAATCAGCAGCTCGCTGATGAACTGCTGATCACCCTGTCGACCACCAAATGGCATATCCACAACATGTTTCGCAAATTGGGGGTCAAAAATCGGGTGGCCGCCATTACGCTGGCCCGGCGCGCCCAGATCATCTGAGGCCCGAACTTTAGTTGGGCGCAGTGTTGGGCCCGGCCAATGATGCTATCGACCGACCTTCAACACGGACGCTGACTGCATGTACGTACGACGTTTCGACCGCGCTTACAGCCGCCGAAAGTTTCTTCGCGATTCGGCTGCCGGGGTGCTCTCTGCCGGGGTGCTGATGCCACTGTCACGGGCGATTGCACAGGACGGCGATGTCCGCGCGGCCTACCCCGAAGAACTGCTCTCGATCGACGAATACACCCACGGCAAACTCAGCGTCGGCGATACCATCGATGCCTCCAATGTGGATCTGGTCAAGGACCTGCTTGAGCCGATTCGCTATGAGCAGATTCGCGATGCGGGGCGCAGGCTCAAACTCGCGGCCACGACCACGGACCCTTACCGACTTTCGCCCTGGGAGTATGTTGAAGCGACCCTGCGCAATGCTGGCCAGGCGCGCTTTGACGACAGCGGCAACATTGTCACGGCCGAGGGCAAACCCTGGATAGGCGGCAACCCGTTCCCCAACCCCAGCAACGCAATGGAGCTGTATGCCGCTCAGGTCCTCAGCTGGGGTCGGCATGATGCGTCGTTCTACGCCGTCAAGATCAGCAATGTCGAACCCAGCGGACGGATCAGCTTTCACTACACCGGCGGCTGGGCTGAACTGAATACCGTGGCGCGCACCGTGCTGGAGCCCAAACCGTACTGGCCTGAGCATCAGGACAAGCTGCGTTTTCAGTCGGTGTTCTTTCTCGAGCCGTTCAATTTTCGCGGCACATCCTTCCTCAACATCTGGGACTACGACCAGAACGAATTCCCCCTGCTGTATGGCTATGTGCCGGAGTTCCGACGCATCCGCCAGTTTCCCACCAGCCAGCGCTTCGAGCCTCTGCTGCCCAAAACATCGCTGTTCCTGTCAGATGCCTGGGGGGCCGGCGACCCGCTGCACACCTGGGGCAACTTTCGCATTGTCGGGCGCGGGCCATTCCTGGCCGGCCTGTCCAACAACTGGAACAGCGCCGATGACAACTGGGAGCACACCACCCATGGCGGCGCCGATGGCACCAGTTTCTGGGACACCACGGTGGAACTGGTCCCTGAAGCCATCGTCATCGAATGCGAACCCACCGGATTCCCTCGTGCCCCGGTGTCCAAAAAGCGCATGTGGTTCGACGCCCGCAATCAGGTCTTGATCGGTATGGTCACCTACGACCGCAACGGTGCGCCATATCGTTCATTTGACGGCGCCTACAGCCTGTACGACAGCGCAGGCGCGAAAGTCGATGATGGTGCCCATCCGTACTGGAGCTGGTGTCATGTCACCGCCTCGGACATACAGACCGGCAAGATCACCCGCATGGAACAGGTTCGCCAGGTCGAGAATCAGCATTTCAGCGCGGCCAATGACCCCCGTATCTATGAAGAATATCTGACCCAGCGCGCACTGATGCGCCTGGGCACGGTGTGATGACACCATCCTGGAGCCTGCGCCTGGCCGACGCGGTAGTGGCCTGGCGTCGACCCATACTTGTGTTGTTTGCGGTGGCCACCGTGGGGTTTGCGCTGGGCCTGAACAAAGTGCGCTTCGAGACGGTGTACTCGGATCTGCTGCCGCAAACCCATCCGTTCGTTGAAACCTTCCGCGATCACCCCGATTTCGGCAGTCCGCTGACCCTGCTGATCATGGTGCAGAACCGCCACGGCGACATCTACAACCGTGAAACCCTGGCGCTGGTCAACCAACTGACCCGCGATATCGACCTCTCCCCCGGGGTCGATCACACCCAGATCGTATCGATCGCCACGGAAAAAGCGCGCTATTCGCACGCCACCGCATTCGGCATCGACATGCGCCCGCTGATGGATGATCAGCCGCCTGCCTCGGACGCCGAGATCACGGCCTTTCGCCAGCGTGTCGACAAAGCGCCGGTGGCCCAGCAATTCCTCATCTCACAGGATCAAACAGCAACGCTGATCTCCGCCACCTTCATCGAGAACCGGGTGGACTGGGGAGCAGCCTTCGAATACGCCCAGGCGCTGGTTGAACAGGCGCGTGATGAACAGCACGACGTGATGTTGTACGGCCAACCGGCCCTGTACGGCTGGATCTACCGCTACGAAAACCAGATGTGGGCCCTGATGGGGCTGGCCGTTGCCATATTGATTGCCGCCCTGCTGTGGCAATCGGCAACCCTGCGCAGCGCATTGCCGCCGGTATTGTGTTCAGCCACCGCAGCCATCTGGGCCTTTGGTCTGGTCGGCTGGCTGGATATTTCCATCGATCCGCTGCTGATGGTCGTACCGCTGTTGTTGCTGGCCCGCTCGTTCTCCCACAGCGTGCAATTCAGCGCCAGATTTCAGGAGTACATCGCAGCCGGCCACGTCCAGACGGATGCCGCCCGCCACACGCTGGCGCACATGTTCAAGCCCTCGGTGCTGAGCATACTCACCGACGTGCTCGGCATCGTGGTCGTCGCGGCCGCCCCGATACCGGCGATGGTTCGACACGCCATTTTCTGCGGCATGTGGGCCTTCTGGTTGATTCCCACAGGGGTGATCCTGATCACCGCCGTACTGGCCACACTGCCCGCACCGCGCGCCGACCGACCGCCGCGCAAGGCCAGCTTTGGCCTGCTCAGAGGCCTTGCGCGCCTGCATCAGCCTTCCCTGCGCTACCCCTTGCTGCTGTTGATCATAGTGACCGCGCTGGTAAGTACTTATACCGCGTCCAAGATTCGCATTGGCAACCCTGTACAGGGCAGTTACCTGCTGGCCGAGGCGTCCGAGTTCAATCAGGCTGCGCGCAAGATCAACGAACATTTTGCCGGCATCAGCACACTGGAAATCATTCTGCAGGCGCGCGACGAAAGCGGTCCGGAATGGACCGTGGTTGCCCCCGACACCATACGCGTGGCTCAGACACTGCAACGCGAAATGGAACACGGTGCGTTCCCACCCAAGGCCAGCCTGACCTTCGCGGACTACCTTGGTGAGGTGAATCGTCTGTACAACGGCGGTGATGTGCGCTGGCTGCCTCTGGACCTGCGCGAACGTGCCCTCACCGCCAGCGCAGTGGCGGCGATGATGGGTTCAAGCTCGGAGGCCTACAACCACGTTATTGATGCCGAACTCAAGCACGCCACGGTGTCATTCTGGTATGCCGACAACACCCAGGACACGGTCGATCAGGCGCTCGCCGCAGCGCGCGATGCGGTGGCCAGTGTGGGCGTTGAGCATGAACAGTTCGAGGTCAGACTGGCGACCGGTTCCATCGCCTTGCAACAGGCCATGAATACCATCGTCGCCGACTATCACTTCTGGATCGTTGCCGCGCTCAATCTGGTGATTTTCTGCATATTCTCGCTCAGCCATCGCTCTGCAATGACCGGCCTGATCCTGCTGGCGCCGGTCAATCTGGCCCATCAGAGCATGATCGCGGTCATGCATGTGCTCGGCATCGGGCTGGACGTGAACTCCATGATCGTCGCCGCCATCGGTCTGGGCGTGGGCATCGACTACGGCATATATCTGATGGAGCGTATCCGTGAAGAATATGCCGCAAGTGGCTCGCTGCAGAGCGCCGTGGAACAGGCCATCGGCACAACCGGCCAGGCCATTGTCTTTACCGCCGGAGTCATGGCCCTGAGCATCCTGCCCATCGCATGGTTGAGCGATCTGCAGTTTGTCGCCGATATGGCCACGCTGATCATCTGCATCATGGCCGCTAACCTTGTGGCCGCTTTAGTAGTCCTGCCCTGTCTGGTCGCATTGACCCACCGTCGGGTTTACCCGCAGCGGGTTCCGGCAGCGGCCTGAACCACACAATATCCGGGCAAAAAAAAACGCCACCTCAAGGGTGGCGTTTTGATTCGGTTCGGGGCGCGCCCCGGCCGATTAGTTGGCCAGCGAGCGCGGTGCCGGCGGCTGGCTCAGCGGCGGCGCGAACTTGGTCAGCTCAATGCCTTCAACCGCCGACTTGTACTCGTCGATGGTCGGCGTGCGGCCCAGAATGGTCGAAAGCACCACAACCGGAGTGGACGCCAGCAGAGACTCACCTTTCTTCTCATCGCTGTCTTCAACCACACGGCCCTGGAACAGACGGGTCGAGGTCGCCATCACGGTGTCGCCCTTCTCGGCCTTCTCCTGGTTGCCCATGCACAAGTTACAGCCCGGACGCTCCAGATACATCATGTTCTCGTAAGCAACACGCGCCGCACCCTTGGGTGCATTGTCATCAAATTCGAAGCCGGAATGCTTCTGCAGCACTTCCCAGTCGCCTTCGGCTTTGAGTTCATCAATGATGTTGTAGGTCGGCGGTGCAACCACCAGCGGCGCCTTGAACACGATCTGCGGGTTCTGCTTCTCAAGGTTGCGGAACATCTGGGCAATGACCTTGAGGTCACCCTTGTGCACCATGCATGAGCCGACAAAACCCAGATCAACCTTCTTCTCGCCGCCGTAGTAGGAGACCGGGCGAATGGTGTCATGGGTGTAACGACGCGACACATCGGCGTTGTTCACATCCGGGTCGGCAATCATCGGCTCGACGATCTGATCCAGGTCAACCACAAACTCGGCGAAGTACTTGGCGTTGTCGTCAGGCTTGAGCGCCGGGTTCTCACCCGAACGCACTTCAGCAATGCGCTTGTCGGCCAGATCAATCAAACCGTGCAGGGTTTTCGCTTCGTTCTCCATGCCCTTGTCGATCATGATCTGGATGCGGCTCTTGGCCAGTTCCAGCGATTCGATCAGGGTGTCGTCATTGGAGATACACACCGCCGCCTTGGCTTTCATCTCGGCGGTCCAGTCGGTGAACGTGAACGCCTGGTCAGCCAGCAGCGTGCCGATGTGGACTTCAACCACACGGCCCTGGAAGACATTGTCACCGAACTTCTTGAGCATCTGCGCCTGGGTGGCATGAACTACGTCGCGGAAGTCCATGTGGTCTTTCAGGGTGCCCTTGAAGGTCACCTTGACCGATTCAGGAATCGGCATGGTTGCTTCACCGGTGGCCAGCGCCAGCGCCACGGTGCCGGAGTCGGCACCAAAAGCCACGCCCTTGGACATACGGGTATGCGAGTCACCACCGATGATGACCGCACGGTCGTCGACGGTGATGTCATTCAGCACTTTGTGAATCACGTCGGTCATCGCGTGGTAGACGCCCTTGGGGTCACGCGCGGTGATCAGACCGAACTTGTTCATGAAGCCCATCAATTTGGGGATGTTCTTCTGCGCCTTGTGATCCCACACCGACGCGGTATGACAACCGGACTGGTAGGCACCATCAAGCTTCGGCGAAATCACCGTCGCGGCCATGGCTTCCAGTTCCTGCACGGTCATCAGACCGGTGGTGTCCTGGGAACCCACGATGTTGACGTTGACGCGCACGTCGGAACCGGCATGCAGCACTTTGCCTTCGGCCACGCCCACCGCATTGCGGTTGAAAATCTTCTCGACCGCGGTCAGGCCCTGGCCTTCATGCGAGATTTCCTTGGACTGCGCGAATACAGCCGGTGCTTCAACACCCAGCGTCTCGGCGGCAAAGGTCTGCAGCTTCTTGCCAAAGACCACGGCGTAGGAGCCGCCAGCCTTGATGAACTCGAGTTTTTGCGGGGTGAACGAGGAAGAAATGTCAGCCAGTTCCTTGGCGCCACTTTCGTCGTACAGCTTCTTGGTCTTTGTATTGATCGTAAGCACGGTGCCGCTTGCAACCGAGTACTTCTGCTCCAGGATCGGATCGCCGTTTTCATCCAGCACCGGCTGG
>JBFKEC010000170.1:0-7105 GCA_041619315.1 Oceanococcus sp. | reverse complement strand
TGAACTCACGCGTCTGGCCAAGGGTGTCGTCATGAAGCGGGCAATGTCTGCTATCAGCGAGGTTCGGTGCAGTTGAATACGCTCTATTTGATCGTTGGGGTCGGGTTGCTGACCATCGGTGGCGAGGCCTTGATTCGTGGGGCGCTGAGCGCAGCGAATCGCTTTAAAGTGTCACCGCTGCTGTCCGGCCTGGTCATTGTCGGGTTCGGCACCTCGATGCCAGAAATGGTGGTGTCGATTGAGGCTGCGCTCGGCGGCCAGCCGGACATTGCAATTGGCAATGTCGTTGGCAGCAACATCGCCAACATCTTGCTGATCCTGGGGCTGTGCGCGGTCATTTCGCCACTCACGGTGACCGCTGTGGCGCTGCAGCGGGATGCGGTGATGGTGGTGGCTGCAAGCGTGCTGTTCATTGCCCTTGCGGCAACTGACAATCTTTCATATCTGGGCGCTGCGGTGCTGTTGCTGTCACTGTTCGCGTATCTGGCGTGGGCGTACTGGAGTGAAAGGCTGAGCACAACGCCAGCACCCGCTGCGGTGGTGCATCAGGCAGAGGCCGCAGAGGTCACGGTTGTGCCGAAATCAGCGGCATGGTCTGCAGTGGCGATCGTTATCGGCCTGGTGTTGCTGATTGCGGGATCAAAGATTCTCATTCTGGGTGCAGTGGGGCTTGCGCAGGGTTTTGGCGTGTCGCAGGCCGTCATCGGTCTCACCCTGGTCGCGGTGGGTACGTCTTTGCCGGAGCTTACGATTTCCGTCATTGCCGCATTGAGGCGGCATGCGGATGTGGCGGTCGGCAATGTTCTGGGCAGCAATATCTTTAACCTGCTTGGGATACTGGGCGTTTCCGCGTTGCTTCAGCCTTTGCACGTGCGTGGACGCATCATGGAATTTGATCAGTGGGTGATGCTTGGCGTGGCTGTTGTGCTCCTCGCTTTTTTATATACCGGGCGGCGGCTCAGTCGAACTGAAGGGGGGATACTCCTGCTCGGCTACGCCGCATATCTTGGTGCCAGCTTTTCGGTTATGGGTAGCTAGCGGAAAGGCAGCGCAAGCACGGGCCTTCACCGGTATGGCGTGTGCGTGTGAAAGCGCAAGTGCCTTACAAGAGAGAACGTATGAAAAGTTTAAAAGAACAGACCGATGCCAAGATTGCAGCAGGGCGGCAGGCCAACCCTGATTTCATGCAAGGTGTCGATGAAATCATTGAGCGGGCGAAAGCCTTCGAGCAGGGCGCCGATGCCATTCAACTCGGTCAAAAGGCCCCCGGTTTCGAGCTGCCGGATGCACAAGGCCAAGCGGTTTCACTGGATGCGCTGCTCGCACAAGGCCCGGTTGTTCTTACGTTTTATCGGGGTGGCTGGTGTCCGTACTGCAACTTGCAACTGAGGGCCATGCAAGCACGCCTGGACGACATTCATGCATGCGGTGCGCGCTTGGTAGCGATCAGCCCGCAGGTGGCTGATGGGTCGATGACGCAAGATGAAATCAGTGCAATGGATTTCGTGGTGCTGTCCGACCAGGATGCGAAAGTGGCCGCGCAGTACGGCATTGCATGGGAAGTGCCGGCGTTTCTGGTTGAGCACATGCGTGTTGATCGCAAGCTGAATCTTGAGGAAATCAACAATGGCAACGGACGCGTGTTGCCAATTCCGGCCACTTTTGTGCTGAATCGGGATGGCGTGGTGGCATGGCGCTATGTCGATGTTGATTATCGAACGCGGGCAGAGCCTGACGACATTATTGAGGCCTTGCACAAGCTGTCTTGAGGCGGCTTGCTGCAAGCGTCCACGCTCACTGGCAACAGACCACGTGCCCACATCCACCGATCAAAACCGCGACGCTGCCATCGAGGTGGTTGAATACGATCCGCTGTGGCCAGAGCAGTTTGCCGCCGAGCGCCGTCTGCTTGAAACGGCGCTTGGCGCTTGGCTGGCCGGTCCGATTGAGCATGTTGGCAGCACCGCAATCGTTGGCATGGTCGCAAAACCAGTCATCGATATCATGGTGCCTGTGGTGGATCTGCCGTCCTCCAAGGGCGCCATAGCGGCAGCACAAGCTCTTCATTACAACTATTGGCCGTACAAGGCAGATCTGATGCACTGGTTCTGCAAGCCTTCGCCGGTATATCGAACCCATCATCTGCACATTGTCCCGCTGGGCAGCGCGCTGTGGAAAGAACGGCTCTTGTTCAGAGACACCTTGCGCACCGATAGCCGTTGGTTCCAGGAATATGCGGTTTTGAAACGGCGGCTGGCCCAGCAGTATCGCAACGATCGCGAGGCCTACACCGAAGCAAAAGGCGCGTTTGTCCAGCGGGTGCTTTTATGCGCCGGCGCTGCGCCTAAGGCCACGAACATCTGAATGTCGTCTTTGCCGCGCTGCGCCGCAGGCCGTGCGGCGCGTTTGTGGCGGCTTGCCCTCAGCCGTGGCCACTCACCCTAAAGGATGAAGCTGCCTGAGCCCTGATCTTTGATACTGCCAATCGATCAAAACAAACGGTGCCGGCCATGGCCGCACCCGACAATACAGGCAGCGGATGAGCTCAACGTTTCAGACTTCCATTGACCAGGGCATAGCCGAGCTGGTCATCAATCACCCGCCGGTCAACGCGTTGGACAGCGCGGGCTGGCATGCACTGGCCGACGAGATTCAGCGGCTGGGTTCTACTGATGGTGTGCGCGTGATCGTGATCCGCGCCGAGGGACGCGGTTTTTGTGCCGGCGTCGACATCAAGGAGCTCAACGCCCATCCCGAGCGCATCGTCGATGTCAACGCCGGCAACTACCGGACTTTTGAGGCCGTGCACCGCAATCCGGTGCCGGTGATCGTGGCCGTGCACGGCTTTGTGCTGGGTGGCGGAATCGGCATTACCGGCGCGGCGGACATTGTGGTTGCGGCCGACAATGCCAGCTTCGGGGTGCCGGAGGTGGACCGTGGGGCGATGGGCGGCGGCGCTCATCTGCAACGCCTGTTCGGGCTGCAGAAAGTGCGCATGATGTATTTCACCGGCGAACCCATTGATGCGGCTGAGGCGTATCGCCTGGGCGCGATCGAACGGGTTGTGCCGCATGAACAGTTGCGTGACGCCGCGCTGCAGATTGCCGCGCAGATCGCGGCCAAGAGCACCACCATGATCCGTCTGGCCAAGGAATCACTCAACGGCATCGAAGACGGCAATCTGGAAGACAAATATCGCTGGGAGCAGGGCTTCACGCTGCAGGCCTACACCAGCAAGGATTCGGCGGAGACGCGCAAGGCCTTCGTGGAAAAACGGGAAGCGAGTTTCAACTGATGGATCTGAATTACACCCAGGGTCAGCAGCAGTTTCGCGCCACGGTTCGGGCCTGGCTTGAGGCCAACGTGCCGGCCGAGCCACTGCCCAGTTTCGACACCGCAGAAGGATTTGCCGCGCACCGCAGCTGGGAGGCCAAGCTGGCCTCGCAGGGCTACAGCGCGGTGACCTGGCCCAAGGCGCTAGGCGGGCTGGGCGCCGACCTCATTCAATGGCTGATCTTCGAAGAAGAATACTGGCGCGCCGGGGCACCGGGGCGGGTCAATCAGAACGGTATCTTTCTGCTGGCGCCGACCCTGATGGAATACGGCACAGCGGAACAGAAAGCGCGTTTTCTGCCGCCCATGGCGACCAGCGAAGACACCTGGGCGCAGGGTTGGTCAGAACCCGGCGCGGGGTCGGACATGGCGGCGATTCGCAGCAGCGCACGGCGCGAGGGTGATGAGTTCGTCATCAATGGCCAGAAGATCTGGTCAACCCGCGCCGTGTATGCCGACTGGCTGTTCGGTCTGTTCCGCAGTGAGTCCGGCTCGTCACGCCATCACGGTTTGAGTTTCATCCTGATGCCGCTGGATCTGCCCGGCATCACGGTGCGGCCGATTCGCCAGCTCAATGGCCTGCCCGGATTTGCCGAAATCTTTTTTGACGATGTGCGGGTGCCGGCCAGCAATCTGCTGGGCGGAGAAGGCGAGGGCTGGCGCATTGCCATGGCCACCGCCGGATTCGAGCGTGGACTGATGTTGCGCTCGCCAGCGCGCTTTCAGAAAACGGCTGCCGATCTGGTTGCCCTGTATCAGGCCAACCGTGAGCGCTGCGATGGCGATCCGGCCATTCGCGATGCGGTGATGAAATGCTGGATGGATGCCGAGGCCTACACCCTGGCCACCTACGCCACCGCCTCGCGGCTGGCCAAGGGCGCCAAGATCGGGGCGGAGGCCAGCACCAACAAGATTTTCTGGTCGGAACTCGACGTCAAGATGCATGAAACGGCCATGAGCATTCTCGGCGCGCGTGCCGAATTGATGCCGCATGCGCCGCAGGCCGAGGGCATTGCCCAGTGGCTGGATGGTTTCCTGTTTTCCTTGGCCGGCCCGATCTACGCCGGAACCAACGAAATTCAACGCAACATCATTGCTGAACGCATGCTCGGCATGCCGCGCGCGTAAGGAGCCGAACATGGATTTTTCGTTTGACGATCAGCAGATTCAGTTCCGCGATGCGGTGCGCAGTTTTCTGGTGGTGCAAGCCGCACCGGAGCTGTTGCGTGAGCATTGGGAAACCACCGATTCGGGCCGCTCGCCGGAATTGCGCCAGAAGATCACCGAACAGGGCCTGACCGCACTGTCCGTGCCGGAAGCCTATGGCGGGCTGGGGCAGGGCGATCTGGACTGGGTTCTGCTGCTGCAGGAGGTGGGCTACCACGGCATTCCCGATTCGCTGTCCGATGCGGCCTATGTCGGCATCGGCATTGTTGCCGCACTGGATGATGAGGCCTTCAAGTCCGAGTGGCTGGGACGCATGTGCGAGGGCAAGGCGCGCCTCGCCATTTCGCATCCGCTCAATCCGCTGGTGCACGATGCCCAGATCGCGGATCTGATTCTGCTCTGGCACAACGATGAGATTCATGCCGCAACGCCGGATCAGGTGTCGCTGGAACTCAACCCCAGCATTGATGCATCGCGCCGTTTGTACAAGCTGACGTGGACGCCGAGTGACGCCACCCGCATCTGTGATGCACAGCGTGGTCAGGCGATCTGGGCTCAGGCGGTCAATCGCGCGGCGGTGTCGGTTGCGGCGCAGATGGTCGGGCTGGCCCAGCGCATGCTGGATCTGGGCGTGGACTACTCGGCCCAGCGCAAGCAGTTCGGCAAACCGATTGGTTCGTTTCAGGCGATCAAGCATCACATGGCCGATATTGCGGTCAAGATCGAATTCGCTCGCCCGGTGCTGCATCGCGCTGCCTATGCCTTGCAGCATGGTGATGCACAGCTTGAGGCCAAGGTTTCGCATGCACGGCTGGCCTGTGCCGAAGCGGCGCTGCTGGCCGCACGCAATGCCATGCAGACCCATGGCGCCATGGGCTACACCTGGGAAGCGGATCTTCAAATGTTCATGAAGCGCGCCTGGGCTCTGGAATCGTTCTGGGGCGACCGGCTGTTTCACAAGCAGCGTGTGGCCCAATCGCTGTTTGCCGAGGGTGCCTCAATCGGCCCCGGCACCACGTTCTAGGGCCGCTCGGCGGTCACTCAATTTGAGTGCGGCCACAGGTCGCGCTCCTCAGTAATTACAGGAAAAGATCATGGCTGAAGCCTATATCGTTGATGCGCTGCGCACCCCGACCGGGCGTCGCAAGGGTTCGCTGGCGCAGACTCATGCCGCCGACCTGGGCGCTCATGTGATCAAGGCGCTGCTCAATCGCAATGCCATTCCGGCCGAAGATTACGACGACGTGATGTTCGGTTGCGTGGATGCGATCGGCCCGCTGGCCGGCAACATCGGGCGCACCTGCTGGCTTACCGCCGGTGGGCCGCTGTCGGTGCCGGGTGTCACGGTTGATCGTCAGTGCGGCTCATCCCAGCAAGCGGTGCATTTTGCCGCTCAGGCGATCATGGCCGGGGTCAACGATGTGGTCATTGCCGGTGGTGTGCAGACCATGACCCAGATTCCGATCGGCTCGGCCATGCTGGCGGCCAAACCGCTGGGCTTTTCCGATCCGTTTTCCGGCAGCAAAGGCTGGACCGAGCGTTTCGGTGATGAGCCGGTGTCGCAGTTCTACGGCGCCGAGAAGATGGTCAAGAAGTGGAATCTGAACCGTCGCGAGATGGAAGAATTTGCGCTGGAATCGCATCGTCGTGGGATTCAGGCCATCAAGGAAGGCCGTTTCGATCGCGAGATCGTGCCGGTGGGCGATTTCGCCATGGACGAAACCACGCGTGAAACCTCGCTGGAGAAAATGGCCGAGCTGGATGTGCTGGCCGAGGGCGGCACCCTGACCGCGGCGGTCGCCAGCCAGACCTGTGATGCAGCATCGGCTGTGCTGGTGGTGTCGGAAGCGGCGCTCAAGCGCTACAACCTGACCCCGCGCGCCCGCATCGTGCACATGGAAGTGATGGGCGATGACCCGATTTACATGCTCACCGCGCCGATTCCGGCAACCCTGCGGGCGATGCAGCGCAGCGGCATGTCGCTGGATCAGATTGATCTGGTCGAGATCAACGAAGCGTTCGCACCGGTGCCGCTGTCATGGCTCAAGGAAACCGGTTACCCGCACGAGAAAACCAATGTCAATGGCGGGGCGATTGCGCTGGGTCACCCGCTGGGTGCCACCGGCACCAAATTGATGACCACCCTGCTGCATGAGCTGGAGCGCACGGGTGGACGCTACGGCTTGCAGACCATGTGTGAAGGCGGTGGTGTGGCCAACGTGACGATTATCGAGCGTCTCTAATGGCCGGGTTCGCGACCCGCTGTTGGCGGATCGCTCTTACGCAACGAACTGTAGGCGCCGGGTTCGCGACCCGGTGTTGGCGGATCGCTCCTACGCAACGAACCGTAGGCGCTGGGTTCGCGACCTGCTGTTGGCGGATCGCTCCTACGCAGCGAACCGTAGGCGCCGGGTTCGCGACCCGCCGTTGGCGGATCGCTCCTACGCAGCGAACCGTAGGCGCCGGGTTCGCGACCCGCTGTTGGCGGATCGCTCTTACGCTACGAACTGTAGGCGCTGGGTTCGCGACCCGCTGTTGGCGGATCGCTCCTACGCAACGAACTGTAGGAGCGATCGGCGTAGCCGGTCGCGAACAGCACGGCCCC
>JBFKEC010000169.1:0-7137 GCA_041619315.1 Oceanococcus sp. | reverse complement strand
TAGATGATCGATTCACGATCGCTGCTGGAGCCGCGCCCGGAATTCCAGTTTGGATTGAGGTTGCGGTTCAGATCCACACCCAGCAGGGCGTCGCTGCTGCTGTCCAGCAGGCCATCCGTATCGCGCAGGTTCTTGCGTCGCATGCGCCCATCGCGCGGGTATTGCGGGTCGGATGATGAATTTTGCGGGTCCTCACCGATGCGCGTGGTGGTGGGATAGCGCTGGGTGGTGGTAAATCCATCCGGGTTCAGCACGGGGATCAGCAGTACATTGGCATGATCGATCAGCCAGGTGCCTACACCGCCGTCGTTGGCCTGTTCGACTAGGCGTTCGGCTATACCGAGCACGGCCTCTGGCGAGGCCCATTCGCGCGCGTGCATGCCGCCGGTCTGCAGCATCACAGGGGCATTGCTGGCGCCCCCAATCTGCAAGCCGTAAATGGTCTCGCCATTGCCGCTCTGGCCGAGGCTATGGCGGGTGACGAAATCGTGCTGCAGCGCCAGCAAGTCGATGCGCGCGAGCACGCTGCTGTAATCCCTGAAGCCGGCGATGGGCAAGGTGCTGGTCACCGGCTGCGGTACCGGGATGCCCAGTTCTATATAGGCCCCGCTCGCCTGGTCTGGCGTCTGTTCGACATATTCGGCGACCACTGCATGGGTCATCATGGGTAGCCATAGGGCGAGCAGGCCGCCCGCCCTTTTCAGCGCAGCCATGTGTCAATCTCCTTAGCCAGATGCGCAATGGCGAAATCGGATTGGGCATAGTCGCGCAGCACAGCGTGTGCTGTCGGCGTGCCGGTCTGCCACAAAGCCCAGGCCGCAAGCGCGGCCTTGTCGGCTGACCCCAGCGCCTGGCTCATGCGCTGCTCAAATTGTGCTGGCTGCACCTTGAGGGCCGTTTCGATCAGGGGCACGGTCCAGGTTTGCGTATCCAGCGCATGCAGCAGTGCGGCCATGCGTTGCGGGTCGCGTGTGATCCAGCGTGCACGCAGGGTGGCGACGCCGCCGCGCAGCGCCGGGTTTGCAGCCAAGGTGTCGAGCAGGCTGGAAAACTCCGGATGATCCAGCGGGGCTGATTGAAGCAGCAGATTGAGGCTGCGGGCCTGCTCGCCTCGCTGCGCCAGGGCCAGCCAGTCAGACCACTGATCCTGACGGCGAATCAGCAGCGTCAGGATGTCGTCAGTCCACTGCGCAGCGTCGGTTTGGGCGCGAAATTCGGCAAGCTGCTGCTCGCTGGCTTCGGACAGCCAGGTCAGCAGGGCTCTGTGCTGGGCGCGGGTCGTCGTGGATTTGCTGCGCAGCGTCGGGTCGCTGCGCAATTGTTCCAGCGCCAGTTGTTCATCCCAACGCTGCAGCAGGTGTTGTGCACGCGCCGCGATCGCATAGTGCGGCAAGGTTTGGCCACGACCCTCCGGGTGGGGCTTACGCGCGGTCTCGGGGTGATTCAGCAGCGCTTCAAGCCAGCGCCGCGCAGCAGGGCTTTGCTCGGCCTGCTCCAGTTGACGGAGCTGTGCCGCCAGTTGCGCATCATTGGCGCTGCTGGATGGCCAGTGATCCGTGTTCTCAGCGATCGCCAGGGTGCTCGCCAGCAACCACAGACCGATAATGATCAGGCTTGCGGCGGGGTGTTTCGACCTGTGCATGGCTCGCGACACTGGTTCATAATCCTGAGTATGCCAAGTGCGCAGTTTAACCCTTCGCCTGCCGACGTGAGATTGATCGCACGCTTCTGCGATGCGTTGTGGCTGGAAGATGGTCTGGCCGAGCGCAGTGTTCAGGCCTATCGCAGCGATCTTGTTCGTGTCGGACGTGAGTTGGCCCGTCAGGGTGAGGATCTTCTGGTTGCCTCGCCAGCCTCGTTGGCCGGTGTTATGGCGTCATGCAAGGGGTTGGCGGCGCGCAGTCTTGCGCGGCTGCATTCGGCGGTCCGGCGTTTCTACCGCTGGGCGGTGCGCGAACGTTTGCGTGCCGATGATCCCAGCGCACGTTTGGCCCGGCCGAAGATTGGTCGCCCCTTGCCCAAGAGTCTGAGCGAGGGCGAGATCGAGCGCTTGCTGCTGGCTCCCGACCTGGCCACGGCGCGCGGGCTGCGTGATCGCACCATGCTGGAATTCATGTATGCGGCCGGCCTGCGTGTCAGCGAACTGGTCGGGCTGGATATGGCGCGGGTCAGTCTGGAGGGCGGGGTGATCCGCATCATGGGCAAGGGCGCCAAGGAACGGTTGGTGCCGGTTGGCGAAGAGGCGATGGTGTGGCTTCAGCGATACATGCGTGATGCGCGCCCCGAATTGCTCGACGGGGTGGTTAGCGATGTGCTGTTTCCAGCGCGCAATGGTCGTGCGATGACGCGTCAGAACTTCTGGCATATCATAAAGCGCTATGCATTGATGGCCGGGATCAGCGGAGTCATTTCGCCACACACCTTGCGGCATGCTTTTGCGACCCATCTGCTCAATCACGGCGCCGACCTGCGTGTGGTGCAGATGCTTCTTGGCCACAGTGACCTGTCAACGACCCAGATATATACGCATGTTGCCAGTGCCAGGCTGGAACAATTGCACGCACACAACCATCCGCGCGCATGAAAGCGAATTAATTGACGCTGAAATGGTCACAGCGTTATCAAAAACCGGAGTAGTTATGAAACGACTGATCATGGGCTTGCTGCTGGCAAGTTCCGCCGCCACCTTGCATGCCGCCGATGATGCGTCTGCCAAGATCAAGGAATTGCGTGACAATCTGAGCAATGCCTTTCCCTCACTGAAGACCGAACACATCTCCACCACACCGGTCGACGGGATCTATCAGATCAATCAAGGGATGTCGTTCGGCTATGTGACAGAAGATGGCGAGTATTATTTTACCGGCGATCTGGTCGATGTGAAGGAAGGGCGTTCGCTGACTGAAACCAGTCGCAAAGCCATGCGCCTGGAGATTCTGGACAGCATTGGCGAAGACAATATGATCGTTTTCCCGGCCAAAAAGCAGAAGCACGTGATGACCGTGTTTACCGATATTGATTGCGGCTACTGCCGCAAGCTGCATCGCGAAATGGCCGACTACAATGACGCCGGGATTACTGTGCGCTATGTGTTCTATCCGCGTAGCGGGCCGAATACACCGTCGTTCCAGAAGGCCGAAAACGTGTGGTGCTCCAAGGATCAGAACGTTGCCATGACCGAGGCCAAGGAAGGCAAGAGTGTGAGTGCCAAATCCTGCCCGACACCGGTCATGGAGCAATATCGTGCTGGCCAGGAAATCGGTGTGCGTGGCACACCAGCCCTGGTTCTGGACAATGGTGTCATGCAGCCCGGTTATGTGCCGGCCGATCGACTGATAACGATGTTCTAACCCAACGGTTAAATCCAGTTGCACGTAAAAAGCCCGGTTTGACCGGGCTTTTTTGTAGATGGGCTTGAGCGGCTAGTGATGGTGCCGACGCTCATTGTGGTTGTGATGATGCGAGTGCTCATGGCGCTGGTGTGCCGATCGCCGATTGTGATGATGTGGCTTGTCCCGCGCATTGCGTCGAACATGCAGCGACCAATGCGTGCTATGTGGCGCATGCTGGCGATAGCAGCGTGGTTGGTGGACATGGCGGTGTGTCGTTCTGGGTCCATGCAGGCGCACGCTACCAATGCCCAGATGAATGGGCGCAAGATCAATATGAACCTGTGCGCGAGTCGTGGTATGAGCCTGGCTGGGCAGGCTGAATGCCAGTCCACAGGTGGTGAGTGCGATAGCAGCTAGCGTTGATCGTTTCATCGCGACATCTCCGTTGTGATAGGTGTGCATTCAACGACAATCGGGGGTGCCGGTTGACCACAGAGGTTTGAACGAGCGCTCTTGAAAGGCCAAAAAGTTCCAGTATGGGGTTGTGTGATTTGTTTTCAATAGGCTGAAAGTAAAGGAAAAAATTACTATTTATCGGCTTGAAAAGCGCATCTGTGCTCATACATTTCCAGCACGAGCAAGCGTGCATGAACGCACAAGGAGATGAGCATATGAGCCTGATTCGTTATCAACCCTGGTCGAATCTGAACAACTGGCCAGATGATGTTTTTGATCTGTTCAACGCCATGGCCCCCGCCAATGCCGATAGCCGCAGCAAGGTGACCTGGCAGCCCCGCGTGGATGTTGTGGAATACGAGGATCGCTATGAGTTGCGTGCCGAACTCGCTGGTGTTGATCCGGCCTCAGTGGACATCACCCTGGAAGATGGTCAACTGACGCTGGCTGGTGAGCGTGCGGCGCCGGCGCCAGATGAGCAGGTTCAGTATCAGCGACTGGAGCGCCAAAATGGCCGCTTTCTGCGTCGCTTTTCCCTGCCGGACAGTGCCGATGCAGACAACATTAAAGCGCGCAGTGAGCATGGGGTTGTGCATATCAGCATTCCCAAGCGTGTCAAAGCGCAGGCGGTCAAGATCAACGTGGCAGCGTAGAGCGGTAAGCTTGCTGAACCAGAGCACATCACAGGGGGCCAAAGGGTCCCCTGTTTTTTTTGTGTCGAATCCCGTAGCTTGCGACCTTGTTAGAGTTGAACGGATCTGAAATGAGACTGGTTTTGTGCGCTTTGCCCGTGGCATTGCTGGGTATGGCTTCGCCGCTTTTCGCTGCTGATTGTGAGCGCGAAGACATTGATCATTACCTTGATCGTGGTTTTACCCCGCAGCAGGTTCTTGAACTGTGTCGCGGCGGTGCGGCCAGTGCGCCGACCATGGCTGAGGCGCAAACGCATGGTGAACATCTGCGTTTCTTGCGTGATGCGGTGGATGGCTTTGATCTGAATCTGAACGAAGAAGTGTTGTCGTTCAGTCGCGAGCTGTGCGTCAAGTACGATCGCCCCAACTACGCTGAGCAGCGCAAGAACGCCTGTGGCGTGGCCCACTACCGCATTGGTCTTGAGGGCATGAACATCCTGGAAGCCAGCCGCAAGGTGGTGTTCTGGGGCAGCAACACGGTGCGTGTCAGCAGCCCATTGCTTGAAAAGGATTATCAGCTGGGACAGGGTGATCTTTCACCGCGAGATCAGAGCAAATTGGCGGAAGAGCTGGCCAAGGATGCGGATGTTGTATTGATACCGGTGCGTGAAGGTGTTGCCGTCGATGCGGTACGGGCGCGTCTGGATGAGTTGGTTCGTTAGCGCACGGCTAAATATAAATATTGCAGGCATAAAAAAACGGCGTCCCAAGGGACGCCGTTTTTACAGATTTGACGCTAACGCTTAGATTTCGAAGCCGTAACGAACGCCAACGCTGATCACGTCGGTTTCCGAAGCCGGAGCGTTGTCCAGGTCAGACTGCGAGTACAGGCCGTACAGGGTGAAGTTCTCGATCAGATCGAGGTAAGCACCCACGGTGAAGCCCATGCCTTCGCCAGCACCTTGATCGACGTCACCAACCGAAGCGGCCAGGGTCAGGTGCTCATTGAGAGCGTATTCGCCAGCCAGGAACATGTAGATACGGTCTTCGCCGCTTGCACGCAGTTCCACCTGCTCAGCCGAGAAGCCAACGCTGAAGGTTTCAGTGCTGTAGCTCACGGTGCCCTGCAACGCGGTGTCAACAACCTGGCCAGCGCCAGCAACAACGCCATCAACGTTGTCGGCACCCACGGTCAGGTACTGAAGACCCAGGCTCAGGTCGCCCAGACGGTAGTCCACACCCAGTGCGAAATCGTGATCTTCATCAGACGATTCCTGCAGGTAGACACCGGCATTCACGGTCAGGCCGCCGAATTCCGGCGAGATGTAGGCGATAGAGTTGTTGGTCCAGCCGTTTGCCAGATTGGACAGACCGTAGCCGCCACCCTGGTTGGAGGAGATACCCTGGAAGTTGACGGCCGAGGTGTCGTAGAACGGATCCAGACGCTGGGCAGCCAATTTGTACGCACTGTTGGTGCGGCCAAAGGTGAAGGTACCAACCGAGCTGTTGAAGCCAACAAAGGCGTGGCGGGTGTGAGCGAGGCCACCAGCGGCGTCATCCACATCCAGACCCAATTCAACGGCATAGAAAAACTGGCCGTTTTCACCCTGGAAGCCCAGACGTGAAGCGTTGTTGTCGCCGCTCTGTCCGTCCTGTGCAGCCTGTGTGTTCGGATCAGCAAAGTCGTTGCCTGAAACCGAGTTATAAACCCCGTCGACTTCGTTCACGCTGATGTTGAACTGGCCGTAGATCTTGCCTTCCGCTTGAGCTGCCAGCGGTGCGGCGATTGCGGCGAGTACAAACGCGCCTGTCAGATGATGTTTCATCGATGTCCTCTAAAAATTCGAATTCCCCAAAACGAGAGGCCGCCGCGTCCGGCAGACTCAACCTCGGCCATTGTAATGACCTGAACCGAGAAAGGAAATCGACCTCACAGACATTGGCAAGAAATTGCTACGCACAGTTTTGGTGCGGCGATGGTGTGGGCTCGGTGATGGCTGCGCGGTCGCAAGGTTGGCGTCGCTGAGGGTGCGTAATGCGCGCCGGATCAGGCAGGCGTTATGCACTGGGGCGTGGCGGACTCAGAGTCGGCCTTCATCCTCAAGTTTCTGCAGATGGCAATCGATATTCATGCGTGCCAACCCCCAAAGGCGTTTGTCGACGCCGGCATAGATCACCTCGACCATGCGTTGTGGTGATGTGGCGTTTTGATGCAATGCCAGGATCTGCTGCTCGCGCATTTGCCGATGGCGCAGGGTCTCTGCGATGCGAAATGTGCTGCCCATGGCCTGACCATGCGACGGCAATATGACTTTGGGGTCCTGATCGATGACCCATTGCAGGGTTTTGAAATAGGCCGCCATATCACCTTCGGGTTTGGCGATGACCACGGTGCCGATACCTTGTATAAGGTCGCCGACAATCATCCAGGCTTTGTTGTCCGGCATCAGGGCCATCTGGCCGGCGTCATGGCCGGGAACGGCATAGGCCCGCACCGCCACATCCTGCCACTGACTGACCAGATCGCCATGCGTCAGGGTGCGGACTTCAACGTTCTCCCAGTAATTGGCACCAAAGCGGGCAGGTATGCGCTCGCGGGTGTCGTCACTGCACAGCACCGGGCATGACCACTGGCGCGCCAGATGAGTGGCGTGCTGATGATGGTCAGGATGGTGATGGGTCAGCAAAATGGCATCAATGGGTGTCGCGTGCAGGCG
>JBFKEC010000168.1:0-7228 GCA_041619315.1 Oceanococcus sp. | reverse complement strand
GTGTGCATTCACCACCAAGGCCCAGTTCGCCATGCTGTCCGGCGCGGCGGCAATGATTGTGGTCAACAATGTGGATTCCGCACCGATCAGCATGGGCAATGGTGACGTGCCGATTGATCTGCTGCCGGTATCGGTCACGGATCCGCTGTATCAGGTGCCGTCGGTCATGATCAACAAGGCTGATGGTCAGATCATCAAGGACAATCTGGCCCTGGGTGAAGTCACCATGCGGGTCAATCGTGAAGAGACTATCGATTCCGATGGCACGCTGGACAACCAGATTGTTGCCCATGAATTGTTCCACTACGTGCACCATCGTCTGACCGATTCCAGCAACAATCAGGCTGGTGCCATGTCGGAAGGCTGGGGTGATATCAATGCCTTCATGCTGTCGGCACGGGAGGACGATGCCGATGCACCGTTCAACGACAACTACTCCGGCGCTTACTCGCTGGCCGGCTATGTCACGCACAATTTCTGGTCGGGTATCCGACGTGCGCCATATTCCACCGACTTCTCGCGCAATGCGTTTACCTTCAAGCATATTGCCGATGGTGAGCCCACACCGGATGGTGGTGACGGAGCGACCAACTCGGCGGTGCACAGCTCGGGTGAGATCTGGGCCAATATGGTCTGGAACTGTTATGTCGGTCTGATCAATGACCCGCGCCATAGCTTTGCCGAGGCGCAGTCACGCATGAAGGACTACATCATTGGCGGGTTCAAGATGACCCCGGCCAATGCGACCTACACCGAAGCGCGTGATGCGGTGTTGTCCGTGGTCATGGCCAATGACTTCCAGGATTACGCGGCGTGTTCCAACGGCTTTGCCAAGCGTGGTGCCGGCCTGTACGCGGTGGCACCATCGCGTGACAGTGCCGATCACGTCGGTGTGGTCGAGGATTTCACCCCATTCGTGTGCGATGCCGACATGGCTGATGACGACGATGAGTACAGCGCAACATCAGCTCCGCTGCTGCGTGGTGGGGCGCTCAATCTGTCGCTGCTCGGCTTGTTGCTGCTGGTTCTGATGTTCAGACCGCAGCGTCGCGCCGCGGCGCCGCGCATCTAGCGTTACGCAACCAAGATAACCCTCCGTTCGCTGTCGCGTTCGGAGGGTTTTTTTATGCGCGCAGGGCTAGCGCGGAGTCCAGTAGCGCTGCATTTCCAGATAGGTGAAGGACGCTGACCAGGTGATCATCAGCAGGCCGACCACGGATTCCACGCCGACCAGAATTCGAATAGCGCCATGCGGCACCAGATCACCGTAGCCCAGGGTGGAATAGGTGGTGGCCGACAGATAGACCGCGTCGAACAATTGCAAATGCTCATGGCTGCCAGTGATACCACCCAATGCCGGAAAACTTGCGGCCACATGGATACCCAGGCCGAACAGACCGATTTCGATCAGGTGTAGCAGCAGCAACAGGCTGATCAGCACCAGCATGCGCAAGCGACCCGGAATATGCCGCCAGCGCGGCAAGGCGCGATTGAGCGAGGTCAAGACTTCATAGTGCAGGGTGACTGTGGCCGCGACCAGCCCCATGGTCAACAACATTGCGGTGGTGTAAGCCGACACGATTAAGCCTTCGATTGCTGGGCTATTTGAGCCCAGTGTAGTGAAACATGGATGAGCGGACTAAAAGTTGATCCAGATCAATGAGCGTTGCGTTGTTTTAAGCCAATGTGAGCCTAAGGCCCTGTCTTGAGGCCAGCTAAAACTGGAGAGCACGCATGAAAAAATTGACAAAAATCATACTCGCGAGTGAGTTTTCGGACACTTGCGAAGTGGCGCGTGAGCATGCCCAGGCACTCGCCGAGCGGACCGGCGCGCAACTCCATGTGATTCATGTTCAGGTCTTGCATGGAGATCAGTTTGGCTGGGCCGGCATACCGGACGTCAAGACCATCGAGCGGGCCATGGACGAGATGTCGGATACCCGCATGGCGCGCTTTGTCAGCGGGATGGACGGCAAGGTCACCCGCGTCATTCTGCGCGACATCAGCGCGGCGCCGTCCATATTGCGCTACGCCGCAGATGAGCAGGCGGACCTGATTGTTATGGGCACGCACTCACGCAAAGGTGTGGATCGCTGGTTCATGGGCAGCGTGGCCAATGAGGTCATTCGCGGCGCTGATGTGCCGGTGCTGGCGATCGGACCGGAGCAACACTATCCAGAGGATGGTTATCGCAAGATGCTTGCGGCGGTCGATTTTTCAGCGACTTCCGATGTGGCGCTGCGCCAGGCACGCGATATGGCCCACAACCGTGAGGCTGAACTGGCTGCCCAGCACGTGGTGGATGACCGCACATTGCCGCCTTACTTTCAGGGCGACTTCATAGAACCACAACGTGAAAGCGCACGCTTGGCCATGGACGAACTGCTGCGGACGCTGGATGTGCCGCCCAAGATCGAGTCGGTCATCAGCGTTGGCAAGCCCTCAAAAATCATTGCCGAAATGGCCCGCGAACATGCCATCGACCTGATCGTGGTGGGCGATGCCGGGCTGTCGGCGGTGGATCGCTTCTTCCTTGGCAGTACCGCAGATCGCTTGCTGCGGGTCACACCATGCCCGGTGCTGGTCCACCATGGCGAAATCATTGCCGACCTCTGACGCTAGGGGGCGGCCCAGCCCGGCCTGCGCCGAATCCGCTCTGGCCATGCAGGTTCGTGCGGGTGCAAGCAGTGACATGCTGGGCGCAACCGCCCGGCGCTTGCTGGCCACCAGCGTGTCGGACCAGCTTCAGGCGCAGGCCAAGATCCAGGACCAGACTGACGGTGCGCCGTCCATGTTCATCACGGATCGCGACGGTGTGATCCTGTGGGTCAATGCCCCATTCACCCATCTGACTGGCTATCGAGCTGATGAGGCGATTGGGCGCAACGCGCGCTTGCTGAGCAGTGGCGAGCAGGGCCGCAGGTTCTACCGCCGCATGTGGGAATGTATACGCAGCGGTCAGGTCTGGACTGCCGAAACGGTGGACTGTGACCGCTTCGGTTTTCGCTATGTCATCGAACAAAGCATTTATCCACTGACCCAGGACGGGACCATTAGGCACTATCTGTCGGTTCATCATGAAGCCGCAGATCAGCGCGTGCGGCGCATGGAAGCCGAGCGCCGCCGGCATGTTGATCCAGCAACCGGCTTGCTCACCGCCACCTCGTTTCTGGACCGGGTCGGTGATCGCATTCGCCAGGTTGAAACCGCCGGACGTTCGTTCGTGGTGATCAGCCTGCAATTCAAACAGGCTGAGGGTGATCTTGGCGCATGTGTTGCGGCCCTTCAAAAGCAGCTGGGGCGGGCGGATTGCGCAGGTTATTTCGGCGCCGCCAATGTTGCGCTGCTCATCAATGACGTGCGCACAGCCAAGGCGGCCTGCGCCTGGGTTTCGAAGGCGCTTCAATCCACCTGTGCTGACGCGCAATGGAGTGCCGGTGTGGCGATATTCCCCGATCACGGGTGCCGTGCAGACCATCTGTGGCGCATTGCTGATGACAATATTCTGGCCAGCGCGTCCTGACTGGTCGAAAATGGTCGGCCGTTCGTGGGCCGAGCCTGACCATGCAACAACTTGCTGCACGCTACACCGCACTGATGCAGGCGGCGATCGATGCCATCGTATTGATCGACCGGCAAGGTTTGATTGTGGATATCAACCCGGCGACCCTGCACATGTTTGGCTACGGCAAAGACGAGTTGATCGGGCGTAATGTGTCCTGTCTGATGCCGGCGCCGTATCGCGCCGAACACGATGGGTATCTGTCGCGCTATGGTCAGGAAGGCAAGCCACGCATCATCGGCATTGGCCGCGAAGTGATGGCGCAGCGCCGTGATGGCAGTGTGTTTCCGATCGATCTGACGGTCGGCGAAATTCTCAGCGCAGGCAGTGCTGGCTATGTTGGTTTCATCCGTGATCTGACCACTCGCAAAGCGATCGAGGCCAAGCTGGCCGAGCGTGAAAATGAACTGGTGCAACAGCGTGAGCGTATTGCCGAGGTTGGTCAGCAAGGCATGCTGGCCGAACTGGCCAGCGGCATCTCGCATGAAATCAATCAACCGCTGGCGGCCATTTCCACCTATGCACAGGCGTGTCGCCGCCTGGCCGCAGATCCCGTGGCCAATGCCGCCGTCATCGTGCAAACCCTGGAGAAAATCAGCCAGCAAGCTGAACGTGCAGGCAAAGTGGTCCACAGCATGCGTCGGCTGGTTCGGCATCAGGGTGTGGAAACCCAGCCGCTAAAGCTCAGTGATCTGCTTCAGGACGTGGAATCGCTGCTCGCAATTGATCCGCGCAAACTTCAGATCAGCTGCACCCTGGATCCCGCAGACCCGCAGGTGCAGGGTGATGAAACCCAGTTACAACAGGTGTTGGTCAATCTGGTGCGCAATGCCTATGAGGCCTGCGCACAGTCTGCTCAGCGTGTGCAGGTGGAGCTGCGCAGTCAGGTGCTGAGCCGTGACTGGGTTGAGATTGCGGTGCTCGACCGCGGCGCAGGTATTGCTGAGCAATTGTCGGATCAGATATTCAAGCCATTCGTCACCGGACGCCAAGAAGGGCTGGGCCTGGGTTTGTCGATCAGCAAATCGATCATTGATGCGCATGATGGTGAATTGAGTTTCCGCCCACGCGAAGGTGGTGGCACATGCTTTACCATTCTTCTGCCGAGGTTAGTGGAGGACGCATGATTCAGGGACAGGTGTTCATCATTGATGATGACGAGGCCGTGCGCGATGCCATGGTCCTGCTTATGCAATCGGTCGGGCTGCAGGCGCTGGCTTATCCCGATGCAAAAGCCTTTCTCGATGCGGCGCATGACGAACATCCGGCCTGTCTGATCCTGGATGTGCGCATGCCCGGCATGAGTGGACTGCAACTGGCCCGCGAAGCTCAAGTGCGGCGGCAGGCCTGGCCGATTATTTTTGTCACCGGGCATGGCGATGTGCCCATGGCGGTCGAAGCCATGCGCGAAGGGGCTTTCGATTTTCTGCAGAAGCCGTTTCGTGAAGAAACTCTGATTCAACGTGTTCAGCGCGCCATCGAACAGGACCACAACGATCAGGTTGCAGCGTCCGAGCGTGAAGAAATTGAAGAGCGGGTCAAGGACCTGACTCCGCGTGAGCGGGAAATTCTTCAGCGCATCGTGGACGGTGAGTCGAACAAGGTCATCGCCATCGAGCTGGGTATCAGTGCGCGTACGGTCGAACTGCATCGGGCCAATGTGATGGACAAGATGCAAGCCCGCTCTTTGGCCCATCTGCTGCGTCAGGTTCTGACTGTCAGCACGGGTATTGCGAAGATTGCCTAGGTAGTTTCCACAGGTCAGCCCGGTAAGGACTGCAGGTCATACCGGGGACAGTGCGCAAGTCTGGCTTCGGCATGTCCGAATAGTGCGCTTTGACGCAGCCTCGCATGATGTATTCACACGTCAATGCGGTGATCTCGGATGCCCTCACAACACTCTTGCGACCAATGCGGCTTGCGTGCCGTGTGTGACGGTCAAGCGCAATCCGCCGCAGACACCAGCGCTGCAGTCACGCAAAGCTCCGTCGCCCTCAAGGGTGGTGATTACCTGTGTTGGGAGGGTGAATCCGCACCCGCCATATACGCGGTGCGCAGCGGCGTGCTCAAGAGCATGAGTATTGATGCCGATGGCAATGAGCGAGTCCGTGCCTTTCATATGCCGGGCGAACTGATTGGGCTGGATGCCCTGCATGTCGGTGCCCATCTGAGCAATGTGCAAAGTCTGACGGACACGCAAGTGTGCGCTTTGCCAATGGATCGTCTGGATCAGGCGCTGGCCAGTGTGCCGGCATTGCGGCGCAGCTTTGTCGAGTTGCTCAGCCGCAATCTGGCCGCCGCTCAGAACCTTGGTGGCGACTACAGTGCTGAACAGCGCATTGCAGCATTTCTGCTCGATATGGCCGGGCGACAGGGTGCAAGCCGGCCCTCCGATGTCATCCGTTTTGATATGAGCCGGCGCGACATCGCCAATTATTTGCGTCTGGTCACCGAAACGGTCAGCCGGGTGCTGACCCGCCTGCGCAACGCCAACATTATCGCGGTCAACCGCCGTCAGCTTCAGGTGCTGGACAGTAGGCAGCTTGAACGCATGGCCGGCCCGTTGGCCCAGACCTGTACCCATATCACCGGCCACAGGAGGGCTGCCTGATGACTCAAACCAATCCCGATATGGCGGCCAATGTGGTCACGATCGAGCCGTTTTATGACACCGCCTCAGGCACCGTGACCTATGTGGTTTACGACCCGGACAGTGCAGATGCGGTGGTCATTGACCCGGTGCTGGATTTCGAGCCGGACGCGGGTCGCGTGCACAAAGCCAGCGTGCACAAGCTGGTTGCATATCTGCGCGACAAGCAGCTCAAACTGCGCTGGATTCTGGAAACCCATGCCCATGCGGATCACCTCAGTGGGGCCCAGGCCCTGAAGCATGAAGTCGGTGGCGAGGTGGCGATCGGGGCCAATATCCGTCAGGTTCAGGAGCGCTTCGGCAAATTGTTCGACATGCCCGAGGATGCGTGGGAGAACGATGGTGGTTTTGATCGGCTGCTGTCGGATTGTGAGCGCATTGCGCTGGGTTCGCACGACATTGAAGTGCTGTTCACGCCCGGACATACCCCGGCCTGTGTGAGCTACCGAATTGATGATGCCGTGTTTGTCGGCGACACCCTGTTCATGCCGGATGCGGGCACCGCGCGGGCGGATTTTCCGGGTGGTGATGCGCGCCAGTTGTACCGCTCGATTCATCGGGTCCTGTCATTGCCCGCCGAAACCCGGCTGTTCATGTGCCATGACTATGGGCTCGAGTCGCGCGGACCGGCGTGGCAAACCACGGTGGCCGAAGAGCTTGCCAACAATCCGATGATTGGGTCTGGAATCAGCGAGGAGGAATTTGTGGCCAAGCGAGAGGCGCGTGATTCAACCCTGCGTGCGCCAGCCCGGATTTTGCCGTCGCTGCAGGTCAATATTCGTGCCGGTCATCTGCCACCGCCACATGCCAATGGCATGAGTTATCTAAGCATTCCGATCAATGCTCTGGGTGGAGGCTGAATCACAGCCCCACTGAACAAGGGCCACGCGAGGCCAAGGATGAGACATGGATATAAATCAAATCATTGAACTGTTTCAGTGGATGGTCCTGATCAATTTCGGCTTGCTCTTGCTGATGACGCTGCTGCTAGTTGCATTGCGCGGGTGGATGATGCG
>JBFKEC010000167.1:0-7328 GCA_041619315.1 Oceanococcus sp. | reverse complement strand
GCCGGGGCCGCTTTGAGAGAGCAGATCAACAGCCGGTGTGGTGAACATCAGCCCGCCCGGCGCATCGAGTCGCCCGGTGAGGATGTTGAACAGCATGATGAGGTACTGGCACAGGGCGCCAAAGGCCTGCACCGAGACGCCCATGCGTCCGTACAGCACCGCTGCATCGGCTGCGCAGAAGTCGTCGACCATCTGCCGAATGGCGCTGGCCTCAATGCCGGTAGCCGCCGCAGCGCGTTCTGCGGTCCACGGCGCGAAGGCTTCGCGCAAGCTCAGCGGGTCGGTGTCGAGGTAGGCGCCAGCTGCGCCGGGCGCGAGCTGATCGGAC
This sequence comes from Oceanococcus sp., assembly GCA_041619315.1. Classification (GTDB taxonomy): domain Bacteria; phylum Pseudomonadota; class Gammaproteobacteria; order Nevskiales; family Oceanococcaceae; genus Oceanococcus. The sequence continues at coordinate 7,000 of JBFKEC010000167.1, read as the reverse complement.
TCATACAGATGATTGATCATGGCCAGGAGCAGGGTGACATCGCTGCCTGGACGGATGAAATGATGAACATCGGCAGCACTGGCGGTTTCGCTGCGGCGCGGATCGATCACGGTCACGCGGCCGCGTTGACTCACGGCGCGCAGACGTTTTTTGACGTCGGGCACGCTCATGATGCTGCCATTGGAGGCTAGCGGGTTGGCGCCGAGCATCACGAAATGATCGCAGCGATCAATGTCCGGCACCGGAATGCGCAACTGGTGACCGAAAAGCTTCCACGACACCATGTGATGGGGCAGCTGATCAACCGACGTTGCCGAAAAGCGATTGCGCGTCTTTAAGGCACGCAGCAAAGGCGCGCCCCTGAGCAAAGCGCCCAGATTGTGAACATTGGGATTGCCCAAGTAGGCCGCAACGCTGTTGTGGCCATGCGCTTGCTGAACGCGTTTGATCCCGGCTGCGGCCTTGTCCAGCGCATCGTCCCAGGAAATGGCATGCCATTCACCGTCACGTTTTTCCATCGGCGTGCGCAGTCGATCCGGGTCTTCATACAGGTCTTTCAGCGCAACCGCCTTGGGGCAGATGTGCCCACGACTGAAAGGATCATCCGGGTCGCCCTTGATCGAAACAATCTTGCGATCTTCGACGGTGATGGCAATGCCACACATGGCTTCACACAGATTACAGCTGCGGTAATGGGTGTTCGCGGCGCTCATACAGATTCCCGTGGGGAGAATGTGATCGTCCAGACTAGCGCTGAAAATCATGTTCAGCAAAGTGATTTTCCAGCTGCGCAGAACTTTTGCAGTGGCCTGACGCCCTGCGATGGACTAAAATTCCGTCGCTGAGCTCAACGCGACTTTTCGATTGGGCTCGAATGTTTTTGGGGAAGAGGCTGCAAAGCCCCTGGGCCGTGCCTTGAAAGGGCACCGGTCGGTGCTGCGAGGGTGGTTTACCTGAGCAATTGCGCAAATGCGCAGACGATAAATAACAGGGCTCACAGGAGCGCTGTCGACGCAGTCACCGCGGTGGCTTGCCGGAACGCCACGATGAACAAAGTGATGGAGAGTTGTCGAATGGGACGATTGATTTGGGGCCTGTCGGGCATGGTGCTGGCCAGTCTGGCCCACGCTGCCGAATACAACATGCCCGTCGGTGTGACCGAGATCAGCCGTGAGGTGCACGGACTGCACATGCTGATTTTCTACGTCTGCTGTGCGATTGGTGCTGCCGTATTCGGCGTGATGATTTACTCCATCATTGCTCACCGCAAATCGGTGCATCCCAAACCGGCGGATTTCCACGAAAGCATCAAGGTCGAGATTGCATGGACTGTCGCGCCTTTCATTATCCTGATTGCCATGGCGATCCCGGCTGCGGGCACGTTGATCAAGATGGAAGACACCTCTGATGCCGAAATCACGATCAAGATCACCGGCTATCAGTGGAAGTGGCATTACGAATACATGGATGAAGGTGTTTCCTTCTTCTCCAACCTGGATGCCAAGAGCAACGTCGCGCGCCAGCTCGACTCCGGTATCAATCCGGCAGATGTCCCAAACTATCTGCTTGAAGTGGATGAGCCGCTGGTGCTGCCGATCGGCAAGAAAGTCCGTTTGTTGCTGACCTCCAATGACGTGATTCACGCCTGGTGGGTGCCGCAATTGGCAACCAAGAAGGATGCTGTGCCGGGCTATATCAACCAGCTCTGGACCAAAATTGAAGAGCCGGGTATCTACCGCGGCCAGTGTGCCGAATTGTGTGGCCGCGACCACGGCTTCATGCCGGTGGTGGTGCGTGCCGTGCAGCCGGAAGAATACGAGCGCTGGATTGCCGAGCGTGGTGGCAAGATCGGTGGCGGTAGCGATACAGCGCAAGCCGCGCCGGTAGAAGTGGCCAGTGCCGCAGAGTCCGCGCCGGTGGCCAGCGACGAGCCTCAGGAGCTGACCCGTGATCAGCTCATGGCTGAAGGCGAAAAGGTTTACAAGAACTACTGTTCGGCCTGCCATCAGGCTGACGGTTCAGGTATGGCGGCGGCGAACTTCCCGCCATTGACCGGAAGCCAGGTGGCCAACGGTCCGGTCGACGCGCACATCGATATGGTGCTTGGGGGCAAGAACGCCATGGCGGCCTTTGCCTACCTCAAGGATCGCGAGATCGCCGCAGTCGTCACCTATGAACGCAATGCTCTGGGCAATGCGGCTGGTGATTTGGTTCAGCCGGCACAGATTGCTGCCCGTCGCTAAGATTTCGGAGTCTGATCAATGAGCGAACATCACGATAGTCATCACGACGATCACGGCCCGGAAAAGGGCATCATGCGGTGGATCAAGACCACCAATCATAAGGATCTAGGCACCCTGTATCTGTGGTTTGCCTTCATCATGTTCTTTATCGGCGGCATCATGTCGCTGATCATTCGCCTGGAGCTGTTCTCGCCCGGGCTGCAGTGGGTCAATCCGGAGTTCTTCAACTCCATGACCACCATGCACGCCTTGATAATGATCTTTGGCGGGGTCATGCCGGCCTTTACCGGCCTGGCCAACTGGATGGTGCCGATGATGGTTGGCGCCAGTGATCTGGCTTTGCCGCGCGTCAACAACTGGGGCTTCTGGATTCTGCCGTTTGCCTTCACGTTGCTGCTGTCGACCCTGTTCATGGATGGTGGTGGACCGGCCAGTGGTTGGACCATGTATCCGCCGCTGGTGTTGCAGACCGGGGATGCGTTCCCGTTCATGATCTTCGCCATCCACCTGATGGGCATTTCGTCGATCACAGGTGCGATCAACGTGGTCGTGACCATTCTGAACATGCGCGCACCGGGTATGACCCTGCTCAAAATGCCGCTGTTCGTGTGGTCCTGGCTGATCACCGCCTATCTGCTGATCGCGACCATGCCGGTCCTTGCCGGCGCGGTGACCATGTTGCTGACCGATAAATACTTCGGCACCAGCTTCTTCACCGCCGCGGGTGGTGGTGATCCGGTCATGTTCCAGCATATTTTCTGGTTCTTCGGTCATCCCGAGGTGTACATCCTGATTCTGCCGGCATTCGGCATCGTCTCGACCATCATTCCCACCTTTGCGCTCAAAACGCTGTTCGGCTACGACTCCATGGTCTATGCCATGGCCTCGATTGCGTTTCTGTCGTTCATCGTTTGGGCCCACCACATGTTCACCGTGGGCATGCCGCTGGCCGGCGAACTGTTCTTCATGTTTGCGACCATGCTGATTGCCGTACCCACCGGGGTGAAGGTGTTCAACTGGGTCGCCACCATGTGGCGCGGTTCGATGACGTTCGAAACGCCGATGCTGTTTGCCCTGGGTTTTGTGTTCCTGTTCACTCTGGGTGGTTTCTCGGGGCTGATGCTGGCTATTGCACCGGCTGACTTCCAGTATCACGACAGCTACTTTGTGGTGGCACATTTCCACTATGTGCTTGTGCCTGGCGCCGTGTTCTCGATCATTGCCGCGATCTACTACTGGCTGCCCAAGTGGACTGGCCACATGTATAACGAAACGCTGGGCAAGGTGCACTTCTGGCTGTCGGCGATCGCCATCAACCTGACCTTCTTCCCGCAGCATTTTGCGGGCCTGGCAGGTATGCCGCGACGTATCCCCGACTATGCCGTGCAGTTTACCGATTGGAACGTGATCTCCTCGGTCGGTGCATTCTTCTTCTTCATTGCCCAGTTCACCATGGCCTACAACTGGATCGTGAACTGTGTGATGCGCAAGGGCGCGGCCGCTCCGGCGCGGGTCTGGGAAGGTGCGCATGGTCTGGAATGGACCGTGCCGTCACCGGCGCCATACCACACGTTTGAAACGCCACCGGTAATCAGTGACAGCGAAATTACCGCGGTTCACGACGAGCCGGCCGCTGAACCGTCACGAGCTTGAACGTGAGCGATCAGGAACCGCGTAACAAGAAGCGTCCCAGCAATGTGCGTCTGGCATTGATGCTGGGCGCTGTTGCGCTGACCTTCTATTTCGCCATGTTCGTGGTCATGTCGCGATGAGTGCTGATCAGAGTCGTAGCTCGCGCCAGCGGGTCTGGCACCTGGCCCGATTGGCTGGGTTGGTGCTGGGCATGTTCGCGTTTGGCTACGCTCTGGTCCCGCTTTACGGTCTGGTTTGCGATATCACCGGACTGAATGGCAAAACTGACGGTATTCAGTTTGAGGCCAACGTGACCGAATCACCTGACAGCCAGCGGGTCGTCCGGGTGGAGTTTCTGACGACTGTGAACAACAACCTGGATTGGGGCTTTGGTGCCGAGAGCAATTCCATTGAGGTTCATCCCGGTCAGTTGTATACGGTCAATTTCTTTGCCGAGAATCGTACCGCGCAGGACTACATCACTCAGGCCACACCGAGTGTCGTGCCGTGGAATGCGGCGCGTTACGTACGCAAGACCGAATGTTTCTGTTTCTCCCAGCAGACGCTGGATGCCGGCGAATACAAGCAGATGCCAGTGCGTTTCATGCTGGACCCTGCTTTGCCGCCGGAGGTTACTACGGTAACCCTGTCGTATACCCTATTTGATGCAACCGGGCTGGCTCAGGCAGCCCAGTGATTGGAGTAGCTTAGAGATGTCGAGCAATACTGGCGGATACTTTGTTCCAGCCCCCACAGCGTGGCCGTTCTATCTGACGATCGGTCTGTTTCTGATGTTGGGCGGCGTTTCCAACTACCTCAACGGGCATGGCGCTTCTGTGCTGATCTGGACCGGGCTGGCAATTTCGCTGGCGTTCATCTGGATCTGGTTCCGCGGCATTATTAATGAGTCCGAGTCCGGCAAGTATGGTCAGCAGGTGGACATGACCTATCGCTGGGGCATGGGCTGGTTCATCTTCTCCGAAGTCATGTTTTTCGGTGCGTTTTTCGGCGCGTTGTTCTACGCGCGTCAGTTGTCGCTGCCCTGGTTGGGTGGCACAGACGTCATGACCAATGCGGTGTTGTGGCCGCAGTTCGAAAATGCTTGGCCAACCAATGGTCCCGGTGCCGTCGGTGGTGAGTTCGGCATTATTCCGCCGTGGGGTGTGCCATTCCTCAACACCATGTTGCTGCTGACTTCAGGTGTCACTCTGACGTTTGCCCATCATGGATTGCGTGAAAACAAACCGCGTCGCAACGTGATTCTGTGGATGTGGGCGACCGTAGCCCTGGGCGCCACCTTCCTGTATTTCCAGGTCGAAGAATACGTGGTTGCTTACCAGCACCTGAATCTGACCCTGGAGTCGGGCATTTACGGTTCGACCTTCTTCATGCTGACCGGCTTTCACGGCATGCACGTCACCCTGGGTACGTTGATGCTACTGGTGATAACCCTGCGTCTGATGAAGGGCCACTTCAAACCGGATTCGCATTTCGGTTTTGAAGGGGTTGCCTGGTACTGGCACTTTGTTGATGTGGTGTGGCTGGGACTGTTTGTCTTTGTCTACATTCTGTAGTCGCTGCGTCACGCTGAGACACGAAAAAGGGCGCTAAAAGCGCCCTTTTTCATGCGCACACTGAATCAAGGCACAATGCCATGCGGCTGAATCCAGCCCATGAAATAGCTGATGATCAGAATCACGATCAGACTTATAGACAGGCCTACACGTACCATCAAGGCATTGACCGTGCGCTTTTTGGGTCCGCTGTCATTGAGCATGAAAAACATGGCAAAGCCGAGTGACACGATGATCGCCAGCAGCAACAGTGAAATGAACAGTTTCATCAGGGTGATCCCATGAGGTTTCGCCCGCCGCTGTGGGCCACAGTAGTGACGGCATTGGCCGTCATGCTGTTTGGTAGCCTGTCATCGTGGCAAATGCAGCGTGGGCAGCAAAAGGCCGACATCATAGCGCGTCAGGGCAACCACAGTGATGCCGTTATTGAGGTCGCGCGCGCGTCACAATTGCCGACGCACCGCACTCGGGTTGAGTTGCACGGACACTGGCTTGCAACTCAAGAAGTCCTGCTCGACAACAAAACCAACAACAAGCGCAACGGGGTTGAAGTCTGGACGCCGCTGCAGCTGCCTGATTCGGACCAACTCATATTGGTTAACCGTGGCTGGATTGCGGCGCCGCTGCGCAGAGAACAGCTTCCTGATACCGGTGAGCTGCCGCGTCAACCGGTCGCTGTGCGTGGCTACTGGCGCAGTTTACCCAGAGCCGGACTGGCCACCGATGACGGGCAGTGCAGCCCTGCCGAGGCGGGCTGGCCGCAACGCTTGAACTATCCGTCGCATGCACTGCTGGAATGTTTGTACCAGCGCCCGCTTGCCAACGGCATCGTGTTACTCGATCCCCAGGCTGACAATGGTTTTGTCCGCGAATGGGCCGATCTTGGCATTCCGCCTCAACGACACTACGGCTACGCCTTTCAATGGGCGGCACTGATGGTGACCGCACTGGCTTTGTATATCATTCTTAACTTTAAGCGCTCTACGCCATGACTCAGAGAAATCGAAACCGCCTCAAATTCATCGCGATGGCGGTGCTTTTCTTCGCGCCCATGGTGCTGGCAGCCGTGCTGTACTACGGCCCGGATTCGTGGAAACCACATAGCTATACCGCCAACGGCAATCTTGTGAATCCGGCACGGCCACTGCCCGAGGTGGACTTCCATCTGGCTGATGGTCAAAGTGAATCACTGGATACGCTGTGGACCGTGCTTCACATTGCCCAGGCACCGTGTGGTGAGAGCTGCCAACAGCGTCTGTGGCAGACGCGTCAGATGCGCACCCTGCTGCATCGTCGGCGCGGCCGGGTCCAGCGCGCCATATTGGTTGCCGAGCCGTCCGAGGCGGCGCCCCTGGCTGCGACGCTGGCGCCGGAACACCCTCGCCTGAAGGTGTTGTCTTTGGATGTCGAGTCGCGCGCGCAATTCGATCAGTGGCTGGGCGAATTGCCGGTTGCAGATCCGGTTCTGCTGATTGATCCGCTGGGTAATTTTCGAATGTACTACGGCGACGAACTGCCACTGGAAGGCATGTACAAGGACATCAAGCGGCT
>JBFKEC010000166.1:0-7391 GCA_041619315.1 Oceanococcus sp. | reverse complement strand
GCACCTGATTCAGCAGCACGCGGCGGAGCTGTTCGGTCACGACGATGCCCAGCAACTGCTTGATCGCCTGGCCGAAAACGTGCCGCGCCTGGTTGATGACCTGGTGCCCAAGAAACTGCCGTTGGCGAGTCTGGTGCGGGTCATTCAGAACCTGCTGGGCGAGGGCATACCGGTGAAGAATATGCGTGGCGTGCTCGAGGCGCTGGCCGAAGTCGCCGCGCCGGATGCCGGTGTGGATATTTTGACGGCCGCCGCCCGGCGTGCCTTGCGCCGTCAGATTCTTGAAAACATTGCTCCACAGATTGATGAATTGCCGGTGATGACACTGGAACCATCTCTGGAACGGATGTTGCACGACGCGGCCAGGAACGACGTGATGGAGCCCGGAGTGGTCGAGCGCATGCATGAATCGGCAAGCAGCAATTTGAAAGTACGTCAGCAGGCTGGTGAGCCGGCCGTGCTGCTCGTGCCTGAGGGCTTGCGTGGATGGCTGTCGCGTCTGCTCAGACCCAGTCTTCCGGGATTGCACATTCTGTCTTACAGCGAAATGCCCGAGCAGCAGCGTATCCGCGTTGTTGGCTCGCTGGCCTGAACCGGTTAGCGCCATGACGGTAAAACCAGAGGCACATGATCAATGAAAATAAAACGCTACAGCGCCCGTGACATGCGCAGTGCACTGCGCGCGGTCCAGCAGGAGCAAGGGCCAGACGCGGTGATTTTGTCGACCCATGAGACCAGCCAGGGCATTGAATTGGTGGCGGCTGTGGATTACGACGAATCGTTGATTCGGCATGCCTCGCCGGGCAAGTCCAGTGCCCCGCCGGTTGATCAGGACGGCGGTTTTCAAGACGCCGCGTTTGATCTGCCCGCAGCATCGGCTCAAGGCTTGGGTGGTGATGCCATGGCCATGATGGAGCAGCGTCTGGAGGCGATGCAGGAACTGCTACAAAACCGTCTTGATGCGGTGGCCGGGCAATGCCGTTCAAGCTGCCCGGGACATCAGGCCGCGTTTGCACTGCTCACGCGGCTGGGAACTGGCGCGTCGAAAGCTGAGGAATTGCTCGCCACGGTGCCCGCCGGGCTGAAGTCTGACGCTGCCCGTCAAGCCGGCTTGCAGGCTTTGGCTGCAGCACTGCCGGTGGGCCAGCAAGAGATGTTGGCTGACGGTGGCGCGATCGCGTTACTCGGCCCGACCGGGGTTGGCAAAACCACCACCGCGGCCAAGCTCGCCGCCCGGCATATTTTGCGTTTCGGTCAGGGCAGCGTTCAGTTTGTTGGTACTGACGAATTCCGCATCGGCGCTCAGGAGCAGTTGGCGGCTTTCTCACGCATTCTTGGCGCGCCATTGCATCGCATTCAGGCCGCGGATGAGCTTGGCGACATCCTTGCGGCGCGTCAGCCACAGGAACTGATCGTGATCGACACCGCCGGTGTCGGCGGACGTGATCTCAAACTGCATCAGCAGTTCGCCTGCCTGCTGCCGCAGCAGCGCATGCACCGGGCATTGTGTCTGTCAGCCTCGACCGGCGCTGCGGATCTCGCCATGCAAGCCCGTCGCTTTGAAGCAGCGCGGCCCAACTGCCTGATCCTGACCAAGCTGGATGAAACCCGTCAGCTTGGTCAGATGCTCAATTTCCTGATTGCTCAGAATTTGCCGGTGGCCTATGCCACCGATGGCCAGCAGGTGCCGGAAGACCTGCATGTTGCGCGTGCCCATGACCTGGTCGCACGCGCCATCGATCAATGCCGGCGTGCCGGCCAGCCGGAGAATTTGCGTGCCTGTGCTTGATTATCACCAGGCTTCAGCCATGGATCGGCGCGGCGACAGTGCACGTCCGCAGGTGATCACGGTCGCCAGCGGCAAGGGCGGTGTGGGCAAAAGCAGCGTTTCGGCCAATCTGGCCTTTACCCTGCAAGCCAGCGGACGTCGTGTACTGCTGCTGGATGTCGATTTCGGTCTGGCCAATCTCGACGTACTGATGGGGCTGCAGCCGCGCTTTCACCTCGGCCATGTTCTTGAAGGTCGCTGTGATCTTGCCGACAGCATTGTGACCGGCCCTGATGGCCTGCTGATTGTGCCAGCAGCTTCGGGGAACACCCGTCTGGCTGAGATGTGTGCAACCGAACAGGCCGGGCTAATTCACGCCTTTAGCGATCTCGATGTGCCGATCGACACGCTGATCGTGGACAGCGCAGCTGGAATTGCCGGCAACGTGCTGACCTTTGCTCAGGCGGCAGACCATGTTCTGGTTGTGGTGTGTGATGAGCCGGCTTCAATTACCGATGCCTATGCCCTGATCAAGGTGCTGTCGCGTGATCGTCAGCTCAATCATTTTCAGGTGCTGGCCAATATGAGCCGTGATGCCGCGCATGGACAGCATTTGTTTTCCAAGTTGTTGCGTGTCACCGACCGGTTCCTGAATGTCAATCTGGAATACCTCGGTCACATCCCGTTCGACGAGCGTCTGCGCCAGTCGATTCAGCGTCAGCAGCTGGTGACGCAGGTCTGGCCGGGCAGCCCGGCAGGGCTGGCTTTTCGTGATGCGGCCAAATCGGTACTCGCCTGGCCGCCGATTACACGTCCGCGTGGTCACGTCGAGTTTTTCGTTGACCGCTTGCTAAGCCCCGCTGTGGCAGTGGCGTCATGAGCGTCGCGGCGGAGTATCTCAGCACGGTCGAATTGCCCAGTGCCGATGCTCTGGTTGAGCAGCATGCGCCACTGGTCAAACGCATTGCCCTGCATCTGGCCGCGCGCCTGCCGGATTGCGTCGAGGTCGATGATTTGATTCAGGCCGGCATGATCGGACTGCTCGAAGCAGCGGGACATTTTGACCCGCAAGCTGGCGCAAGCTTTGAAACCTTTGCCGGTTTTCGCGTGCGCGGCGCCATGATTGATGAGTTGCGTCGCGGCGACTGGGCTCCACGGTCTGTACACCGTGGCATGCGTGATGCCGCCGAGGCAATGCGCAAGATCGAACAGGAAAACGGACGCCCGGCGCGTGAGAGCGAAGTGGCCGAGCGTCTCGACATTGAAATGCCGGCGCTGCGTAGCCTTCTGGCTGATGCCAGTCGCTGTCAGGCCCTGCCGCTGGAATTTTCCGATGATGACGGCGAACACCTGCGCAGCGATATACCGCGCTCCAGCGATTCGCCTGCGGCCAGTTACGAGCACGCCGCATTTGAAAGTGATCTGGCCAAGGCCATTACCGAACTGCCCGAGCGCGACCAGATCGTGCTGTCGCTGTACTACGAGCAGGAACTCAACCTCAAGGAAATCGGCGCCGTGCTGGGCGTCAGTGAGTCACGTATCTGCCAGTTGCAGGGGCGTGCCCATCTGCGTCTGCGCGGCAAGTTGCAGGACTGGCAAGCAAGCCATCAAGGAATATGAACATGGACAAAAACACCAAGTTTCTCATCGTTGACGACTTTCCGACCATGCGCCGGATCGTCAAAAATCTGCTCGGCGATCTGGGCTTTACCAACACGGTTGAAGCCGATGATGGCGAAACCGCCCTGCCGGTGCTCAAGGGTGGCGGCATTCAATTCGTGGTCACCGACTGGAACATGCCGGGCATGACCGGTATCGAGTTGCTCAAAGCGATACGCGCGGATGCCGAACTGGCCCATCTGCCGGTTCTTATGGTGACCGCTGAGGCGGACAAATCGCAGATCGTTGAGGCCGCCCAGGCCGGGGTCAGTGGTTACATCATCAAGCCGTTCACTGCGGAAACGCTCAAAGAGAAGCTGGATCGCATCAACCAGCGCCTGCAGACCGCAGCGTAGCCATGGATCGCGAGCAACTGGCGCAGCGTTTGCAGCGCCTGCATGAAGCCGCGCTTGGTGATGACTGGTCCGGGGTAGAGGAGGGCTTGCGTGAGCTTGACGACGCCAAGACCACAGCGTTTGCCCAGGGCATACGCAAAATGGCCAGAGACTTGTATTCAGAAATGCGTGCATTGCAGCTGGACAATCGTCTGGCGCGGGCTGCGGCCGAAATTCCGGATGCCTGCACACGCCTGGACGCGGTGATCGAGCTGACCGAGCAAGCCGCGACGCGGACCATGGATCTGGTCGAGGATTCGCGCGATCACATCGTGGCCCTGCAGAAGCTGAGTGGCAGCGTGCCGCAACAGGATGTTGCCGAGCAGTTGGAGCAGCGCACCGCATTGCTGCGCAAGAACATGTCCTCGCTGTACGAAGCGCAGTCTTATCAGGATCTTTCCGGACAGATCATCCGCCGGGTTATGAGCATGGTTGGCAATCTTGATGCCACGCTCAAAGAGATGCTTGAACTGGCAGGTGTGAGTCCGGTCAGCCTGGAGCAGGCCAGTGATGAATTGCTCGGTCCTGCGGCCGGGCGTACCGACAACCGGCCCGCGGCATCGCAGGATGATGCAGATGCGCTGCTGGCCGATCTGGGAATCTGAGTGTGGACGACGAAATCCTTCAGGACTTCCTGGTTGAAAGTGATGAGTTGATTGCCAATCTGGGCCAGCAGATCGTGGATCTGGAAGCGCGCCCTGACGACACTGATTTGCTCAATGCGATTTTCCGCTGCTTTCACACGGTCAAGGGCGGCGCGGGATTTCTCAATCTCGAGCCGGTGGTCAATCTGTGCCATGTGGCCGAGGAACTGTGCAATGGACTGCGCAGCAATAAATTTGCGCTGAGCGCAGACATCGTTGATGCCCTGTCGGCGGCGATCGACCAGTTGCAGGCCCAGCATGCAGCGTTGACCGCCGGGCAAGCGCCGTCGGCGGCGGATCCTGATTTGCTCCAGCGTCTTGCGGAATTGTCTGCAAGCGCAGGCAACACCGCGCAAGCGCCCGCGTCCGCGAAGCCCGGCGCAGCGATTGATCTGAACGATATACCGGATGACGTGGATCTGGATGCCTTGCTGGATCAGATGCACGGGGTGCCGGCCGCTGAGCCGACCATCGTTCCGGCCGAGCCGCCGCCCCGCGCCGAGAATCCTCCCGCTACGCCCGGTGCCACCCCACCAGCCAAGCCGGCGGAGTCCTCGATTCGTGTGGATACCGTGCGTCTGGATGCGGTCATGAATTTGATCGGCGAACTGGTGCTCGCACGCAATCAACTCAAAGCGTTGGGTCGGGCTGGCGGTATGGGCGAGGATGCGACCCGAGTGTCGGCGCGCATAGACCGGGTGACCACCGAGTTGCAGGGTGCGGTGATGAAGATCCGCATGCAGGCGATACGCAAAGTGTTCTCGCGCTTTCCACGCATCGTGCGTGATCTTGCCCGCTCACTGGGCAAGGATGTGGCGCTGGAATTACAGGGCGAAGACACCGAACTGGACAAAAATCTGGTCGAGGCGCTGTCCGACCCGTTGATCCACCTGGTCCGCAACGCTGTGGATCACGGGGTTGAAACGCCAGAGCTGCGCCAGGCCGCAGGCAAGCCGGCGCAAGGCACAGTCAGGCTGTCAGCGGCCCAAGAAGGTGACGACATCGTGATTCGGATCGTCGATGACGGTGCCGGCATGGACCCCAACCGCCTGCGAGCCAAGGCGGTGGAGCGCGGCGTGCTGGATCAGGATGAAGCCGCGCGGATGGACAGCGCAGACTGCTTCCGGATCATTTTCATGGCGGGTTTTTCAACCCGTGACGATGTGTCTGACATCTCCGGGCGAGGTGTCGGCATGGATGTGGTCAAGAATCGGATTGATCAGTTGAATGGCCATATCCATATCGATTCTGTGCTCGGTGAGGGCACCACGATGGAGCTGCGCCTGCCGCTGACGCTGGCGATCATGGCCAGTCTTATGGTCAGGGCAGGGCAGCGGATCTTTTCCGTGCCTTTGTCCAATGTGGACGATGTGTTGATGTTTGACCATGCGCGCCACACCCGCATAGACGGGCGTTGGGTTTACCGCCTGGACGATGATCCGGTTCCGGTCCTGATGCTGGGCCCGTGGTGCGGTGAGTACGATGAAGTCGGGCCGCGTGCACACATGGTGCTGATGCGCAGTGGTAGCGACCGTTTCGGGCTGGTTGTCGACAGCGTGATCGGACGCGAGGAAGTGGTCATAAAGCCGCTGGGACCACCGCTCACCGATCTGGTCGGATTTTCCGGAGCCACGGTCACTGGCGATGGTCGTGTCGCCCTGATTCTCGATCCTGTGGGGATGCTCAAAAGCCTGCGTTCCGGTGGTATGGAAATCCGCGCTTGAAGCCCGGCGCATCGGCCGAATCGGACTATGCTACGGGCTGCATGTTGCATGGCTGTTAAAGCGTAAAATCTTGGTTTTCTGGACTTTTTTGGCTAGTCATGTCAATATTAGTCACCTACTTGAAGAAAGTTAATCTGTATTCGACCCAATCAAGCGCCGGATTCGAATTTCGAATCATGATGTAAAAGCCATTGCGGCTGCGGTGTTTGGCTACGCTAAAAGCGCCAGTACAGACGTCGGACTTTGCTCCGATTTGCGGGTGGAGATTTTTCTCCCCGTATAACTGCTTTGCAGTTGAGAAGCTTCGGCTTCGTTGCCCCCTTGAGATCTCTCGCAGATTCCGACGTATGCCCTTCACACAAGCGGCAGTTGCAGTTACTGGGTGGTCACGATGCAGACGCTAAAAATACATGAGCCCAAAAGGCCCGGAGTCCGAGACCTCCAATATCCGTCTACGCAAGCCCACGGCGCAAGACGGTCCCCATCTGCACAAGCTGGTGGCGCGTTGCAAACCTCTGGATGAAAATTCCATTTACTGCAACCTGCTTCAGTGCAGTCATTTTGCCGCCACCGGCGTTGCCGCCGAACTCGATGGCCAACTGGTCGGATTTGTATCCGGCTACCGCATTCCCGAACGCCCCGACACGTACTTTTTGTGGCAGGTCGCGGTCGGCGAACAAGCACGTGGGTGCGGCCTGGCCGGACGCATGATTGCGGCCATCTTCGAGCGATCGGAACTGTCCGATCTGCGTTACCTGGAAACCACCATCACGCCGGATAACAAAGCGTCATGGGGCTTGTTTCAAGGTTTCGCACGGCGCAACAACGCAGCGCTTGAGTCGCAGGTGCATTTCACCCGCGATACCCACTTTCACGGTGCCCATGATGATGAACATCTGGTGCGCATCGGTCCCCTTTCCAAAATGAGCAACGAAAAATCATGAAAATCTTCGAAGAAATTGAATCCGAAGTTCAGAGTTATGCGCGTGCGTTCCCGCGTCTTTTCCACAAGGCGCAGGGCGAGTTTCTGTATGACACCGATGGCAACAAGTACCTGGATTTCCTCGGTGGTGCGGGCACCCTGAACTATGGCCATAACCATCCGCTGCTGAAAAAAGCGTTGATGGCCTACATCGAAGATGACGGTATTACGCACGGTCTGGACCTGCACACCGACGCCAAGCGCGAGTTCCTGGAAACG
>JBFKEC010000165.1:0-7398 GCA_041619315.1 Oceanococcus sp. | reverse complement strand
GCCCAGCCGCCTTTGTAGAAAAAATTCTCGCTCCCCTCATGGTCGACCATGGTGATATCAACAGCATAGAACGAGGCGTCGTGGCGGCCCCAGCTGAGGACCTGCGCGGCACAAAGCTCTACACCATTTCTAGGGTTTGGAAAGGGGTTTCCGCCAATCCATGGTTCACCAGACGCCGTAACAATATTGCCATCGTGGGAAAATCTAGCTTGCCCGGCGTTCTTCAAGGTGGCTTCGACATACTCCCAGGGTGACAGGCGCATCGGGTCCGTTGTTGTTTTGACCACTTGCAGCTTCCGGCCGTCGGATCTGATTTGCTCGAATCGAATCGGCTCAAGCAGTTCTTTGACGTGCTCGACGTTTGAAGAGTCGATGACGTCGCCGGTGCTTATGGCGCCTTTGGTGTACTCATCAATGGACAGCAATTCATCGGGGTAGGCCAGGGACACATCGCCGTTCGATGCGATGGCGTCCCAAAGTGGACACAACAGGCCAGCCCCGACTGTGCCTTCGATGGTTCTGCGTAGAAACTCGCGGCGGCCGTATTGTCTCCCGTATTTCCTTATATGCATCTCGTACCAGTGGATGACGTAGATGACTCTAATGTGCTTGAAAAATTTTTCCTGATCCCCTCCTTTTTGGCAGGGCGCAGGTGAGATTGCCCTTCAGCCTGGGAGGCGCGGTCAAACAGGACTTTGGATAGGGGATTCAGGAATACCTGAGTGCCAATCTGGAATGCGAACCGAGGATTGCAACGGTTTGGATTGTGCGATCGGCGTTGGGAGACAGGTGTGGAATTTGATGTTGTAATTATTGGCGGCGGCAGTGCTGGTGCCGTGTTGGCGGCACGGTTATCTGAGGACAAGTCCAAGCAGATTTGCTTGATAGAGGCAGGCGCTGCTGAGCGCAGTGTTCTTGTTAAGGCTCCAGCAGGTTTCGTTGCCATAATGCCGCGAAAGAGCAAATTGAATTATGCCTTCGATACTTTGCCGCAGGCGGGCCTTAACGGTCGTCGGAGCTATCAGCCGCGGGGTCGCGGTTTAGGTGGTAGCAGCAGTATCAATGCCATGGTGTACGCTCGCGGTCACCGCTGGGACTACGACAACTGGGCGGCCTTGGGTAACGAAGGCTGGTCGTACGACGACGTATTGCCTTTCTTCAAAAAGTCTGAAAACAACGAAAATTTCGACAACGAGTTTCATGGCCAGGGCGGCCCGCTGAACGTGATGAACGCGCGTTCACCGTGCAAGTTGAACGCGCCATTCATCGAGGCCTGTACGCAGAATGGAATTCCACGGAATGCAGACTACAACGGTGCGGAGCAGGAAGGCTGCTTCGAGTACCAGTTCACGCATAAAAACGGTGAGCGTTGCAGTGCCGGGAAGGCCTTCATTGCGCCGAATTTGAACCGCAGCAACTTGCACGTGATGACACAAGCTCAGGTCACGCGTGTGTTGTTTGAAGGTACGCGTGCAGTTGGTGTTCGTGTGTCTCAGGGGGGGCAGAGCAAAGACGTAAAGGCCAGGGTAGAGGTGGTGCTTTCTGCCGGCGTCTTTCATTCCCCGCAATTGCTGATGCTTTCAGGTATCGGCGACGCTAAGCAGTTGCGCTCGCACGGTATCACCGTGGTAAAGGATCTGCCTGGGGTGGGGCAGAATCTGCAGGACCATATCGACATCGTTCACGGTTTCAAAGCGCCGTTTAGCAGCGACACGTTCGGAGTTTCGATTCCTTTTTCACTGCGGTTTGTGGCAGCAATGTTCGAATGGGCGAAAAAACGCAGCGGCCTGCTGACTACCTCGTATGCGGAAGCGGGAGCCTTTTTCAGGAGTTCGCCTGAACTCAGCGTTCCGGATCTGCAGTTCATTTTTGTCCGAGCATTGGTCGATGATCACGGTCGCAAGATGCATCTTGGGCACGGTTTCAGCTGCCATACCACCTTGCTGCGCCCGAAAGCCCGTGGTGAGGTCACCTTGAACAGCGCTGATCCATATGAAGCACCACGCATTGATCCCAAGTTCTTACAGAATGAAGAAGACCTGAAGCTGCTTATGATGGGGGCAGAGACGCAGTTGCGTGTTCTCATGTCCGCACCGTTGGCGAAATGGCGTGGTGAGATGCTGCATGCCTTTGATATCAAAGACAAGGCGGCATTGGAAGAGGATATCCGCAACCGTGCCGACACCCAATATCACCCGGTTGGCACCTGCAAAATGGGCAATGATGCCAATGCGGTCGTTGATGCCCAGTTGCGTGTGCACGGGATAGAAGGCTTGCGTGTGGTCGATGCGTCCATCATGCCGACTCTGGTGGGCGGCAACACCAATGCGCCATCCATCATGATCGGGGAAAAGGCTGCGGATCTAATTAAACAAGCCATCTAGTGCCTGAGGTGGGTTGAGTTTGAGCACCATGCGTTTCTTGCCGCCGCTGTATGGCAAGTTTGCGACTAGGGCGTATAACTTCATCGCTAACTGTAAAGATTAATATTACTGGTTATTGCGGATATTAATTTTGGGTTTTGTGACCAGAAATGTACAGAAGATATTTTGGTTAGCTGGGGGCAGGGCGTCAGCATGTCCGCAGTTGATTATAGGATAGGGTAATGTAATGGCTGCAACTGCAAACTTGGAACTTCGAGAAGTTCTCAATCAGGTCGTAAACGATCCCCAATATCACGACGTGGCTTCGGTGCCGCTGGTGTCGTGGCATCAAGTAATGGTGATCCTTCTGGCCTACTTTGGTACCGGCTTAGGTATCGTTGGGTACCTTCATTGGGGAATGCCATTATGGTTGTGCTATTTCATTATGATTCCATCGATGTATGCCGGCTTTACGCCGCTGCATGATGGTACACATCGCGCAGTGTCACGAAATAAATGGGTAAATGACATTCTTGGCACCATTTCCGCCCAGGTGATCTTTCCTGGGCTGAATATGCCGGCCTACAGGGCGCTTCATCTTGAGCATCACATGTATGTTGGAGATAAAAAGCGGGACCCGGACGAAGGCCTGGTTAAATTGCCTAAATTCCTGAGTTACAGCTACTTGCTTTTTGTCGACTTTCATTGGGCCAAGTGGTATTTGACTCAAGCTTGGGACAAATGGCCAAAGAACTTGCGGCCTTGGGTATTGGGTAGTCTGATCGGGCTCGCCGTAATTTATTCAGTGGGGTTGTTGTCGCCGTACTGGAAAGAGTTCATTTTGCTGTTTGTCATACCTCACCGATTGGCGCTGGTGTGGCTGTCCTATGCTTTTGCCCATATTCAGCATCCTGATGGCCTGTCCTGGGATAAGCAACCGTTTCAAGCCACAGTAAAAGTCAAGGCTGGAAGGTTATTGAAGCTATTTTTGTTTGGTCAGGCCGACCACACCATGCATCATTTGCTGCCACATGTTCCCTGGTACAAATATCATAAAGTCTGGGGGCTGGCGAACGGCATTCTGTACAGACAGAACGTGCCAGAACGCGGGCTATTTACCGGCCCTAAGCGTTTGAACCCTGCCGTACATAGGTTCGATGTGCCGGTAAAGGTGCGGGTTACAGCGGTCAAGGATGTTGGCTTCAACGTAAAAAGCTTTGAACTTACGCCAATGCAGGGTGAGAAGCTTTTCGAGTTTTTGCCTGGGTCGCACGTATCATTGCATCTGCCAAGCGGGCAAGTGCGGCAATATTCCCTGCTGAATGATTGCGCTGAACGTAACCGCTACCAAATTGCGGTGAAAAAAGAGGAACAAGGTCGTGGCGGCTCATTGGAGGTGCATCAGACTTTGCAGCCCGGATCCATCGTTTCGATTACGGGACCGAAGAACAACTTCTTCTTGTATGAAAATCAGGCTCACTATGTACTGATTAGTGGCGGGATCGGGATAACGCCATTATTGGCCATGGCGCACCGGCTTCACGCGCTTGGTAAATCCTTCGAATTTCATGTCTGTGCGCGTTCGGAGGCAGATATTCCGTTCGTCGCTGAACTCGAGCACATACCGTTTGCAGATAGCATTTCCGTACATGTTGATAGCAACGGAAAGAGTTCGCTGGACCTCGAGGCCGTTATCGGCACGCCTCGATCTGACGGAATGGTCTATATCTGTGGTCCTGGCGGCTTTATGGATTGGGTCAAGAGCACGGCACTTGAGCGAGGGTGGGAACCACGCCGTGTGCGTCTGGAGAACTTCAGCGCTGGTGTGGCTGCGGACAATGCCGAAAATGCTGAGTTCAGTCTGCGATTGCATCGCAGTGGTCGCGAAATCAAAGTTTTGAAAACCCAAACCGTCATTGATGCCTTACATCACCATGACATTGCCGTTCCGTATTCTTGTCTGCAAGGAACTTGTGGCACCTGCATTATGCCGGTGGTTGAGGGCGCTGTTGAACACCGTGATGCATTCCTGACAGATGATGAGAAGGCGGACAATAAAGCCATGTGCTTATGCGTATCACGCGCTCAAGGTGACAGCCTGACCGTCGATTTGGGTAAATACGACAAGGCTTAATGATGTTGGCCGTATAGCGTAGGGCTTTGCCATCAAGCTGCTGATTTCGCAGTTAAATCATATCGATTTAAGCTCAGCCTCTGAAAATTAATAGAATTGCTTCGCAACAAGGAGACACGATGGCCGGAATCAGCGTTTGGCAGCTGCTCATTTTGTTAGCAATCGTAGTGCTGCTGTTTGGAACCAAAAAGCTTCGAAATGTCGGTGGTGACATGGGCGCGTTTATACGCGAATTTAAAGGTGCCTTGGGGCAAAAAGACGATACAGCGATGCGTGAAGTGTCAGGCGATGTCAGCTTGACAGATAAAACGCGGGACGAACGGGCCTGAATGAATGCTTGGCTGGATGTCATTGACTCGCCAAGCAGCTCTCCCCAAAGCGACAGCAGATTTTAAGCTGCAGCGTCTTTTACCCGATCAAGCGCATGCTTTTTCGGATAAGGGGCTGACGATGAACAGCAGATCGCCTGGCGAGACCTGTGCCCCGTTGGCATTCATCACCTTTTCGACGCGAAATTGTTGTTCGGGGTCGTAGAGCATCCGATCCTTGCCATTGAAGCTGCTCAGGCTCAGCTGGCTGAACATTTTCATCGCTTCCATCAGGCACAGCGTGTCGCTGATGCTGACAATGTCGCCTTCAACGACATAGTTGGGTTCATCCGGTGAAGGCGTGGTGTAGAAGATGCCCGGGCTTTGCGCGATGACTTTGAGTTCGTCGGAGGCATCCACCCTGAGTGCGTCACGATCCAGCGTCTGGCCTTCGGTCATCGCTTCCATCTCAGCGATCAGCGCTTCGGCATCCAGTCTGGCCATCAGCTGGGGCAGGTAGTTGGTGTCGTAGCGGCCGTTGCGGAAGGTCACATCCTGAAGCACCCGCTTGAGCAGCGGGATATTGCTGGAAATGCCCCTGATCCGAACGTTTTCAAGATAGGCCAGCAGCTTGTTGATGACATCCTCGCGATCACGGCCGCGCATGATCACCTGGGCGATCAGGCTGTCGTAATACGGTGAAACCTCCTTGCCGGCCTCGACCATGGCGATCAGTTCCACGTCGTCGCGCTCGGGCAGCTGCCATTCCACGACCGGGCCGGGGCTGGGCAGCAGCCCCAGCACACCATCGGCATCCAGTCGGGCTTTTTCCGCAGTGACGCGCACTTCCATCGCGTAGCCCGATGCCTGGGGCTGAAGATCCGCGATGCTGTGACCGGAGGCGATGTCGAACTGGGCTTTGACAATGTCGATGCCCGAAGTGGCTTCGGTGACGGGATGCTCCACCTGCAGGCGGGTATTCATTTCCATGAAGTACACCGCGTTGGCATCCAGATCGTAAATGAACTCCACCGTGCCGGCGCCAATGTAATCCACCGCTTCGCCCAGTGCGCGGGTGTAGTCCAGCACCTGCTGTTCCAGCGTGTCCGGCAGCATGGTGGAGCCGGACTCTTCAAACACCTTCTGATTGTTGCGCTGGACCGAGCAGTCACGCAGGCCCAGGACCTTGCTGTTGCCGTGGGCATCACGCAGCAGCTGCACTTCGATGTGTCGCATCGAGGTGACATATTTCTCCAGATACAGATCGCCATTGCCGAAGGCTGCCCGCGCTTCGGTGGAGATTTGCTGAAAATAGCGCCGCATCAGCTCGGGCTTTTCCACCACCTGGATACCCTTGCCGCCACCACCCTGGACCGCTTTGAGCAGCACCGGATAACCGATTTCACTGGCGATGGCCTCGGCCTGCTCGACATCCGTAAGGATGCCGTGCGAGCCCGGCACCACCGGTACGTTGACGCTCATCGCCGTCTTGATGGCATTGGACTTGTTGCCCATGGTCGCCATGCTGGCAGCGCTGGGGCCGATGAAGTTGATGCCGTTGTGGCTGCACAGCGCGGCGAATTGCGGGCTTTCAGACAGAAAGCCTATGCCGGGGTGCAGCGCATCGACCTGCTCATGGGCGGCGATATTCAATACCGAGTGGGCATTCAGGTAGCTCTCGTCCGAGGTGTTGCCGCCGAGGCAGACCAGGCGGTCCTGTTCACCCAGCATGTCCGCCGGCAGCGCGCCCATGTCGGGGTCGGAGGCCACCAGCACGACCTGGATGCCGGCTTGCTGAGCTTTGCGAATCAGCTTGACGGCGGTGCAACCACGGGCATGGATCAGCACCTTCTGCACCGGCCGCATCAGCGCGCGCGGGTCGCTGGCGGGTTCTGGTCGCGGTTCCACTTCGCCTGGCACCTGGCCGGCCAGCGCGCGTTGCACCACCTGTTCAATGCTGGATGTGGGCATCGGCATACGGCTGTCGATCTGGCGCAATCTGTCGTTCAAGGTGTCGCTGAACGGATTGTGCAGCAGTTCCGCCATCGCGCCCGGCACCTGACTTAAGTAGTTGGACAGGGTGCTGCTGGAGGGCAAATAACTCGGAACCACCATCTGGCCAGCGAAGGGCATATTGGTGCCAGACAGATAATAGGTCTGCGCCAGCGGGTGGGTGACGAAACTGGCCTGAGCGCCACCGGTGCAATCGCCATAGCCGAAGATCACCAGCGGTAGATCGGTGTCACGCACGAAGCGGGTGATGCGGTCATTGACCACCGCCATGGAAAACAGCGCGCCGGCGCCTTCCTTGGTCTGCATGCCGCCGGAGCTGATAAAGCCGAGCACTGGCAGCCCAAGTTGCGCGCACTCGACCAGCAGTGCGCAGAACTTCTCGGCGCTGGCCATATCGAAGGCACCGACCTGAAAGGCGGTGTTGGACAGCGCCACACCGACGCGGCGGGTTTGCCCATCGGGCAGTTTGAAATCGGCCAGACCAGTGATCAGCCCACAGGGCTTGATGCCCTTGTCCAGCGCGTCTTCGATCGACAGCCGGAACCCTGGAAACTCCAGCGCATTGGCGGTCATGCGGTCG
>JBFKEC010000164.1:0-7404 GCA_041619315.1 Oceanococcus sp. | reverse complement strand
CTTGCCCGAGGCGCCGGGACTGATCCGGACCTGATGCCCAGAGCGCTGTTCGTAGAGTTTGGTGATGTCCGTCATGGCCGCGACAAAATTCGACGCGACGGCAACGTGGAGGGTTTCAGCGCGCGCGCTGCCGGCGAAAATACTCAGGGCGAACAGGCCAAGCGCAAGGGATAAACGCAAAGGTTGTGCAAGCATGCGGCAAGCTTGAGCGAACCGACGGGTCACTTCAATGGCGCGCTCGGCCTTGCATGGTTTGCCAGCGCCTTGGGATTTCATATCCTGTGTCCATGTCCTTAATACAGCGTATGGCCGAGTTTGGCTTCGAAACCAACGAAGATTACTCGTTGCCTCTTCGTTTGCTTCTGGAGCGACCCACGCACAGCGTGCGTACGCTCAATATCACCGGCGAGGCCGGGCGGCGCAAAACGGCCTTTGCCAATGCGCTGGGCGCGGCGCTGGATGTGCCGAATGTGCTGTATCACGATTTCGTCCAGCATCAGGCGGTGCAACCCAGCGCCGACAGCGCCGATGATCAGCATCCGTCGATTGATCCGTTTGACCGGGTCATGAGTGAGGGCTGCGCACTGAGCGAGGGTGAGCGCACGATTGTGATTCTCGATCAATTGCAGGCCACCACGTTCGCGCAGCACCTGCGCTTGTACGATTTTGTCAAAACGCTGGAATGGAGTTACCTCGACACCACGGCGGTGGCCAATCTGCACAACCTGCTGTTGTTCGTGATTTCCGAAGAGCCGCTGTATCACTCTTTGCAAAAACTCAGCTTGCGGGTGTGGGTGGACTCTGTCGGGAGTGGGCGTCCGCCCTATGTTCCGAGCGATTTTGGGCGCGATCTGCGTGTGAGCCAGACCATGGAGCGACTGGCCGATGTGTTCGAGCTGCTGGAGGTTGTGCCGACGCGTAGCGAGTACGAAAAAATCCTGTTTGATATCGATCATTTCGTACGTACGCCGCAAGCGCTGATCAAGAGCATCTATGGCTGGACCGAAGGTGCGGACTACGCTCAATTGAAAGCGCCCGCCGTGCTCAAACGCATTGATCTGGTGGTCGCCGCGATTCATGAGTACATCGGCGTGGAGTCGTTGGACGAAGCTTGATTTGGGCCGAACTGGCCCCATGTTTGCTTGATCCGATGAATCAATCCGGCGCTTGTGCGGGCAACCCAGCAATGCCCGGGTTTCGTCCACCTCTACTGCCAGGCCCCGGCGAGCCATGTTCACAATTGATCGCATCATTCTGCTTGCCGCTGTTCTCATTCTTCTAGGCATCGCCTCAAGCAAGGCTTCTGCGCGCCTCGGCTTGCCCATGTTGGTGCTGTTCCTGCTGGTCGGCATGCTTGCCGGTGAAGACGGCATTGGCGGTATTGCTTTTGACAATCCGGTGGCAGCCCACGCGCTCGGCACCCTGGCCCTGGCCATGATTCTGTTTGATGGTGGGCTGCGCACGCCTATGGCGTCGGTCAAGATGGTCTGGAAACCATCCGCGTTGCTGGCCACCATCGGGGTGGTGATCACCGCTGCGGTGACTGGTGTGACCGCGGCCTGGATACTCGATTTGCCGCTGCTTGAAGGTTTGCTGCTTGGGGCTATTGTCGGCTCGACGGATGCGGCCGCGGTATTTTCGTTGTTGCGCAATGCCGGTGTGCATATCAAATCCCGGCTCAAGTCGATGCTCGAAATCGAAAGTGCATCGAATGACCCGATGGCGATTTTTCTGACCGTTGGCTTGCTGGAGGTGCTGATCAATGGCTCGCCACTGGGCGCCGGTCTGTTGCACCTGTTCTTGTTGCAGATGGGCATCGGTGCGCTGGTCGGCCTGGCTGTGGGCTGGTCGGCCCTGCGTCTGATCAATGGCATCAAGCTTGATGCGTCCGGTCTTTACCCGGTGCTGGTGGCATCCTGCGGTCTGTTTTCGTTTGGCCTGGCAGCGAATCTGGGCGGCAGTGGCTTTCTCGCCATTTTCCTGACCGGCGTGGTGCTGGGGAATAGCCGCTTCGTATTTCAGCGCGGGACCTTGCTGTTTCACGATGGCGCCGCCTGGCTCAGTCAGATCGTGATGTTTGTGATGCTGGGCTTGCTGGTCAACCCCAGTGCATTGGTTGAGGTATGGCTGCAAGGTCTGGTGATCGCCATCGTTCTGATTCTGATTGCGCGACCGCTGGCCGTGCTTCTGCTGCTGGCCCCGCTGGGTTACAAATGGCGTGAAATGTCACTGGTTTCTTGGGTTGGATTGCGTGGCTCGGTGCCCATTATTCTGGCCATTTTTCCGTTGATCTTCGGCCTGCCGGATGCCCCGCTGATCTTCAATGTGGTGTTTTTCGTGGTCCTGCTGTCGGCCGCCATCCAGGGTTCGCTGATGCCGCTCATTGCGCGGCGCCTGAATCTTGCGGAGCCACCGCCGCCAGTGCCGGCAGCGACGCTGGAGATCACCGCGCTGAACGATGTCGATGCGGATATTGTCGAGTACACCCTGGGCCAGAATGCCCGCGCCACCGGGCGGCGCCTGTCGGAACTTGCGTTACCTGACAGTGTGGTGGTGGCCATGATCACGCGCCAGAATGACATCATTCCGCCGCGCGGTTCGACCCGCATCCAGGCCGGTGACCATCTGTTTGTGGTGTTGCGTCAGGGCACCCGAGAGCTGGTTGATTGCGTGCTGTCCGATGTGGCGGAAGTCAGTAGCACAGTGCTGCCGCCGGCCAGCATCTTGCGCCTTAAGGGTATGACCAGTCTGGAAGCGTTGCAGCGTTCTTACGGCATTGAACTCACAGGCGACAAGAGCCTGACGCTGGATCAAATGCTGAATGACGCCTGGGATGGGCAGCCCACGGTGGGGGCGACGATTGAGCGTGATGGCGTGACCCTGACCGTGCAGGAGAAAGTCGGTACACGGATCAACACCGTGGCTCTCAGTTTGCAGGCTTTCGCCACGCCCGCCTTGGGCGACACCCAGGGATAGAGCCAGCACGCCAGGCCCACAGGCCTGGCGTGCTGGCGCACTGATCTAGCGCTGGTCCAGTCCGCGCTTTTGCAGCAATGGTTCGATGCTGGGGCCGCGGCCGCGGAACAATTCAAACAGTTCCATCGCATCCATGCTGCCGCCGCGTGACAGCAGGTTTTCGCGGAACCAGTCGCCGTTGATGCGCTTGAGCCCTTCATGTTCCTTGAACCAGGCTACGGTCTCCGCATCCAGAACTTCTGACCAGATGTAGGAGTAGTAGCCGGCCGAGTAGCCGCCGGCAAAGATGTGCGAGAAGTAGGCGCTGCGATAACGGGTGGGGACAGTGTCGAGCAGAATGCCGGCCTTCTTGAGCGCGGCCTTTTCAAACGTGGCCACATCGTCAGGAATCTGATCGGGATTGAGCTGATGCCAAGCCTGATCGAGCAGGGAAGCGGCCAGATATTCAGTGGTGGCGTAGCCCTGATTGAATTTCTTGGCCGCAAGGAAACGATCAACCAGCGCCTGCGGCATCGGTTCACCGGTTTCATGGTGGCGCGCATAGCGTTGCAGGATGTGTGGCCACACCGCCCACATTTCATGCACCTGTGAAGGGTATTCGACGAAGTCGCGCGGCACGCTGGTGCCGGAAAACATCGGATAGGTCACATCGGAAAACAGCCCGTGCAGTGCATGGCCGAATTCGTGGAACAGGGTGGTGACCTCGTCAAACGTCAGCAGCGCGGGCTCGCCGGCTGGCGGCTTGGTGATGTTGAGATGATTGCCGACAACCGGCTTGCGCTGGAACAGGTGGTTCTGTGGCACATAGGCGTTCATCCATGCACCGCCGCGTTTGCTATCGCGGGCATACGGATCGAATACGAACACGCCGAGTGCCGAGCCGTCCTGATTGAAAACCTCCCACACGCTGACATCCGGATGGTAAGTCGGCAGGTCATTGCGCGGTTCAAAGCTCAGGCCGTAGAGGGACTGCGCCATATAGAACACGCCATCGTGCAGCACCCGATTGAGTTCCAGATAGGGGCGCATCTGACTTTCATCAAACGCGTAACGTTGCTGGCGCAGCTTCTCGGCGTAGTAGGGCCAGTCGGCTGCATTGAGCATGAAGGCGCCCATTTCGGCGTCGATGAGGGCTTGCAGATCACGGCCTTCGGCCTTGGCATTGGCAACTGCTTTGGGCGCCAGCTTGTAAAGCAGTTGATTGACTGCATCGGTGGTTTGCGCGGTGGAGTCTTCGAGCACATAGGCGGCGTGGCTGGGGTAACCCATCAGGCTGGCGCGTTCGGCGCGCAGGCGCACGATTTCGAGAATCAGGCTTTCGTTGTTGAAGTCGTTGTCGCGTAGCCCGCGAGCCAGTGAGGCCTGCATGATGCGTTCGCGTAGAGGCCGACTCTGCAGCACCTTGAGGGCAGGCTGGGAGCTGGTGTTGAGCAGCTTGATGGCGTACTCGCCTGGACGCCCGGCCTGTTCGGCTATGCGTGCGGCCGATTCGATTTGTGCCGCGTTAAAGCCCGCAAGCTGCGTAGCGTCATCAACGAAAATGGTGGAATCGTTGCGCTCTTTGAGCACATTCTGGCCGAACTGGGTGATCAGGCTGGACAGACGTTCGTTGATCTGGCTGATGCGCTGTTTGGTTGCGCCATCCAGGCGCGCACCGGCGCGCACGAAGTTCTGCTGATAGCGTTCAATCAGACGCTTTTGCTCGGCATTCAGACCCAGCGCATCACGCGTCTGGTACAGGCTGTCGACCCGTGCAAACAGTTGCGGATTGAGCAGGATCTTGTCCTCGTGCGCCGCCATCTGTGGCGCAATCTTGGTTTGAACCTCGTTGAGCGTGTCATTGGTGTGGGCGCCAATCAGATTGAAGAAGATTTGCGCCGTGCGCATCAAATCCTGGCCGGAGCGTTCCAGCGCGACAATGGTGTTGTCGAAACTGGGCGCCGCGCTTTGCGTGGCGATTGCCTCAATTTCTTGCAGATGCGTTGCCGCTGCCGTTTCAAAGGCCGGCAGGAAATGCTCGGCGCGGATCTGGTCAAACGGCGGGTATTCGTAGTCCAGCGGGCTGGGACTGAGCAGTGGGTTGGTCTCAGTCGCCATTTCAGCCGGCAGCAAGGCGCAGCCTTGCAAGGCCAGCGAGCTGAGCAGCAACGTCGCAATACGTTTCATCAAGCACCTCTGTATCGGGCACCTTCAAGCGCCCCGATCGTTCATTCAAAACGACAAATATACAGAAATGTCTGTTAGTTCTGTGAGTTCTGTATCAGGGGGCGGACAGTGCCGCTTCGATCGCCGCGATCAATTCGTCTGCGGTGGGTTTGGTGCGGGGGCCGAAATCGGTGACCGTATTGTCGACGATGAGATATTTGTGGAAGTTCCAGCTCGGTTTGCGGGTGTTGTCGGCCAGGCGCTGAAACAACGGGTGGGCGTCTTTGCCCTTGACTTCAATGCGCGTGAACATCGGGAACGTCACCCCGTAATTGCGATAGCAGATGTCAGCCGTTTTTTCCGGATCGTCATATTCCTGGCCAAGGAAGTTGTCCGACGGGAAGCCAAGTATTCTCAAACCCTTGTCATGGAAGCGTTTGTGCAGCACTTCCAGGCCTTCAAACTGGGGTGTCAGGCCGCATTTCGAGGCGGTGTTCACCACCAATACGGCTTTGCCATCAAACCAGTCACACAGCGGCTTGTCCTTGCCACCGCCCATCAGCAGACCAGGTGATTGCAGGTCGGCGCAGAAGGCCGGGTTTTCTGCACTGGCCTGAACGGGCGAGAAAGCCAGGGCACTGGCAACTAGCGCAAGAATGATCTTCATAGGAGGCATGTTTTTGTGTGGTTTCCCGAGTCTACGGGGAGTGAGTGGCATCGGATGCCTGTGGTTTACAGCATAGTACGTCGCCGCGCATCCGTGGCCCAGGTTTGATGCATGCTCGTTGGAACGGCAGAATCAGCCTCCCCCCAGCCGCCATCGGCGGTGACAAAGTGAGTGAGACACTGCATGACAACCCCCACGCTGAACAGCCCTTTTACCTTGCCTAACGGCTGCACCCTTCCCAATCGCATTGCCAAATCGGCGATGAGCGAAGCACTCGGCACGATGGACAATCGGGCGACGCAGGAACTCGTGCGCCTGTATCAGCGTTGGGGCGAGGGTGGGACCGGATTGCTGATCACCGGCAATGTGATGATTGATCGGCGCGCGCTGGGCGAGCCGGGCAATGTGGTGATCGAGGACGAGCGCGATCTGGATACGCTCAAGGCCTGGGCGCAGGCTGGTCAGGCCCAGGGTGCCCAGCTCTGGGTTCAGCTCAACCATCCGGGGCGGCAGAGTCCCAAAGGCCTGAACAACGAAAACGTGTCGCCATCTGCGGTGCCGTTCGACAAGGCCATGCAGGCTTATTTTGATACGCCACGGGCGCTGACAAACGAGGAAATCGAAGACTTGATCGAGCGCTTTGGGCGTGCTGCCGGTGTTTGTCACAAGGCCGGTTTTGGCGGGGTTCAGATTCATGGTGCGCATGGGTATCTGGTCAGCCAGTTTCTTTCGCCGCGCACCAATCAGCGTGACGACCAATGGGGCGGCAGCGCGGAAAACCGGCGTCGCTTTGTGCTGCGCGTGCTCAAAGCCATGCGCGAGGCCACGGCGGCTGATTTCCCGATTGGCATCAAGCTCAATTCGGCAGATTTCCAGCGCGGCGGCTTTACCGAAGACGAATCACTGGACGTGATGAGTGCGCTGGCTGAAGCGGGGATTGACCTGATCGAGATTTCCGGCGGCACCTACGAGGCGCCGGCCATGACCGGAGTGCGTGAGTCGACCCGCGCGCGTGAAGCCTATTTCCTGGATTTCGCCGACAAGGTGCGGGCGCGTATCCCGGCCACTCCGCTGATGGTGACCGGTGGCTTTCGTAGCCATGCCGGCATGACTGCGGCGCTGGCGTCCGGGTCACTGGATCTGTGTGGTATCGCCCGCTTGCTCGCGATTGAGCCGGATGTCAGTCAGCGTCTGCTCGGTGGCCAGGATCCGCGTGAAAGTGTGCGTCCGATCAAGACCGGCATCGGTCCGGTTGATCGCATGGCAATCATGGAAGTGACCTGGTACACCCGTCAGCTGCGGCGCATTGGCCGGGGGCAGGCGCCCAAGCCGCGTGAATCCGGACTCAAGGCATTTTTGTGCAGCCTGGTCGATACCGCCTCGGGCATGCGCAAAACGCGCCGCCTGCGCGCTGCCAGCTAAGCGCCACGCCCGGCGCTGTACGGGTTGATTTTCTGGCGTGCCGGCCTGTGACTTCCACAGGTTGGCACGCAGTGTGCTTCAAAATCCCAAAACGATAGTTGCCGATACGCCCCGCAAACCATAAGGCTGGGAGGCTTGTGGTTGAGTAGTATGCGGTGTTGTATATTGGTTCCGCGATTTGCCAGTGGTTGCGT
>JBFKEC010000163.1:0-7460 GCA_041619315.1 Oceanococcus sp. | reverse complement strand
GATGCAGCGCAGTTCAAACAGGCTGCCGAAACGCTCAAGGGGCACAATCCTGATGCCGAAACCTGGCAGCGCATAGCCATCATGGGGCAGCAGCTGTGCCCAGGTGACGAGTTGTTTAGCGCTGTGGGCGATGACGCCAGCGGTGCGCTGGATGTGGACATGGCCTTCGATGCGCCGGACACCGATTCAGCCGCAAGTGTGGACGCGGCTAGCGCAACCAGTGATGACAACGTCCTTGAATTCACGCTCGATGATGTTGCCGACCCTGAATCCAGTGCGACCGCGCAGACGCAAGGTTCGGACGAAAATGCACTGGAGTTCGAGCTCGACGACGCCACGGTGGCCCAGAGCCCGGACACACTGAGCAGCGTTGAGGACGATTACGAAGCAGATTTCGGTGAATTCGGCGAAGACACTCAAAGCTCAGTCGAGTTGTCCGAGCTTGATGATCTCAATCTGGATGATCTTGAAGCCGAACTGGATGCGGACGATCTGATTGAGTCCGCAGCAGGAGCGGTGCCGGATGCCGAACCCTCTGCCGCGTCTGCCAGTTCGGGCATGGAAGATTTTGCCGATCTGACCATCAGTGATGTCAGCCATACCGAACTGGTTCTCGATACCGAAAGCGAAGATGCATCCGATGTCATCGGCAGCAATACGGAATTCGATCTTGAACTGCCGCAGGACGAGACTGAGCAAGCTGGTTTTGAAACCGAGTTTGATCTTGCTGACAGCACTTCAACGCAGACCGCAGGCGGAACTGAAGATTTCAGTCTGAGCGACATCGATCTGGGCGATGATGCGGCGGCAGAAGCTACATCGGATGATCTGACATTAAGCGTCGATGAGCCGGACTTGTCGCTGTCTGATGATGACCTCACCATCGAAGACATTCAGGCCGCGACATCCGATGATGCCCTTGATCTGGATGATTTTGATCTGACCGAAAGTGACACCGCGCAGGCCACTGATTTCAGTCTCGATGAAGTGAGTCTGGATGAGACTTTAAGCGGTGATGCAGACGATCTTTCCGATCTGACGCTGAACGTTGACGATGACCTTGGCACTGATCTGAGCGGTGCTGAAACCGATTTCAATCTGGATGACCTCGGTGCCGATGCGCAGGAAGTTGCCGGTGGTGACGAATCGGCGACCAAGCTGGATTTGGCGCGGGCCTATGCGGACATGGGCGAAAGTGACATGGCCAAAAACCTGCTCAATGAAGTCGTTACGGCCGGTTCGGATGAGCAGAAGGCAATCGCCCAGGAGTTGCTAAGCAAGCTGTAAGGCGTTCCGCATAGCGCGCGGCAGCGACTGCTGCCGTGTGCGCCCGGGACCTGAGTTGGCGATGTTATGACTTTGTCCCGAGCCCTTGTACGTTTGCTCAGCCTGCTGGTTGTGGCCATAGGCCTGGTTGGTCTTGCCCCTTTGGGGGTGGCGGCAGTCGCGCTGGCGTTGGCGCTTTGGGTCCTTGGTGTTCAGCGTGATTTGCTCGGCTTGCTGGGGCAGCGCATCTGGCGCATGCGCTGGTTTTTCCTTGCCATCGCCATTTTGTACGGGCTGGGGGCGCCGCTGGCAGATCCCTTGAGCGGCTGGCTTCAGGGCGCGTATCGCGTTGCAATATTGATAGTTCTGGTCACAACCGTGGCGGTGTGCCTGCATCATTTGCCACCACGCGAGTTGTCTGATGGCCTTGCCCGACTGCTTATGCCCCTGAGTCTGCTTGGCCTGCCGGTGGCGACGTTTGCGCGCCGCATGGCGGCCACGCTGGATGCGGTGAACGACATGAGTGAACGGGTGCGTGCGCTGCCCAAAGGGCGCTCGGCCCTGCTTGCTGTGGCACGCATTTGCGATCAAGCCGAAGTTTATGAGATTGACGTTTCAGAGGGTGTCGTGAGCACATCTCCGGCGCGCAGCGACGTGGTTTTCCTGGTAAGTGCCATCATGCTGATTGCGGTTCTGCAATGGCTGGCATGATGGAAAATAGCCAGCGCATGGCCGCGGGCGTAGAGTACGACGGACGGGGTTTTTGCGGTTGGCAAAGCCAGTATGCGGCCGGTCTTCGAACGGTTCAGGGTGAAATTGAAAGCGCATTGACGCGCATCGCAAACCATCCTGTGAAGGTCTATTGCGCGGGGCGAACCGATACCGGGGTTCACGCGCTCGGTCAGGTGATTCATTTCGACAGTCACGCACAGCGCGAACTGCGCTCTTGGCTGCTTGGCACAAATCGCTTTTTACCAGGCGATGTCAAATTGACCTGGGCCAAGCCGGTTGCCGAGCATTTCCATGCGCGCTACCTCGCCGTTGGGCGGCACTATCGCTACGTTGTCCATAACCATCCGGCGCGCAGCGCGCTGTGGAATGGTCGAGTGTTTGAATGGCCCACCGCGCTGGATGTGGAGGCGATGAATGATGCGGCATCCCGTTTGATCGGCTGGCATGACTTTTCTTCCTTTCGCGGCAAGGACTGTCAGGCCAAAACTCCGGTCAAGCTGATGCGCCATGCCGGCGTGCATAAGCAGCATCACTGGGTCACCATAGATGTGGAGGCGAGCGGTTTCCTGCACAATATGGTGCGCAACATTGTTGGCACGTTGCTTGAAGTTGGTGCAGGGAACAAACCTGCGCAATGGATCGATGAGGTGCTGCAGGCGCGTGATCGCCGTGTCGCTGGTCAGTCCGCACCGCCCCATGGGCTTTATTTCATGCGTGCGGACTTTCCCGACGAGTTTGAACTCCCTCACATCATCAACGACGCCTTTTCGCTTTGAATCCATTAACTGGTCCCGCTGAAACCCGAACTCGGGTCAAGATTTGCGGTCTGACCCGCAGTGCCGACGTGCATGCGGCTGTTGCCGCCGGTGTCGACAGCATTGGTCTGGTGTTTTATGCCCGCAGTGCGCGCAATCTGGAGTTGCAACAGGCCGCCGCGCTGGCGCGTGAGATTCCGGCATTTGTCAGTCTGACGGCGCTGTTTCTGAATCCTGATAGCTCGCTGGTTGAAGCTGTGATCCGCGCAGTCAAACCTGAAATTCTGCAGTTCCACGGACAGGAAGATGCGGACTTTTGCTCGTCGTTTGGGCGGCGTTACCTGAAAGCGGTGGCCATGGGCGGCAGTGCCGATGAACTGGCCCGCACGTGTGAGCAGCATCCGGATGCCTGCGGTTACTTGCTCGACAGCCACGCGCCAGGGGATATGGGCGGCAGCGGTGAGCCATTTGATTGGTCGAAAATCCGCCAATCGTCACTGCCGTTGATTCTTGCCGGAGGCCTGAACCCCGACAATGTCGGCCAGGCCATTGATCAGGTCCGGCCCTGGGCTGTTGATGTCAGCAGTGGGGTTGAACAGGCGCCTGGCCTAAAATCAGCCGATAAAATTCACAGTTTTTTGGCAGCGGTTCGCGCTGCCGATGCATCTCGCTACACACGGGAAATTTGATGAGCACAGACATGCCTGATCCGTTTTTTGGGCCGGACGCACGTGGACACTTCGGGCCTTACGGTGGACGTTTTGTCGCCGAAACCCTGATGGGTCCCCTGGATGAACTCGACCAGGCGTTTCGTTCGTCGTGGGCGGATCCGGCGTTTCGGGCTCAGTTTGACCGTGATCTTGCCCACTATGTCGGGCGTCCCAGCCCGTTGTATCTGGCCGAACGCCTGACCCGCGAATTGGGTGGGGCACAGATCTACTTCAAGCGCGAAGACCTCAATCACACCGGCGCGCACAAGGTGAACAATACGATTGGCCAGGCCCTGTTGGCTTCGCAGATGGGCAAGACCCGAATCATCGCCGAAACCGGTGCCGGCCAGCACGGTGTGGCATCGGCCACTGTGGCTGCCCGTCTGGGACTGGAATGTGTGGTTTACATGGGCGCAGACGATATTGCCCGCCAGGCACCCAACGTGTATCGCATGAAATTGCTTGGTGCACAGGTTGTGCCAGTGACCAGCGGTACGCGAACGCTCAAGGATGCCCTTAACGAGGCGCTGCGTGACTGGGTCACCAATGTCGACGACACGTTCTACATCATCGGAACGGTCGCAGGCCCGGCGCCTTACCCGGAAATGGTTCGCGAGTTTCAGACCGTGATCGGGCGTGAAGCGCGTCAGCAGTGTCAGGAAATGACCGGTCGCTTGCCTGATGCATTGATCGCTTGTGTTGGTGGTGGCTCCAACGCGATTGGTTTGTTCCACCCATTCCTGGCTGATAAGTCAGTGCGCATGATCGGGGTAGAAGCGGCTGGTGATGGGCTCAACACCAAACGTCATGCCGCGTCGCTCAGTGCCGGGCGGCCCGGCATTTTGCACGGCAATCGGACCTATCTGCTGCAGGACGATGACGGCCAGATTACCGGCACGCATTCGATCTCGGCGGGTCTGGACTATCCGGGAGTCGGGCCGGAGCATGCCTGGCTCAAGGACTGTCACCGTGCTGAATATGTTGGCATCGATGACAAAGAAGCACTTGCTGCATTCCATCGGGTGACGCGTACCGAAGGCATTATTCCTGCGCTGGAGTCGGCACATGCCCTGGCCCAGGCGATCAAGATGGCTCCAACCATGTCTCCCGATCAGATTCTTCTGGTCAATCTGTCCGGGCGTGGCGACAAGGACGTCAACACCATTGCTGAACTGGAGAACATTGCACTGTGAATCGAATTGACGCGTGTTTTGAGCGGCTCAAGGCGCAAGGCCGGTCTGCATTGGTACCGTATTTAACGGTCGGTGACCCGGATGCAGATACCACGCTGGAGCTGCTCCACAAGCTGGTTGATGCGGGTGCCGATATTCTGGAACTTGGCGTTCCATTTTCCGATCCCATGGCGGATGGTCCGACAATTCAGCTGGCCTGCGAACGCGCACTCGATGCCGGCATGACCCTGCACGGTGCGCTGGACATCGCGCGCCGTTTTCGCATGACCAACAGCGACACCCCTTTGGTGCTGATGGGCTATCTCAACCCGGTGGAAGCGATGGGTGCGAACGCGTTTGTCGAGGCGTGCAAGGAAAGCGGCGTTGATGGCGTATTGAGCGTCGATCTGGCTGTTGAAGAAGCCGATTCGCTGGTCCCGGAACTGGATGCCGCGGGTATTGCACCGATCTTTTTGGTCGCACCAACGACCAGCGACGCGCGTGTGCGCAAGATGGGTGAGGTGGGTGCGGGCTATCTGTACTACGTATCGCTCAAGGGCGTAACGGGCAGTGCCGAGCTCGATGTCGACAGTGTCAGCGCGCGTCTGACTACGATCAGATCCCTGACCGGTCTGCCGATTGCGGTGGGTTTCGGAATTCGCACCCCGGCACATGCACAGGCGATTGGTCGTGTGGCTGATGCGGTGGTGGTCGGCAGCGCGCTGGTTGAGATCATTGCCGAACATGCGGATGATAAAGCCAAGATGTGTCAGCTGGTGCATGACAGCGCAGCGGCACTCGCGGATGCGACGCATGGAGCTGAACGTAAATGAGCTGGATTGAAAAAATTATCCCGTCCAAGGTTGCTACCGATGCGGCCAAGAAGCACAGCGTGCCCGAAGGGGTCTGGTCGAAATGTGGTTCGTGCGGTTCGGTTCTTTATCGGGCCGAGCTTGAGCGTACCTTTGAGGTGTGTCCCAAATGCAATGCACATCGCCCGATACCGGCACGTAAACGACTCGATTTATTGCTCGACAGTGAGCCGCGGATTGAGATCGCAGCCAATCTAGAAGCGAGTGACCCCCTCAAATTCCGTGATTTGAAAAAATACCGGGACCGCCTTGTCGGTGCCGAAAAAGCCAGTGGGGAAAAGGAAGCCCTGATTGCCTATCGTGGGCAGATCAAGGGTTTGGGCGTTGTTGCTGCGGCCTTCGAATTTCGTTTTCTGGCGGGTTCTATGGGCAGCGTATTGGGGGAAAAGTTTGTGCGCTGTGTCGATCAGGCGATCGAGCATGCGGTGCCCATGATCTGTGTCAGTGCCAGTGGTGGCGCACGTATGCAGGAAGCACTGTACTCGCTGATGCAGATGGCCAAGACCAGCTCCGCGCTGGCCCGTCTGGCCGAGGCGCGGTTGCCTTACATATCGGTACTTACCGATCCGACCACTGGCGGTGTTTCAGCCAGTCTGGCCATGCTTGGGGATATCAATATCGCCGAGCCCGGTGCCCTGATCGGCTTCGCCGGCCCGCGGGTGATCGAACAGACGGTGCGTCAGAAGTTGCCCGAAGGGTTTCAGACCGCAGAATTCCTGCTCGAGCATGGCGCTATCGACATGATCTGTGATCGCCGTGAAATGCGCGACAGCATTCACAATGTCTTGGCGATGATGACCCACAAGGCCTCCGGCCATTAGTTCAGAGGCGCCGCTGGGGCGGTCGCTGGATGAGTGGCTGACCTGGCAGCAGCAACTGCATCCGCGCAATATTGATCTTGGCCTGAACCGTGTGGGTCAGGTGTATCAGCGCCTCGGCCTGGATCAGCATCAGGTGCGGGTCGTCACCGTTGCTGGAACCAATGGCAAAGGCACCTGCGTCGAGGCAATACAAGCGCTGGCGCGTGCCTCGGGCCAGCGTGTAGGTTGCTATACCTCTCCGCATTTGTGGCGCTATAACGAGCGCATACGCGTTAATGGCGCGGTGGTCGACGACGCCATGATTGTCGCCGCGTTTGAGCGCATTGAAGCGGCGCGCGACGGCCAAAGTCTGACTTATTTCGAATTCGGCACACTTGCAGCCCTCGATGCGTTTGCGCGCCATGAACTGGATTTATGGGTCTTGGAAGTGGGCCTGGGTGGACGTCTGGACGCGGTCAATGTGGTCGATGCCGATGTTGCAGTGGTGACTTCGATCGGGCTCGATCATGAAGCATGGCTGGGCAGTGATCTCAACGGTATTGCGCGTGAAAAGCTCGCCATTGGACGTCGCGGAAAACCTCTGCTGGCTGGCCCCAGCGTGCCTGAAGCCGCGTGCGCGCAGGCCCGTGATGAGGGCATCGACGTGCGTCGCCTGGGCACAAGACAGATCTCTGAAGATGCGTGTCCGGCGGGGCTGGTGCATGACAATCTGGAGTTGGCCTGCGCGGCCCTGCAGGCGCTGAACATGCTGGATGTGGACCCGAATGATGCCCTGCGGGATTTGCGTGTGCCTGGTCGTTGTGAGCGCCGTCTCGAGGGCGCGCATGAGGTGATCTATGATGTCGCCCACAATGCAGATGCGATTGAACATCTGGCAGCCTATCTGCGCAGCCTGCCAACTCAGCAACCGGTGATCGGGGTTTTTTCCGCACTGACGGATAAACCTATAGAACAGATGAGTGCGATGCTTGATCCGCTGCTTGATGGCTGGTGTCTGTTTGGCCTTGATGATGCGCGCGGGCTGGCTGTCGAGGATTTGCATGCACGCGTTTCAAACGACAAACCGCGTTATTCCTGCCGCTCCTTTGAAGAGGCCATGGACAAGGCCAGAAGCCTGGGTCGTAGAATAGTG
>JBFKEC010000162.1:0-7543 GCA_041619315.1 Oceanococcus sp. | reverse complement strand
GTGGAATCCGGATTGAACGCCTCAGGGTCGAGGAACAAATCATCAATACGCCGGTATATGACATCGACCTGCTGCAAACCCGCTGTGGTTCGCATATACACGCAGTCATCATCCTGCACCACCAAATCGGAGCCTTCGACCAGATCAATGCCCATCTGCTGGGCCAGATAGGAATGCTCGAAGTAGGCCGAGTTGTAGATGCCGGGGGTGAGCAGAACAATGCTCGGATGTTGCCCGCCATTGGGATTCAGGGCCGATAGCGTGGCGTGCAGTTGACCGGGGTATTCGCCGACCGGATGGATATCCTGATGCTCGAACAGTTCGGGAAAGATGCGCTTCATGATGGCGCGGTTTTCCAACATGTAGGACACCCCGGATGGTACCCGCAGGTTATCCTCGAGCACATACATGGTGCCGTCCTTGCCGCGCACCAGATCCGAACCGCAGATGTGTGACCACACGCCGAACGCCGGTTCAATGCCGACACATTCCGGTCGGAAATTGACCGATTTCTCCAGCACCCAGGACGGGAACACGCCATCGGCAATGATCTGCTGCTTGCCATAGACATCGCTGATGAAATGGTTGAGTGCGGTGACACGCTGCTTGAGGCCACGTTCGATGCGTTGCCATTCCTCCAGCAGGATGACCCGCGGGATGATGTCGAACGGCCAGGCCCGATCAATGGTCGAGCCTTCGCTGTATACGGTGAAGCTGATGCCCATGGAGCGAATGGCCAGTTCGGCCGCTTCACGGCGCTGGTCGAGTTCACTCTGACTGAGTTGTGCAAGCACTTTGAGTATGCGTGAGGACACGGGCTCGTTGCGTCGTGCCGGGGATACCAGCTCGTCGTAGAAACCATCCATTTTCAAAGTGTTGAACGCGCGTGGCACGCCCATATCAGAAGACTCCTGTAGCTTGTCGCCGCAAATCCAGGGTGACGCGGTGACGCGGATTGTTTTCGGCGTCCGGTATGTCGACCGGGCCGGGTGTGTGACCAAAGGCAAAGAAGCGGGCCAGGCGGCGGCTTTCGGCTTCGTGGCTGTTGACCGGGAAGGTGTCGAAACTGCGCCCACCAGGATGATGCACATGGTAGGTGCAGCCACCGATTGAACGTTGCGACCACAGATCAACCAAGTCGAACACCAGCGGGTTGTGTGCTTTTACCGTGGGGTGCAGGCACGACCACGGTTGCCAGGCACGAAAACGCACGCCGGCAACGTATTCGCCACTCACGCCGGTTGGCTGCAATGGCAGGCGGCGACCGTTGCACAGCACGGCATACCGGCTGGGGTCGAGTCCGCGAGCACACAGTTGCACCCGTTCCAGCGATGAGTCGACATAGCGCGCGGTGCCACCACCACCGGGTTCCTCACCCATGGTTGGCCACGGTTCCAGCGCGCCGCGCACTTCCAGGGTGGTGTTGTTGATTCGCACCTCGCCATAACGCGGAAAACGGAATTCATAATGCGGCGCAAACCAGGCCGGATCAAATTCAAAGCCTGCCTGATTCAAATCATTGACCACATCATTGATGTCATCACGCAAGAACTGTGGCAGCAGCATTTCATCGTGCAGAGCCGGCCCCCAGCGACGTAGAGGGCGGGCGTAGGGTTCGCGCCAGAACCAGACCAGCAGAGCCCGCACCAGCAGCTGCTGGGCCAGGCTCATCTTCGCGTGTGGCGGCATCTCGAAGGCACGGAACTCGACCAGACCCAGCCGTCCGGTGGCCGAGTCGGGTGAATACAGTTTGTCGATGCAGATTTCCGCGCGATGGGTGTTGCCGGTGAGGTCGGTCAGGAGATTGCGAAAGACCCGGTCGACCAGCCACGGTGACGCCGCGGTCTGGCCCGGCATCGGGATTTCGTTGAGCGCAATATCCAGTTCGTAAAGCAGGTCATCGCGCGCTTCGTCGACCCGCGGTGACTGGCTGGTCGGGCCGATGAATTGACCGCCGAACAGATAGGACAGACTGGGGTGGCGTTGCCAGTAGCGAATCACCGAGGCGAGCATGTCCGGGCGCCGCAGGAATGGGCTGTCCAACGGGGTGGCTGCACCGACCACGATGTGGTTGCCGCCGCCGGTGCCGCAATGCTTGCCGTCGACCATGAATTTTTCGGTGCCCAGACGCGACAGGCGTGCAACCTCGTAAAGGCGGGTGGTGTTGTCGCGCAGATCGTCCCAGTTCGATGCCGGGTGAATATTGACCTCGACTACCCCCGGGTCCGGGGTGATCTTGATCTGCTGCAGGCGCGGATCGTCTGGTGGCGGATAGCCTTCAATGCGGATTGGCAAATCCAGGGATTTGGCACAGCCCTCAATCACCGCAATCAGTTCCAGATATTCCTCGGCGCGCCTTACCGGCGGCATGAACACCGACAGCATGCCATCGCCAGGCTCGATGGCCATGGCGGTGCAAATGTTGCCCGGGTCGGCTTTGCCGCCATCACTGGACGGCGTGCTTTGCGCGTGCTCGTTTGAAGGGATTGCCGGGTCGGCCTGAAAGCGCGCGGGCAACGGTGGCCGTGGACGGGTTGGGTCATCCACGATCAGAGGTTCGACCTCATCTTTGCGTGACACGCCGACCGCTTCCAGCGGCAGGCGCAGCCCGATGCTGGAATCGCCTGGAATCAGGAACAGTTTGCCGCGGCGGAATTCCCAGACTTCGGACAACCAGTGCTTGCCCCGGGAGTCGGATTGCCAGTGCTGAATCGGCAGTACGAAACCGCGTGGCGCGCTCAGCGGCTGGCTGAAAATTCGACTCAGGCGGGCGCGCCGCTCCGGATCGTCAATATCAGCATCCGTGACCTCGATATGCGGCGGTAGCTGGCCTTCCTCGGCCATGCAATGCAGCGGATCTTCATAGGCCGGGCGGATACATTCGGGATCGATCTCAAGCGCATCGGTGATGGCTTCCATCAGCGCACGGGCATCTTCCACCTCGGGCGCAACATCTTCGGAATACAGGGCCAGTCGTTCGGTGTCGCTCCATATCGGTTCGCCATCACTGCGCCAGATGATGCTGTAGGCCCAGCGCGGCAAGGATTCGCCTGGATACCATTTGCCCTGGCCGAAACTGATCAGGCCGCCGGGGGCGAATTCTTTGTGTATACGTCTGGCCAGTTCAGCCGATAAACGCTGTTTGGCCGGGCCAACCGCAGCCGTGTTCCATTCCTCACCCTGCATGTCGTCAATAGAAACGAAGGTGGGTTCACCGCCCATGGTCAGGCGCATGTCCAAAGCCTGTATGTCGGCATCCACCTGTTGGCCCAGGGTGTCGATTGCTGTCCACTGTTCTTCGCTATATGGCAGGGTTACGCGCGGTGATTCCGCCAGGCGCGAGACCTCCATGTGGTGGGCGAAGGTGACTTCGCATTCATCCACCGCGCCGCTGATCGGCGCGGCGCTGCTTGGCTCGGGTGTGGCTGAAAGCGGGATATGGCCTTCACCGGCAAGCAGGCCAGAGGTCGGATCCAGTCCTATCCATCCCGCGCCGGGTACGTAAGCCTCACACCAGGCATGCAGATCAGTGAAGTCGTGGTCGGTGCCGGACGGGCCGTCGAGCGCTTCGACATCGGCCTTGAGCTGAATCAGATAGCCGGATACGAAACGCGCAGCAATGCCGTGGTGACGCAGTAACTGAACCAGCAGCCAGGCGCTGTCGCGGCACGAGCCCGAGCCCTTTTTCAGCGTCTCATCGGGCGTTTGTACGCCGGGCTCCATACGGATGCGGTAGTCAATATCCTGCTGCAGCTTCTGATTGATCTCGACCAGGAAGTCGATGGTGCGCTGACCTTTGAGCTTGATCGCCGACTTGTAGTCGCGGAAACCCTTGGTGCATTTTTTGCGGCGCAGATAGGGTTCCAACTCGCTGTGCAGCACGGAGTCATATTTGAACGGAACGTGCTCTGCGTTTTCTTCGATGAAAAAGTCGAAGGGGCTGAACACGTCCAGTCGGGCAATCACCTCGACTTCGACATGGAAATGATCGACCGGCTCGGGGAAAACCACCCGGGCCTGCCAGTTGCCCTGAGGGTCTTGTTGCCAGTTGAGAAAATGTGGCTCGGGGCTGATGCGCAGGGTGTAAGCGGTGACGGGCGTGCGGGTGTGCGGCGCCGGTCGGAGGCGGATCACCTGGGGCGACATCTTGACCAGACGGTCATAGTTGTATTCGGTGCGGTGAACCAGTGCCGCTGAAATTGACATGCGCTGCGATCCTCTTCGAATGCCAGTGATATGGAACGATGGTCGAGGTAGCAAGTTCTGCGCCAAGCAGAATGCACGACTATGACGCATCCGCAAGTCTGGTGATAGTACCTGCACCATAAGCACTATGCACAAATGCACAGTTTTGATGCGTGGGCGTGCGGAGCAGGGCAAAAAAGCACTAATAAGGTGTCAATTCAGCCGCTATTCATTGGCACGCAATGTGCTTTATGGACCTCAAGTTGCTACGGACACGCGTTTGCACCAGGACCGATTGACTCGGCGGGGGCATGGGGAAAAGCGCCGTGGTGGCAACCAACCTGAGTGATTTGCGTCCCGCGATCAGCGCGGATCACGTGTTCAGGGAGTGGAGCGCCCCGGTCGGTCTTGCCGTTCGTGGGGATTCGGCATCTGGCCGGCCGGGGCGATCCCTTTTGCAATGAAGTGAGTAATGCCATGTACAAGCTGCAAGCGCGGCGTCGTGTGATTTGGGTCACCGCGACCGTCGCAGCCATTTTCGTTTCTGGTGCCTCAGCGGCATCGGAATCTGTCCCCCCTACAGAACGCCATCACCCGGAAGTGATTACGTTGCCAGCTGCGGAACCCCCGCAAGTTGTCGGCCAGACAAGCTCGGAATGCGACGTCAGCGGATACTCGCGGGCCCCTCAATTTTTTGTCAGACGTTTGCGTCTTGAACGCCAACTTTGTGCCAGCAAAACGACATCCGATCTTGTCGCTGACAACAACA
Organism: Oceanococcus sp.; assembly: GCA_041619315.1. GTDB lineage: Bacteria > Pseudomonadota > Gammaproteobacteria > Nevskiales > Oceanococcaceae > Oceanococcus. Next base: position 2,589 of record JBFKEC010000162.1, on the reverse strand, counting down.
GCGTAGTTGCGCTGGAACAACCGGAATCCAATTGATGAATGTATTTAAAAGCGCAACGCTAGGCGTTGCGGCAGCCCTGCTGTGCGCGTGTCAAAGTGGCGGGCGTGAAGCCGAAGTCCCCGCAGATGCCGTTTTCGAACTGATCGAAGCGGATATGGCCAGTGTTCACAACGCCCTGGCCGGCAAATCGTTGCTCGAAGACGGCAGCGTACTGACCTGCGAAAGCCTGGTTCAGATGTATATCGACCGCATATTGTCGATCGACAACTTCCCGCAACCCAGCGGCGGATTGGCCGTGCGCGGCGTGTTGCATATCAACGAGCATGCCCTCGACCAGGCGCGCGCCCTGGACACGCTGTATGCCAGTGAAGGTGTGGGCGAGCGCTACCTGCACTGCATGCCGGTGCTGCTCAAGGACAACTACGACACCTATGATCACCCGTCGAGCTCTGGTTCGTATTCCATGCTGGGTCACCAGGCGTCCATCGATGCCAAATCCGTTGAAGGTTTGCGCGCTGCTGGTGCAGTGATTCTGGGCAAGGCCAATCAGGATGAATTCGCGTTTTTCACCACCGGGTTTTCAGCCCGTGCGATTCAGGTCACCAATCCGTATAACACCGCAGAAAGTCCGGCTGGCTCGTCGTCTGGCACCGGGGCATCGATCGCCGCCAACTATGCGCTGGGTGGCACCGGGTCGGATACCTGTCAGTCCATTCGCCACCCCAGTTCGGTCAACGGTCTGGTTGGGGTGCGTCCCAGTCTCGGGGTGATTTCCCAGCACGGGATTTTCCCCTTGTCGCATGCGCGTGATACCGGCGGGCCGATGACCCGCAATGTTCGCGATGCTGCATTGATGCTCACGGCCATGGCGGGTGTTGATGAGCGTGACGCCAAAACGCTGGCTTTCCCGGAGCAGCAGCGCCCGGACAACTACGCAGATTATCTCGACCGGGAGGCCTATGGGGTCAAAGGCCGGCATATCGGCATAGCCCGACAAATCGGCACGCTCACCACGCCTTACGGTACCGGCGCACAGGGTGAGCTGATTGAGGCCGCAGCGGACAAGCTGGCTGAAATGGGCGCCTACATACACGATGTGTATCTGCCTGATTTCGAGAATGTTGGAGCCGGTTCACGCCACTTCGACATGAATGATTACTTCCGCCAGTTTGAACTGGAAGGCGGTCACAGCGCGCGCCGTTGTGTGTCCAGCGTGTTCGCCAGCGAAGCCAATGGGCGACAGGATTGCGCCGTGGATGAAGGCATTCTGGAAAGTCTGCGGGTAGGCCCGCGAACCGCCCCGCTGTTTGCCCTTGTGGCGGCCGATGATCCGGGGCTTGAACCCAGCGAGGAAGAACTCGACGGCATCGTGGCGCAACGCGAATATGTGACCGCCATGCTCGACACCCTGACCGACGCCGAAGGCAACGTGGTGCTCGATGACAACGGCGACACGATCCGGCTGGACGCCTTGCTGCTGTCGCCAGGCCCGACCGGTGGCCGCACCTGTGATTTCGGTTCGACCACCCAGATGGGTTCGGTTGTGGTGCCGGTCGGTTTCGATGAATCGGTTGGGGTGCCGCGCGGGATGGAAATTTTCGTGCGCCAGTTCGATGAAGCCACCGCGCTGGCCATTGCCTACGACTACGAGCAAGCGACCTTGCATCGCAGCCCGCCTGAGCTGGTTGCCAATCCCGTGGCTGATTTGCCGCTGATTGGCGAGTTCAACGCCAATCTGCAGCAGGCCCTGATGACCGCGACTTCGGCTGCGCCAGAAGATTTGCCGATTGAGGTCTACATACAGGCGCTTTACGAGCTGACCGGCCTGTGAATTCCAACAATAACGAGAACGCCATGAAATCTGTTATTCCTTATCTGGTGCTGTCTGCCGTCGTGCCTGCAGTCAGTGCCCATCACCCGGCTGGTGAGCATGTTGTGCTCAGCAAGGCGGAGCAGATCAGTTACGCCCAGAGCTATCAGCCGACCAAGTCAGATGACGGGCGGCTGGAGCTGGACGAAGCCTACTTCTGGCATCAGTCGCGCACCTTTGATGGCAGTGCGATGACTTGCTCGGACGACACCTGCGAAACCTACACGCTGGAGCTGGTGCCTGGTGGCGCCCGCTTGCGCGTGGGCATTGCCACACCGGAACGTACCGACACCTTTGCGGTGGAAATTTATGATCCGGAAGGCGAGCTTGTTGCCAGCGACAGCACCAGCAATCAGTTCAATTCCGAGGCTCAGGTCGATGAGCCGGTTGCGGGTGTGTGGACGGTGGTGGTGCGGGCTGAGGATGTTGACCGTGCCTCCTACCGCTTGCGCGCCAAGTTGGAATCGGTGACGCCGGAAGCGCTGATCGCAACCAGCGAGGCCAATCGGCGTCCGCTGTATCCCAATCTGCGTACCGTGCCACCGTATGAATTCACCTTCACCGCACCGCTCAATCCGCTCAATGGTGTCTATCCGCCGGATACCATCAATCCGCCGGCATCGGTTGCCGGCATCACTCTGGCATCGTGCTCGATCGATGAATATTTGCCGACCGAGGCCGGGGGTGCAGATGCCAAACATTGCCTGCGCCTGACTTCT
>JBFKEC010000161.1:0-7660 GCA_041619315.1 Oceanococcus sp. | reverse complement strand
GGTCTGGTTGGCGATCTGTTCAAGGTCTGCCCGGAACTCGAAGCCGCGCTGTAAGTCACAGCTGCAGGTTAGACTGTATGGCCCGCGGCGCTGCACAGCGTCGCGGGCTTTTTCTTATCCGCGTAACGCATTAATCAGCAGGCCATGAAAGGAAAACTCATCGCAGGCGCCCTGGGCTATCTCATGGGCGGACCGGTCGGCTTGTTGCTGGGCGTCATCATCGGCCATTGGTTTGACACCTCGGTGCGCCTGCTGCGCCCGCCCAATGTCGCCAAACAACAGCACATTGTTGAGAAATGCTTCGAACTGATGGGCGCGGTGTGCAAAGCCGATGGCCATGTTTCCAAGCAGGAAATCAACGCCGCTGAAAAGATCATGCAGCGCCTGCGTATCACCGGCAATGCTCGACTGGCTGCTGTGCGCGCCTTTAATCGTGGCAAAAGCGATGGCTTTGACGTGGATGCCGCCAGCGCCGAGCTGCGCAAGTTGTGCGGCGGCCGCATCATGTGGCTGCGTCTGTGCGTGGAGATTCTGCTGTCTGGCGCAGCTGCCGATGGCCGCCTGGATCAAGCTGAGCGTGACATGCTGGTGCGCATCGGCGCCGGCCTGGGTATTCCAGCCGCCGAGCTTGAGCAAATGCTAGCCCTGCTTAGCGGTGGCTTCGGCGCCTGGTCAGGCCAGACCGGTGGGGCCAACGTCCCGCCGCGACGTGACAATCTGGCTGAGGCCTACAAAGTGCTGGGGATTACCCCACAAGCCAGTGATGCCGAGGCCAAAAAGGCTTACCGCCGGCTGATGAGCCGCCATCATCCGGACAAGCTGGCCGCACGCGAGATGCCCGAAGCGATGCGCCAGCAAGCCGAAGAACAAGTGCGCCGCATTCGCGCTGCGTGGGACAGCGTAGCGGCGGCTCGCGGCCTGTAAGCCATCGTGCCGTTGATCGTCCCGCTATCACGCTGCCGTGATCATAAAAATGCGGGCAAACTGTTATGCTTTTCATTGGTCTTACCCCCATTCCCCAGACGCGGACATCAAGCTGTGAAACGAATCCTGAGCCTCAGTCTGCTGGTCTTCTCCTCGGTGGTCTTTGCCGACAGCCTGGAAGATGCCCAGAAAGCGATTAACGTTGGCAACTACGAACAGGCCCTAAACGACCTGAACAAGCATCTGGATCGCAATCCAGGCGATGCCGAAGCACGTTTCAGCAAAGGGCTGACGCTGACCATGCTGTCGCGCGATGACGCCGCCATCGCGGTGTTTTCTGATCTTGTGCGCGATTTCCCCGAGTTGCCTGAGCCGTACAACAATCTGGCCGTGCTGTACGCGCGGGCCGGACGTTATGAAGAAGCGCGCGACGCACTCGAAGCGGCACTGGTGGCTCATCCCAGCTATGCCACCGCGCATGAAAATCTTGGCGATATCTACGCCGCGCTGGCTAATGCCGCTTACAACCGCGCCATCGTTCTCGATAAGAACAACACGGACATCGAAGCCAAGCAAACGCTGGTGGCGCAGATCACCGGCATGCAGAAGGTCACCCCGCCCGTTCAGGTCGCAACCAAACGGCCTGCCGCCAGTGCGCCCAAGGCGACCGCACCGCCAGTGCGTCCACGCCCGACACAAGCGCCGACTGTGGCCAGCCAGACCCGTGCTCCGGTGGTGAACCAGCCGGTTGCGGATATCAACGATGTCCCGGAAACCTTCAGCACCACGCCGATACTGCCCGGCAGTGCCAGTGTAGCCGCGGCCAGCAAGCTCAGCGCCGCGGATGAAAATGCCGTTCTGGCCCGACTGGAATCCTGGCGTGCAACCTGGTCGGCCCAGGATGTTGATGCCTATCTGGCCAATTACAGCCCCAACTTTGCACCGGCCACCGGCGTTGCACGCAGCGTGTGGGAATCCCAGCGCCGCACCCGTGTCGTACGCCCACGTTCAATTGCGATTCAGGCTTTAAGCCCGCGCGTCGGCCAAACCGGTGGCAACCGGGCATGGGTCGAGTTCGTGCAGATTTATGAGTCCAACACCTATTCCGACCAGGTACGTAAACGCCTGGAAATGGAAAAAGTTGGTGGACAGTGGTTGATTGTCAAAGAAAGTGTTGTCGGTTAAGCACAATATTCTGAAGCCTTGGTTCGCTCTGATCACCCTGATTGGAGCGAGTGGCAGCGCATGGGCCCACGGGCCATTGGCTGATCCCGCCCAGCTGGTCCAGAGCCCGCCCGACTTTCGTTTCGATCAGGTTCTGCGTACGCGTAATCCAGGTGATCGAGAGCCCTGGTTTGCCGAACAATCCGGTCTGCACTGGAGTTCCGCACCGAGCAGCTTGCAGCATGATGGCCTCAAGCCCAATGCGGTGCTTGAACTGGATGATTCTGTTGCCCATGTGATCCTCGCCGATCTGCAGAACCGGCGGGTGTACCTGCTCGAGAATGCGGGCGAACTGCGTGTATTGCGACACATGTACGCGTCAATTGGCAAAGCCGGCACACACAAGCAGATCGAAGATGACAACCGCACCCCCGTCGGGGTGTATACGGTCACCCGCTATATTGACGACAATGCCCTGCCCGAATTGTATGGTGCCGGGGCGTTTCCGATCGATTACCCGAACAACTGGGATCGCGCCCATCAGCGCACTGGATACGGTATTTGGGTGCATGGGGTTCCGCGCTCACATTATTCGCGTCCGCCGTTATCCAGTGAAGGCTGTGTCGCGGTCGGCAACGCCGATTTCGACAGCCTCAAGCCGTTTGTCACACCGGGCAACACCCGCGTCATTTTCAGTGATCAGGTCAGCTGGCTGACCCCAGCCGAACTGCACGCCGAACGGGAAGACTTCAAGGCGCAGGTTGAAGCCTGGCGCAGCGCGTGGAGCGCGCGCGATACCGAACGCTATCTGGGCTACTACGCTGATGAATTCGCCACCCCCGACATGGATCGTGAAGCGTTCGCCGATCACAAGCGCCGCGTCAACGCCAGCAAGAGCTTCATCGAGGTTGAACTGGACGCGCTGAACATCTTCAACTATCCCGACGGCGACAAGCTGCGGTTGGTGGAGTTTGTTCAGGAATATCGCAGTGACAACTACGCGTCAACCGATCGCAAACAACAGTACTGGCGCCAGAGTAGCGATGGGCAGTGGCGCATCATTCGCGAAGTATCGTTGTAGGCCGATTATCCGGCTGCGCACACAGCCGAGCGTCACCACACGTCAAGACTAAGACTTGTTGTTCTTTTTCGGGATATACAGGTCGGTAAGCGTGCCCGCTGCCGCTTCGGCCGCCATACCAACGGATTCCGACAATGTGGGGTGGGCGTGTATGGTCAGCCCGATATCGTGGGCATCCGCACCGAACTCAATACCCAGACCCATTTCCGCCACCAGTTCACCCGCATTCGGGCCGACCGCGCCGCCGCCTAGCAGGCGACCGCTCTGCTGGTCGAACAACAGTTTGGTCACGCCATCCTGATAATCCATGCCCAGTGACCGACCATTGGCGGCCCATGGGAACTGGCCTTTGTCGTAGGCGATACCCTGATCCTTGGCCTGCTGTTCAGTCAGCCCGACCCATGCCACCTCGGGATCGGTGTAAACCACTGAAGGTATGCAATGGGCATCAAACGCTGTTTTGTGCCCGGCAATAACTTCGGCCGCGACTTTTCCTTGATGGCTCGCCTTGTGGGCCAACATCGGCTGGCCAACGATGTCGCCAATAGCAAAGATATGCGGCACGTTGGTGCGCATTTGCCGATCCACGCTGATAAACCCGCGCTCATCGACGCCAAGACCAGCCTTTTCTGCATTGATGAGATCGCCATTGGGTCGGCGCCCGACGGCCAGCAGCACTCGATCATAGCTTTGCGGCTGGGGCGCCTGATCGCCTTCAAAACTCACTTTGAGGCCGTCATCTGCACTTTCAACCTGACTGACCTTGGTCTTGAGCCAGATGTTGCTCAGGATGGTTTTCATGTGCTTGTGCAGCGGTTTGATCAGATCACGATCAGCCCCCGGAACCAGCGTGTCACTGAGCTCGACCACATCCACAGCACTGCCCAGTACCGCATAGACATTGGCCATTTCCAGGCCAATGATGCCGCCGCCAATAACCAGCATGCGCTGTGGAACGTCCTTGAGTTCAAGGGCACCGGTCGAATCGATCAGGCGGTCGTCATCAGCAGGAAGATTCGGCAACACCACGCTGCGTGAGCCGGCGGCAACGATGGCATGGGCGAAGCGGATTTCGCGCTGGCCATCCTGGGTCTGCACACTCAGACTATGGGGCGAGCTGAACGCGGCGTCACCATGCACCACTTCAACCTTGCGCTGCTTGGCCAGCCCTTGCAGACCACCGGTCAGCTTGTCGACCACCGATTGCTTGAACCCACGCAACTTGTCGATATCAAGCTCGGGTTCGCCAAACTGAACACCGTGCTTGGCCAGGCTTTTGGCCTGATCGATGACATGTGCCGTATGCAGCAAGGCCTTGGATGGGATACAACCTACGTTCAGGCACACCCCACCCAATACCGGGTAGCGTTCAACCAGAATCACCCGCAAACCCAGGTCGGCCGCACGAAATGCAGCGCTGTAACCACCAGGCCCAGCTCCCAGCACGACCACATCACAGTCGCTTTCAGCGGATTGTTGCATCGCGGGTTCAGGCGAGGGCTGCGTTGGCGATTGCGCATCACTCGCTGCGGGTTTGTCATCAGCGGCACGCTCAATGCGTGCGATCAGATCACCTTGTCCGACCTTGTCGCCGACGGCGACCAGCACTTCACTCAAGGTGCCGCCATAGGGTGACGGCACCTCCATCGTGGCCTTGTCAGATTCCAGCACGAGCAGCGCTGTTTCCGCGTCCACCTGATCACCAGCGGCAACCAGTACTTCAATGATTTCAACGCTATCAAAATCACCAATATCGGGAACGCGTATGTCCTGACTCATGCCGGATTTTTCACCTCAGTTAACGTGTGGCGCGACGGGCCACCTTGTTGGGGTCGTAGTGCTTCTCTTCGAATGACACCGTGAAATCGTTGGGCTTGTCTTCGTTGATCATTGCGGTGGCGAAGTACACGCGCGATTGCAGGTCGTAGATGATTTCCGGCACCGTGCTGCAGCTCAGGATGGTTGGCAGACACACCAGATGGCCTTCCTGGAACTTGTAGAACTGATCACGATGGTCGTAGTTGTCGATCATCGTTGCAGTCCAGGTGTCTTCATCGAAGTAAATCATGCGCTTCTTGAAGGTGTGGCGCACTTCCGGCCGGTTGTTGGCTTCAACCACCCACATACGATGAATCTCGTATCGGGCAACGTCCTGATTGATATGCAGCCCGGTCAGGATGTCTTCGTATTTCAGGTCCTTGGAGTTGATCCCGGCGCTGTTGTACGGCGTGATCATCGGTTTGCGACCAAGCAGCTTCCAGGAGAAGCGGTCGAGCTTGCCGTTGACCATGTCGACCTGGTCATAGAACTGCTGGCCGTCCGTGCCTTCATAAGGGTTGTCGTAACCCACCGACGGCGCCCGGCGAATCCGGCGCAGGCCAGGGTTGTACAGCCACGCGCTGCGGTAATCCGCATGTTCCCATGCGAGCAACAATTGACCGGCCATACGCGGCGGGGCTTTGGTCTCTGACAGGTACCACAGGAAAATATCGTCCGGGCCATTCATGGAACCGGGTTCCTTGAGGTTGGCGTACTTGAACTTCACCTCTTCCACGATCTTGGTCAGCTGGAAGCTGCCGTCACCCTGGACAATCGCCTGATTGTTGAAACGCACGGCGTCATTGCCACGCCATTTGAGGCGGTGATTCCACCATGGGTGCGCACCCGTGGTCGGGATCGGAAATGGGAAGCCCAGTGTGGTTTCGCGAATCTTGTCCGGGTCACCACCTTCCAGATGCGCGGTGGTGGCATTTTTGATCGTGGCTTCGTAAATATCCTTGGGCCAGGCCGCATCACGGTGTGATGGGTAGACCTTCATTTTGTAGCTGTCGTAGCGCTGCAGCAGCTGTTTATGGCCTTCCGACAGCATGTCGGCATACTCCGCCATATTGGCCTTGGTCACCACGAACAGGGGCTGTTCGTCCTTGTAGCGGTTTTCGACCCAGGTGGCTTCGCGAATCAGCTTGTCGCCATGTGGCGTATATGGGGTCCATTCCGGCACATGTTTGCCGTCACCCGCTCGAATCGCACCGACCGGGGTCAGTTCGGTACCGGTAATGCCAAGTTTTGCTGCTTCCTCGGGGGACACTTTGGCTTGCACCGTGCCTCCGAACAGCATGAGGCCGGCGGCCACACCTGCAAGTATCCGCATCATGATCTCCTTATTTATCGCACTCAAGTTGCAAATTCGTTATTGATTAATGCAATTTACGATGCCTCAAATCACCAGCCAAGTCCATGCGTAATTTGGCTTACAGGCAGAGGCGTCGAACGTCGCTCAGCAGCTCAGACAGTTTGACCGCGAATCGGGCGGCAGCCGCACCGTCAATCACTCTGTGATCGTATGACAGGGACAGCGGCAACATCAGGCGGGGTTGAAACGCCTGACCATCCCATACGGCTTCCATCTTGGCTCGCGACACACCAAGTATTGCGACCTCCGGTGCATTGACGATCGGGGTGAAGTGCGAGCCACCGATGCCGCCCAGACTGGATATGGAGAAGCAGCCGCCCTGCATCTGGGTGGCGCTCAACTTGCCGTCACGCGCCGCCTTGGCCAGTTCACCGGCTTCCAGCGCCAGATCGCTGACACTCTTGCGATCTGCATCGCGAATCACGGGCACCACCAGCCCCTGCGGCGTATCGGCGGCAAAACCGACATGGCAGTACTTCTTGAGGATCAGTGAAGCACCGTCTGGAGTGAGTGAACTGTTGAAGTCCGGATAGGTCTTGAGCGCCTGGCAAACCGCCTTGATGACAAACGGCAAGAGTGTCAGCTTGATCTCACCACGTGTGGATTCATCCTTGCGGAAGGTTTCAAGGTCCGTGATATCCGCGCTTTCGAACTGAGTGACATGCGGCACCACGACCCAGTTCCGGTGCAAATTCCTGGCCGACAGCTTGCGAATACGCGACAGCTCGGTGATCTCAATGTCACCAAATTTGCTGAAGTCGACATCCGGCATGCTCGGCAGCCCGCTAGCCGTCGCATCAGACGCGCCCATGCGTGACTTTACAAAGGCCTGAACATCCTCACGCAGAATGCGACCTTTCGGGCCACTGCCTTGCAGTTGATACAGATCCACCCCCAGCTCGCGCGCAAACAAGCGAACCGAAGGGCTGGCATGGGGCAGGTCCTTGCCGCTTCGCTGCTCAGCAGGCGGCGCGGCCTTGGTGGCTGGCTTTTCGCTTTCATCGCGCGTTGATACGCGTTCGTCAGCTTTGCTTTTCGGCGCTGGCGCTTGTGCAGACGACGTTTCCTGCTGGGCCGGCTGCTGTGCGCTCGGTTCGTCCGGTTTGGTTTCTGGCTCTGTGCTTTGGGCCGGCTCAAGTGACGCAATCACGTCACCCTGGGCCACCTTGTCGCCAACCTTGACCGTTACCTGCGTCAAGGTGCCTGCCTGCGGGCAGGGGACTTCCATGGTCGCCTTGTCTGATTCCAGCACGAGCAGGGCCTGTTCCGCTTCGACCGTATCGCCCGCCGATACCAGC
>JBFKEC010000160.1:0-7691 GCA_041619315.1 Oceanococcus sp. | reverse complement strand
CCCGAGGCGACGTATAAAGTCGAGGAGGGTGTTTGGGTGTTGATTTTCGGTGAACTGAGCATGTTCACCGTGCTATTCGCCTCCTTCATTTTCTACCGTGCGGCCTCACCAGAGCTGTACATCGCCTCGCAGGCCTCTTTGCACTATGGGCTAGGGGCGTTCAACACCCTGGTCCTGCTGGGCAGTTCCTATTTTGTTGCCATGGCCATGGCCGCTCTGCGCCAGCAGCATGGGTATGAACGGGTACGTCGTCATTTGCGTCATGCGATGCTCTGCGGTGCACTCTTTGTCGTGGTCAAGCTCATCGAATATGCCAGTGCATTGAGCCAGGGTTTCAACCTGCTGACCAACGAATTCTTCATGTTCTATTTCACCCTCACCGGCATACATCTTGTGCATGTGCTGGTGGGCTCGCTTCTGCTGGCGGCGCTGTCACGGCAGGTGGGCAGCAAGCTCAGCGGTGCGGGGACAATCAGCGAAGCACTGGCCGGTTTTTCCACCAGCTTCTGGCACATGGTCGACATCGTGTGGATTGTGCTTTTTCCGCTGCTGTACCTGCTGAGGTAGGAATGATGAAACTGACGCTGTTCATGGCCTGGGCGCTGTTGTCGCTTGCCACGCTGCTGTCATGGGCGCTGGATGCGTCCAGCACCGGCAATTGGATAGGCACGGCGGTGCTTGTGGTGGCCTTTTTCAAGGCCAGAGTCGTGCTGCTGGTGTTCATGGAATTCAATGCCAGCACGCCGGCATTGCGCTGGCTGTGCGAGGCCTGGGTCCTTGCTGCCGGCAGTGTGGTGATCGCGACCTATTGGCTGGCGCCTAAAGTCTCACCGCTGGCCGCCACCACCGCGCTTTAACGCCCACTTTACGCCGGACATCGCCAAGGCCGCACGCGGGATTCTGGAGCCGGCCGGGCTGGGTCGGATTGTTATGCGGTCTGCGCGGCATCCCAGCGGGGAAATGGATCTGGTAAACATGTCCAGGCCGCCGGCCCGGCTGCGAGTTCGCTGTCGTTCAGCAAGGCTGCGTCCAGGCTGAGCCGCATTTGCGCTTCATTCAGGCCTTGGCCAATGAACACCAGCTCCTGGCGCCGATCACCATATTCGGCATCGAAACGCTCAAGAATGTGCTGGCGCTGCTCCTGTTCCTGTGGCCATTGATCCTGGGGCAGGGCGGACCACCAGTATCCGGCGGGGCCATGGCGCATGATGCCGCCGGCTTGTGACCATTGTCCGGCCATATCAAAACGTGAGGCCAGCCAGAAAAAGCCTTTGGAGCGCAGCAGGGTGCCAGGCCAGCCGCTGTTGGTGATGGTGTCCCAGAACCGCTGCGGATGAAACGGACGGCGGGCCCGGTAGGCGAAGCTGCTGATGCCATATTCCTGCGTTTCCGGTGTGTGTTCGCCGCGCAGTTCACGCAGCCAGCCTGGCGCACTGGCCGCGCGTTCAAACGAAAACCGTCCGGTATTCAGCAGTTTGTCTATTGGCGCCTGGCCAAAACTTGCCGTAACGATCTCGGCCTCGCGGTTGAGCTGGCGCAAAATTGCGCCCAGGCGCTCGCGTTCGCTGTGGCTGACCAGCTCACTTTTATTGAGCACGATCACGTCAGCGAATTCGACCTGGTCGATGAGCAGGTCAGCGACCGTGCGTTCATCCTCATCACCAAGACTTTCGCCGCGTTGGGCCAGATCGTCGGCTTGATCGAGGTCGAGCGGGAAGTTCACCGCATCGACCACGGTGACCATGGTGTCCAGGCGTGCAAGATCGGACAAGCTGTCGCCCTGGTCGTCACGAAAGGTAAATGTTTCGGCCACCGGTAACGGTTCGGATATACCGGTGGATTCGATCACCAGGGCATCGAAGCGTCCTTCGCGAGCCAGACGCGACACCTCAATCAGCAGATCTTCGCGCAAGGTGCAACAGATGCAGCCATTGGACATCTCGACCAGTTTCTCGTCGGCGCGGTTGAGCGTGATCTCCTGATTGACCAGATCCGCGTCAATGTTGACCTCGGACATGTCGTTGACGATGACCGCCACTCGGCGACCGTCGCGGTTGTTCAGAATATGGTTGAGGGTCGTGGTTTTGCCGGCGCCAAGAAATCCGGACAGCACAGTGACGGGTAGCATCGTTGATTGCCAAAACGTTATAACGTAACAATCGTCGCATGGTATGCGGCCCCTGGCAATGGAGCAAAGACTGAACGCGCAATGTGGCCTCTGGCCGTCATGGCACCTTGTGTTGCTGCCCCGCTTGCACACCAGATCGGTGTGCGCCTCCAGCAACGCTAGGGCGCAGTCGCCGCGTTGACGATCATCAGCGGCACTTGATTCTGTTGCGGGGTCAGTGTGGCCGTTTGACGATGCGCTTGTGCTGGCCGCTTGATGCTGATGCTCAGCCGTTGTTCGTCTTTGTGGCTGCCGAACAGGCTGGCCTGGAACGCCAGCGTCTCGTTGGGGTGCTGCATGGCGAAGCGGCCGGTGATGACAATCTGTGAGGCACTGTGGGCCGGGTTGCCGTGGCCGAATGTGGGCGTGATCAGCGGGCTGTTCAGGCGCTGCGGCGTGCCATCAACAAGCAGGGCCAGGCCGTTTTCGATCTGCCCCAACATCCGGCTGTGGTGGGCCTGGATTTCGCCGGCGCTGAGCCGCTCATCGTTATTGTCATCGATGCCGTAAAAGGCTGAAGCCGGCACTGACAAGACCATGAACACACCGTCGCTGGTGATGTTGAGGGCGCCGTGTTGCGCCTCGATCAGGTGGGCCTGGGCACTGTGGCTGGCTATGACAGCGACCAGCAGCGTGAGCAGGCGGCTGAATCGGAGCTGTTTCAGGCCTGGCATGCGGGCTTTTGAGCAGACAACTGCGAGGCGCACGGCTAGCGAGGCGGGCCGTTGCTGGCGGCCACTTCGCCTTTCACGCAACGTTGAAAGTAGGGATAGGTATCGGTGGCGTAGTAGTGGTAAATCCCCTCGGGGAAATCCGGGGTTACGCCAAAGCGGCCATTGCATTCATCCAGGTCACCAGCGCCTTCAACGAATATCCAGTCCTGAGTGAAAGTGCCCAGCGGGTAATCTTCGGTCGAAGGGCGAGAGTCCGGAACCTCGCTGACCAGGTCATAGCTGCCCTGCATGGTCACAATGTCCGAATTGGCATCGAAAGGGTCGGCATAACCATAGCGGGCGTAGATTGGGAAGCCGTCGGCCGCCCAGCCAATCAGGGTTACGCTTGCTGCGTTGCCGCCACGTTTGTCCACAAACCCTTCGGGCACGCCATGGTAGTGGTAGGTGCCGTCGGGCTGGACATGGGCATTGTTGAAGTCCGTGCCGAAGTCGAAACTGGTCTGGCCCAGCGCCTCGATACTCCAGTTGCCACTGGGGTCGCCCAGGCTGCAGGACTGACCGCTGTCGTCGCAGGAGCCGCCGGTGCCGGCATCTACCTTGACACCGTTAAGCATGAAGGCGATGACCCCGGCAGGGCCACCAAGCATGGTCGCGCTGCTGGTTTCCACCGGGTCCAGGGTAAAACTGGCGGCTACATCCTGCTCGACGATGGTGTTGGGGTTGTCCGGGTTGGGGAAGGTGCCGATTTCATGGTCAGGAATGCCGTTGGCGATCAGATCACGGCTTGAATCCGGGCAGGTCCATTGCGAGGTGCTGGTGTAGGTCAAGGACGCCTGATTGTTCGGCGTGACATCGCTGTAATCGCATAAGACAGCGCCGGTCAGGCTTGTGCTGCTGGTGTCGCTGTTGCTGTTGTCCGCGCCCGTGTCCGTATCCGCGATGGCATCGCCATCCTCGGAGGACACGCCGCCGTTGCAGCCCGCCATCGACAGGCTGATGACTGCCGCCAGGCCGGCTATCAGGGCTTTGCCGCGGAGTGCCGCAGGCATAGCGGTGAGCGTGTTAAACGGGGTCATGCGAGGCTCCGGCAGTGGGCAGTTTCAGGCGCCCGGCGCGGGGCGCGCCAGACGTTATTCAGTGAAATGCAGGTGCTGCTGGATTCCGTCGCAGCCTGCCAATCAGGCCGGTTTTGACAGCGTGATAGTTGTGCCTGCGGCGGTGCTATTAACCTTCAGGCTGGCGTTGAAGCTGGCCGCACGGGTGCGCATGCTGCGCAGGCCGACGCCGTGGCCTGCAGAGGCGTCATCTGCAAAGCCACAGCCATCATCTTCAAGCCGCACATGCAAGATTGCGCTGGGTTCATCCACGCTCATGTGGACACCAAATACCCCAGCATCAGCATGCTTGAGGACATTGGTAAAGGCCTCTTGAACAATGCGCATTAGTTGCAGGGTTTCGTGGCGTTCCAACTGGTAGTCATCCGGCAGGCCGCGCGCATCCCAGTGCAATTGCAATCCGGCATCGTCGCATTGGGCTGAAAGGCGATCACGCAGCATGGCGAAGCTGGCGCGCAGGGTCGCAGCGTTGGGTTCCAGGGAAAACAACAGCAAACGTAAATCGGCCATGGCCGAACGCATGGACTGTGCGGCGATGGAATCACCCTCGCCATCTGATTCAAGGCGTGACAGTGTCGAGATCAGGGTGCCGCCCATGCCATCGTGCATATCCAGCAGTATGCGTTCGCGTTCAGCCGACAGATCACGCTGGCGCTCGCCTTCACGCAGTTGGGCATGCTTGGCTTCGATGTCGCGTTCACGTTCGCGCACCCGATCAACCAGTTCGCGGTTGAGCGTTTCCGATTCCTGCAAAGCCTGATGAAAACGCCGAAACAGAATGTAGCTGAAGACCAGAAATGTGATCGGCACCGAGTAATGGGTCCAGTAACCCTCCACCGGGCTGACCCACCAGTGGTTGATTGCCAGCACGTCGCGTATGCCCAGCAGCAACATCAGTGTGCCCATCAGCATCAGTACGAATCCAGAACTGGCACCGCGGTGCCAATAGGCCCGGAATATCATGACCCCCGGATACACCGCCATGATGACCGAGGCGGTGCACCAGCCGGCGCGCGACCAGATGTGCAGATTGGCCGGATCCAGCCACGCAACCAGTGCCAGTGTGACGGCGCCAAGCAGTGAAGCCTTGAGCAGGAGGCGTTCCAGCCGAGGCTTGCGCATGCTCAGAAAACGGTGCACGAAGATCAGCACCGACACCAGAGCAAGATTGATGGTTACGGCAAACAGCCAGTCGAGAAACACGCCGGAAAAAGGCAGGTGGCTGACGGTCAGTATTGCGGTGTTCATGGCAAACATCAGGCCGAATGCGGCAAACCAGAAATATACCGAGTCGTGTGGGCGCCACAATCCGAGCAGCCCCATGGGCAGGGCGATTGCGGCGATCAGCACAGCGCCGAGTTGCAAATAAGTGGTCTTGAGCAGAAAGCGTTGGTGATAAACCGGCTCCAGCGTGGCTGCAGTGCCGCGCACCATAGGTCCCATGAAGCCGCTGCCGCGTGGCTGGGCACGCAACAGTATGAGCAACTCGTGGCGACCGGGCGTGAGCATGGGCTGCGGCACGGTCACCAGCATCGGCCGAAATTCATTGCGCACGCCAGATTGATCGGGCCGGCTGTTCATGGCCCCGCCATCGCCCAGCCATTGGCCGTCGAGGTAAAGCTGCGCATACATGCTCAGCTGCCAGATCAGCAGCGCCCCGCCGGTGTGCGGGTCGACGGCTTGCGGCCATTCCAGACTGTAGCGGTACCAGCCGAACTGGAGCTGATCCAAGGTGCCACTGTCACTCCACACATGCGGCAGGGTGACCGGCTGCCATTCGGGGTTGTCCAGCGCCGGCAAAGTACTGCTGTTGCTGGGCAGAAACTGCATCTGGGTGATCGCCTGCTCGGGCGGGGCGGCGTGCAGTCGGGCTAGAAAGGCGAAGCTGGCGAGCCAGAAAAGCGCGATCAGCAGCAAGTAAAAGGTGCGCTGTGCCAGCAAATGGCGGCTCGCCGTAGACATATCAGGGTTGGCTGGAGATCAGGCCCAGGGCCTGTGCTTCGTACACAGCCGCGCCGCGTGAGCGGACCGCAAGCTTGCGATAGATTTTGCGGATGTGCTCACGCACGGTATTGATCGACAAATCCAGGCCATCGGCTATTTCCTGATAGGAATAGCCCTTGGCCACCAGTTGCAGAACCTGATTTTCGCGCTCGCTGAAATCCGGGCGGTCGACCTCGTCATGGTTGGCATCAGCGGGCTTGCTGCCGTTGCGAAAATGCGCCAGCACGTAGCGTGCAACCGCGGCGCTGATCGGCGAGCCTCCAGCGCGCATGTCCAAAATCGCCTGGGTGATCTCGCGGGCGCTGGCATCCTTGAGCACATAGGCACAGGCGCCGGCGGTGATCGCGTCAATCACGTGTTTTTCGTCGCCAAAGGCGGTGATCACCATGCACAGCGGCGCCACGTCCAGTTTCTCTGCCGCGCGAATCAGATCCGTGCCATGGCCGTCGGGTAAACCCAGATCGACGAGCATGGCATCGGGATGGTGCTGGTGCATCAGCGCCAAGGCTTGGGCGCAATTTTCAGCCTGACCGACCAGGGCCAGTTCGGCGTGCTCACGGACCGAACGAGCCAGGCGCTCGCGTGTATGCGGGTCGTCCTCGACCAGTAAAACGCGGTAGCTCAAGCGACCATGCTCGTGTGCACGAACAACCCAGGCCACGCGCAGCAACAGCTGTCCATGGTCTTCCCGATGGTGAACAAGGGCTTCCATGCTCTCATGATTTTCTCCTGCGGTGTCGCGTCCATGCCGGTCTTGCCAGGCTGGCGCGGGTTTGTGATGTGGTCGCCAGCATCAGCAACACAAGCACGCCCAGGCAGCCAAGAAACACGCTGTCACCCCAGCGCACATACACGCTGATTGCATGATGCAGCGGGGCGCGGAAACAGCGCGCGCCCGATTCGCCGGCCGCAACGGTTGCTTGCCAGTGACCGCTGGGCAGAATCATGCCGGCCAGTCCTGCATTGACGGAGCGCACCACCGCACGACGCGTTTCAACCGCACGAAAGCGAGTCATGGCCAAATCCCATTCGCTGATCGTGGCGTGCCGAAAGACTGCGAAATTGGCCATGTGCACAAGCACACCGGCGCCGCTTTTGGTGGCCTCACGCAAGTCATGGCGGAAATGCACTTCATAGCAAATTGAGGGGGACATAGCCGGCAATCCCGGTGCGTGCAACACATCCGGGCCATGGCCCGGGCGAATCTGGTGTGGGTGCGGTTTGATGGGGGATTCGAACACCGGAATCAGGCGGGATTTGCGGTGTTCGCCAATCAAGCCGGAGGCATTGAAAAGGCGCGCGGGGAAATAGCGACCGTGATCATCAGAGTCCAGGCAACTGGCCAGGATCGCGCGCTGATATTCACCTGCTAGTTGCGCGGCAGCGGCACAGGCCTGGTCAGGCAGACGTGGCAGACGAGCTGACTCTGGCCACACCACCAGTGCACATGCTGGGTCTTGCGCCAGCCCGGAGCGAGTCAGTTCGATCGCGGACAAGGGCCGTTGACGCGCACTGTCGCGTAGCAGCAGACGATCACTGGAGTTGCGTGGCCATTGCGCTTGCAGGCTGAGTATTGAGGCCTGCTCAGGCGTGCCCTGTTGCCAGCGCGGCAGTACCAGATGGGCGTAGCTCAGCGCGATCTGTGGCGGTAGCGAGATGTTGAGCAATGCGACAGCGCAGGATTGGCCCTGCAGCAAGGCAATCAGCAACTGAAAAACGGCCAGGTTCATG
>JBFKEC010000159.1:0-7701 GCA_041619315.1 Oceanococcus sp. | reverse complement strand
TCGGCAAACACTGGTTTGAGGCGGTGCCCGAACGTGTGGTCGTGACCGACTGGACCGTGCTCGACAATCTGCTGCGCCTGGGCATCGTGCCGCTAGGCGCCCCCGAAACTGCGCTGTATCGCAAACTGCCCAACCAGCCAACTTTGCCCACAAACGTGGCCGACATCGGCCTGCGCGTTGCGCCCTCACCCGCAAGTATCCGCGCGCTGAACCCGTATTTGATCATCATCGGCACCGGCCAAAAAGAACTGGCCCGACCGTTGTCTCGTATCGCCAAGGTGATCTACTTCAAAAACTTCAGCGACCGCTATCGCACCAATGGACGTAAATCGCGGGAACGCTGGCTGCAAATGGCGTCCGTGTTTGAGCGCAGCGAACAAGCCGAGAAATCCCTGCAGGCCATGGATCAGCGTCTGTATGCGTTGGCCCAGACCGTTCAAGGCTCAGGCCCAGTGGCGCTGATTCAGGCTCAGGACAACAAGCGCTTGCGACTCTACGGCGACAACAGCCTGCCAGGCCACGCCCTGCGCCAACTGGGCCTTGAGCCGGCGCTTGAGCGTGCCCCTCAGCACTGGGGTGAAACCACCATCAAATTTGCGGCATTCGCCACCCTGGATGCGTCTGCCAACATACTTCTGTTTGCACCCGAAACGCAGCACGCACAGTGGCGCGAAACGCTCGCCACTTCGCCGATCAAGGCCAATGTGACGTTACTACCGCCGCTGTGGCCATACGGTGGCACCCTGTCAATACTGCAAATAGCGGAGCGCATCGCAAGCTCGCTGCGTTAAGATTCAGCGATTCCTGAATTCGCAGAACATCGTGCAAACACCTCTGATCGAAAGTTTCGTCAGTCATTTCGGCGAAATGGGCAGCCGCTGGGGTATCAACCGCTCGGTCAGTCAGGTTTACGCCCTGCTGTTTGTGTGGGATCAACCGCTGCATGCTGACGAACTGGCCGAAATGCTCGGCATCTCGCGCTCCAATGTGAGCATGAGCCTGAAAGAGCTGCAGGCCTGGCAGATCATTCGCATCTTCCGCTATGCCGGAGATCGACGCGAATACTTCACCACCATTGGCAGCGTGTGGGACATCTTCAAGGCTGTTGCCGCTGAACGTCGCCGGCGTGAGGTCGAGCCAACCCTGAGCATGCTGCGCCAGGCCTTGCTGGATGATCCCGAGAGCCGTCGCGACAAACACGCCCAGGAACGCATGCGCGAAATGTACGACCTGGCGGAAATGGCCAACAACTGGTTCGATGAGTTGCAACGCCTGTCCCCTGACTCCATGCAGCAATTGATGAAACTGGGCGGCAAGGTGACCAAGTTCTTTGGCGAAAAGGACACCAAGAGCACCAAGCGAAAAGCCCGCACATGAGTGCATTTGATCTGTGGTGGCTGAGCTACCCTTTGCTGGGCGCCGCGGTGGGATTTTTCGCAGGTCTGCTCGGCATCGGTGGTGGCGGCATCATGGTTCCTGTACTCGCCAGCCTGTTTGCGGCCCAGGGATTTCCCGCAGACAAACTGGTGCACATGGCGCTGGGCACATCACTGGCCGCTATCGTGATGACTTCCATTTCAAGCTTGCGCTCGCATCACCGCCATGGCGCAGTGCTGTGGCCAGTCGTGGCAAAGATCACCCCCGGCATCCTGATTGGCACGTTCGCGGCCACCTTCATCGCCGCGCGCTTGAACTCTGCGCCCCTGGCGATCTTCTTTGCTGTGTTCATGACCTATGTTGCGGCGCAGATGCTGCTCAACGTCAAACCCAAACCCAGCCGCGAGTTGCCGGGACGCAGCGGTATGTCACTGGCTGGACTGATCATCGGGGGTATCTCTGCACTGGTGGCGATCGGCGGTGGTTCACTTTCGGTGCCGTTCATGACCTGGTGCAATGTCAAAATGCACAACGCCATTGGCACCTCGGCAGCCATCGGTCTGCCCATCGCTGTGGCGGGCACACTTGGCTATATCGTCAATGGCTGGCAAGCGCAGGACATGCCAGCGCTCACCTTCGGCTTCATATACGTGCCCGCATTCGTGCTCATTACTGGCGTCAGCATGCTGACCGCACCGCTGGGGGCCAGACTCGCCCACAGCCTGCCTGTGGGCACATTGAAGAAGGTATTTGCTGGCGTGCTGGTCCTGCTCAGCGCCAAGATGCTGCACACACTGTTCGGCGGCTAAGCCCGCCGCACAGGCGCTTTAGCCACGCTTGAACAGCAAGGTGAAGCTCACTGGCGCGCCACCACCAATCGCCTGAAGACCCGCAACCTCACGCAGTTTTTCCAGTCCATCAAGCAAGTTGAAGGCTGCGGCGTTAACCACCACCGGCTGCTCACTGGTCACCAGCCAGTGCTGCGCATCCACACGGGTCACCCGCAACTGCGCCGGCACGCTGGCCGAAAGCGCATGCAGCGCCAATGTGGCCTGAGTCTGGATGCGTTCAAATTCGCCGGGTTGCAGATCGGAAAGCATTTGTGGATCAACCTTGAGTGACACCCGCGCCTGCGGATACAGCGTGGTTTCAAACAACATCTCACGCATGCGCTGATCGCGGATCTCTATACCGGTATCCACCGAAGCCAATTCAATCTCAAGGCTGGCCATACCGTCTTCAGAGACATTCCCACTCAAACTATTGAAACGATGCGCTTCGGTCACCGCATTGTTCTTGATCGACACAAAGCTTAAGCGCGAGGCATCAGGCACCAACGTCCAGTCACCAGACGGGGCTGCCGTTTCCAGCGGGGCGGCCTCATGCAATTCGGCTGCAGATTTGTCTGCCCCCGGAGAACACGCCGCCAGCGCCAGCGTGGCCGGAAGCAAAAAGGCAGACAAACGCGAAGCAAGCGACGAGGAAATGTTCATGGGCTGTGCAATTTCAAGACAAGTGATGCACTGACCGTAGCTGTCGACAGTAGTTCCTGTCCAGGCACCGCCCATCACCGCTGACACTGCGCTAAGCGTGATTGGCACCACACTGGCAAAACATTAGGCTTAGCGCGAGACAAAGGCTTGGCCCAAAATAATGCGGCAGAAATATTCGGAAGAACGTGTACTCGTCGAGCATGGCGATAAGCTCACATTCACTGAAGATGTTGAGTTTTCAAGCCCAAGTGCTGCGGCCGCGGTCATTCATGGTGGCAGAGCTTCCACCATCCAATCGCTACTTTTAGTCACAGCATTGCTGAGCGTGCCAGCGCTCGCTTTGGCTGCAAATGATGCCGAGCACTATGCATCCATAGTCACTGTGGACACATTGTTTGAAATCATTGGCGATCAATATTCAGCTGTCAGTTTTGAAGATCAGGGCACCGCATTTTCTCACTACTACTCAGCGGAGCTTGACCGTTCATTTATTGTCGACGAAGAGCTGGGGACGGTATGCAACACCTATGAAGGCAGCGCAATGCTGAGCTGCTTCCCGTGTGCAAGCGATGAGGTTTCAACAAACTGCCCCTAAGGCGCGGGCTTGGCGGCGCCATACTTCGTCACTTGCAGCTCTACGATTGGCGTGCAGCTGCCGCGCAGCAGCTTTTTACCTTGGACATGGTAGCGATCGCCAATCGCAGGCACCGCAGCAAAATCCTTGATATGGAAGATCTCGATGAACGTGCCTGTTGTGATCACTGAGTCCTGCTTCAGCGCCACGATTTCAACCCTGTCTTCAAAGGCCTGGTACTGACAGGCACCGCCCTGCTTGTGAGCACAGGCCAGCAGCAGCAAGGGCGCAATGAGCAGCGCTGCATACCGCGAACCGTTCATCAGGAACAACCTTCGATAAACATCGCGGCCGGGATCAGCCCAACGCGGATGTTCTCGATTTTATGGTTGACATAGTCTGCAACCACGGCGCGGTCGGCTTGATCAACGTGATTGTTGAAGAAAGCCACTCGATAGCCGTCGTGATATTCGTGCTCATCGATCTCGATGTTTCTATAGCGCGCAGCCGCCTCCTCGGGCGTCAATCGGCCGGCCAGAAAATCGCTTACCACTGGCAATGAGGGGCTTTTATAGGTTGCCGGCAACTCAGCTCTGGCGACGCGCCCATCAAGAATCATCCACTGCACATGCGCCATTTCCGGCATCTGGATGTAGTAACACTCGGCGGTTCCATCATCCTCAGGCACTGAAACCTGCGGATATTGCTGCTTGAGTTCTTCGATACCCAGACCAAGCGTGATGCCATTGACCGTATTGAAATCAAAAGCTTGAGCCTGGGCCAGCATTGGAAAGAGTGAGCTGGCCAGCAATAGCATTCTCAACATGGTTTCATCATTTCGTTGCAGAGGATGGAATATCTGAATACGCCCCCTGCATAGGCCTAACGCTGGCCGAGGCGAGGAGAGGGTGAAAACCCAAGCATGTTCACTTGGAGCACGCTACAAGAGCGCTATCAGAACGAGTCTACAACGCAATCACCACGCCCTTCCCGCAAGCGACAGCTTGGCTGCCAAAGCTGTAAGCAATTCCAAGCTATGCCGGTCTTTGTGCGTAACGATAAATCGCACATAAGGCTGAGTTTGATGAGCATAGTCATGCTAGTGGTATTGGCGGGGTTGCTGCTGGCATATGCCAATGGCGCCAACGACAACTTCAAGGGTGTCGCGACACTCTTTGGCAGCGGCACAACGGCGTACCGTGGTGCGCTGACCTGGGCAACCATAACCACGCTGGCAGGTTCGGCAACCGCGCTCATCCTGGCCAATGGCTTGTTAGCGGCATTTTCGGGCAAAGGTTTGGTGCCCATCGAAGTCGTCAATTCACCGGCGTTTCCTGCCTCCGTAGGAATGGCGGCTGGAGGCACGGTTTTACTGGCCACGCGACTTGGATTCCCGATCTCAACCACGCACGCGCTCATCGGCGGGCTAGTTGGTGCCGGACTGGTGGCTGCAGGCGACACACTCAATGTTGCGAGCCTGAAAGACAAGTTTCTGCTGCCGCTTCTGCTCAGCCCCATACTCGCGATGGTTCTGGCGTTACTTGTGTATCCCGTTGCGCGAGGCGCTCGGCGCCGATTGGGAATTACCCATGAAACCTGCATTTGTGTAGGGCGCAATGTGATTGCGACAGTGCCGGGCAACCCTGGGGCTGCGCTGGCAATTGATGCCATCAGCCTGACTGTTGATGACAAAGCGCGTTGCCGGGTGCGCTATCAAGGCGCGGTTTTGGGCCTGTCTGTGAGTCGCAGTCTGGATGCCCTGCATTACCTGAGTGCAGGGGCAGTCTGCTTTGCCCGAGGCCTGAACGACACACCAAAGATCGCCGCTTTACTGTTTGCCGGCGGCGCAATCGGCGCCAATCTGTCACTCGTTGCGGTTGGTGTAATGATGGCCGCCGGAGGACTCATCAGTGCGCGGCGCGTCGCTGAGACCATGTCGCACGATATTTCCAAGATGAATCCAGGCCAGGGGTTAAGCGCCAATCTGATTACAGCCGGCCTGGTGATCTTTGCCTCGAAACTGGGCCTCCCGGTATCGACCACCCACGTGTCCTGCAGCTCATTATTTGGCATTGGCGCAACCACGCGCCAGGCGAATTGGGCGATCATCGGTCAGATTACGCTGGCCTGGCTAATCACCCTGCCGACAGGTGTTCTGCTCGGGGCCGCAGCGATGTTCCTGTTTGCGCGCTGACCATCATCAGCGCTGTGCTGTGCTGGAGCCTGAACGGGTCGAACCACCACGCAGCACTGTGACTGTTCCTCGTAGTGCCTGGGATGCTAGCGTATAAGCGCCAAATCACGCGACCACTTCACCTGCAAAGGAATGCACGATGAAAACAACATGGATGGCTACCGCATTGGTTGCAATGCTCGCGCTCGCGGCTTGCTCGGGTGGCAAAGACGACACCAGCACACTACCCAAAGTGTTCAAGTACGCTGGCGCCACACAATGCGAAAATGACGGCACTTCGGTTGAGCAAATGCAGACCGAACTGACCGATGCCAGCATCGCGGTTGCGTGTGCACAGCGCGCCGGTGATGGCTATGTTTACCCTGCTTGTTGCGGCTGCGCCAGTGGACTGATCAATGTCTACCAGATCGACCCGCAGGATATCCCGGCAGCCCAGGCACTGGACTTCGAACCGGTAAGCACCCTGCCCGACTATCAGGATACGGCGTGTCACTAAAGGCGGTGCTAGAGCCCGGAACTTGCATCCAGGCTGTGCACACGTATTTGCCTACCGGAAATCGCCATGAAGTCCGCCAAACTGCCGCATTCCGCTGGAGCCTGTATCGCGCCGGCATCAATCCAAACCCACGACAGCAATAATCCGCCCCATGCGGGACGCTGGTCGCGATGGGGTCGCTACGCCGCGGCTGCAGGTTTCTGGTTCTTCCTGATCAAGGGCCTGGTATGGATGGCCCTGTTTGGCGCCGCGTTGTTTTTTGGCGTTGACGTGGTTCAAGCCATGGAACTGACACTCGACGCTCCAGACTAAGGCGTAGGACAAGCCCGCATCAGCCGGCGCGGACCACCAGCCAGACAAGCACGGGGCTTGGCTAGCGCCTCGAAATGCTGGGCGACAGGACGCAGATAGGCGTACGCACTCTTGTCACGTGAGGTGGCAAACATCGCCACCACCACATCGCGCGTAGGCGAGACATACAACGCCTGACCATCGAAGCCGGACTTGTACAAATCACCATCGGCAAACAGCCCATCCCATTGGGCCAAAGCATTCACAGGCTTATCACCCAATCGCTGCTCATGCGCCGCCGCAACGCCAACCGCCGCATGGTAGTGCGCATTGCGCTGGGTGTCGCCAATGCGTGCCAGCACACGCTGGGGCAATACATCGGGGTTGTGACCGCTGGGCGTGAACAACAGGCCGAAACGGGCCAGGTCACGCAAACGCGATGAAAACATCCCGTGGGCGATCGCCCTTCCATTGGGCGCCATGCCCATAAGTCCATCGCCTTCCGCACCCAAATGGGCCCAGATGCGCTGAGAGACCACATCGCTATAGCGCTGCCCGGTAATGCGTTCAATCAGCACGCCTAGCACATTGGTGTTGGCCGATGAGTACTGATACAGGCGGCCCGGCTCACCCTGCGAGCGGATCATACGCAAGGCTTCATCGTGATCGAATGCCGGTGTATGGCCTCGCGGCGCCAGTACACCTTCAGCCAGTATGAGGCGACCGATACCCGAATCGGGATCCATGTAACCAGCCAGAGAATCTTGCGCATCAACGCCGCTGGCCATGTTCAGCACGTCATCTACGCTGGCCCCGTCCCAACCGCTTCCGGCGAGTTCAGGAAGATAGGCCGAAATGTTTTGATCGCGCTGCACTCGACCTTCATCGATCAACAATTCGGTCAGCACACCGGCAAAAAGCTTGGCAACTGACCACCACAAATGTGCGTCTCGCGCCTGCATGCTGGAATAGCGCTCAAACACGACAGCGCCACGATGCACAACCACAAACCCCTGAACCTGCGCCTGCGGATGCTTGAGCATTTGCTCCAGGCTCAGGTTGCCCAGCGCGGTGGTGACACGCAGTTCGCCCACAGAGGGTCTGGGCGCGGTGTTGAGCACGCGCACAGGCCCGGCACGGCTGACCATCTGATGGGGAAAAAACTGCGCCATATTGAGATAGGCATAGCGCGCGTGTTCACCCGCGGCGGCAAGGTCAGCGGGCTTGAACTGATCAACCAGTTGCAAGGCGCGCGCGGCGGAAAAGCTCGCTGAAG
>JBFKEC010000158.1:0-7733 GCA_041619315.1 Oceanococcus sp. | reverse complement strand
GTGGCAATAGACACAGCGGCGCGCACAACAGCGCCTTGAAAAGAGTGCTCCAGAATGCCCAGATCGCGCCGCGACGCTGAGCTTCCATATGCCTGAACAGCGGCGCCAGCGCCTGCTCAAGCGACCCAAGGTCGGCCTGAGTGGCTGCCTGATGAGCTCCAGGCGCACTCATGTGTGGTCACTTCCGGACACCTGCAGATTCACGGCCGGCGCACGTTGGGCCGATTCTAAAGCCTGAAATGACCTGAGCGCGGTGAATCCACACAGACGCGCCACGATCAATGTGGGGAATTGCTGAACCAGGTTGTTCATGGCCATGACCTGACCATTGAAGGCACGTCGCGCGGCGGAAATCTGCTCTTCCGCTTCGGTCAGATTCTTCATCAACTGAAGGAATGGTCCATCAGCGCGCAACTGCGGGTAGGCTTCCACCCGCGCATGGAGCTGCTCCAGCGCCTGACCCAGACCGGCTTCAGCCGCAGCGCTGCTCGCTGTGCCCAGCGCCCCTATGGCCTGGCTACGGGCTTGCGTCAGCGCGGTTAGGGTGGTTCGCTCATGCGCGGCATAGCCACGCACACTGCGCACCAGATTGGGAATCAGGTCATGCCGCCGGGTGAGGTAGACGTCGATACTCGCACGCGCATTGCGACAGGCATTGCGTGCCGCCACCAGTCGGTTGAAGACCAGAATCGCATACACCAGCAAGGCCGCCAGCGCACCCCAGACTATCCACTCAGTCATCGCCGGCTGCACTCAACAACACAGGCCCGAACCCGCCAAGCACTCATCCCGCATCGGTTGCGCCAAACGAAACTTTGATGTTTTCCCGCTTGTCGGCGCTGGCCACCTGCAACCACTGGGCGGTGCGAAAGCCGAACGGCAGGGCAACCAGATTGCTGGGCACGCTCTGGCAGTAGTTGTTGTAGTGGGTCACCGCCTCATTGAACGCTTGGCGGGCACCGGCAATTTCGCTTTCAGTCGCCGCAAGATCGCCCATCAATTGCTGCATGGTGCTGCTGGCCTTGAGATCGGGATAGGCCTCGGCCAGCGCCATGAAGCGGCTCATCGCGCCTTGCAGCATTGCCTCGGCCTGCCCCAGCAATGCCACGGCCCCAGCATCTTCCGGCTTGTCGCTGGCGGAACTGCGCGCCTGCTGAGCCTTGTTTCGCGCGGCCACAACTGCGTCCAGCGTTTCGCGCTCATGCTGCATATACCCGCGGGCGGTTTCGACCAGATTGGGAATGAGGTCATAACGGCGCTCCAGTTGAACATCAATCTGGGCAAACTGGTTGCGCACCGCATTGCGCCGGCGCACAAGCTCGTTATACACCTTGAAGATCGCGTACAGCGCCGCGCCAAACGCCACGCACACCACCACCATCGAGAATTCCATGCCCCTCCCCCATCGATTTTTATACGGGCCGCGTATGCAACACCCAAGACCAAGTGTGCCATGGCCCTGGTTTGCCGCGTAGCGCCATGATCCACCCAAGGTTCATGTGATGAGGGTGTGCATTACTGTTACGGGTAACGGCGTACGCACCTTGAATTCCTGCGTATCTGGGCCAGACACAAGCCAATCAGCAGCAACAAGCTCCAGGGGTTGAGTGCACCCGACCCACCTCGGGCTTTGCTGCGCCCGTCATAGCTCTTGCGTGTCCACACGGTGTAGTCGCCTGAGGCAATGCGGGTGGCGTCCGTCTGGGCAACCAGACGGAACCAATAGGGACTGTCGGGCTGCAAATCAGGAATGGTGAGCACTGCGCGGGAGTCGGGCTCGGCGCCGCCCGGATCGTAGCTGTAAGACACCGGATACGCGGGCAATTGCGCGGTCACGTCGATGCGATAATTTACCCCCGGCTCGGCCTGCCAGGTAATGCGCACGTGGTCGTCAGCACTCTCAATCACGTCGATACCCTCGATGGCAGTCCAGTTCAACGCGCGCGCTGCAGTGGCCAGAAATTGGCGGCGTTCGCTGGCAACGAATGTACGAATGTCCTGGCTGGAAACCGGATACGGATCGCCGATGTGGGCATAGGCGCCCTGCTCCAGCGCCGTGGCCAGAGCCTCCATCTGATCGAGGTGCCAGGCCGCCCAGCCTGATGACAATAACGCCGGACTGCGCGCGGCAAAGATGGCGCCGGCCATGTGTTGCCACACCTCCGTGGCCAGATGCTGTTTGATCAGCAGGGTTTCAAGCCAGGCGTAATCCTGCGCATCTAGGTCAGGTTGCAATGACCGCAGTGCATCCAGATTGCGCTGGGCCAAATCCACCGCTTCATGCTTTTCCTGCAACAGCGTTTGCACGGTGTGCTGCGCCGGCAGCAACAGACCTGCACTGATCAGGCCATAGGCGCTGTCCCATTGTGAAATGCTCTTGTCGAACATCAGCGACAGCGCATCGGCATTGCTGGCTGGCAGTTCGCTGCCTTTCTTGAACGCCCATTCACCGTGGGCGTAATACATCTTGCGCCCGATCCAGTATGTCCGGCGCAGCATGCTGACCAGCTGCGCATGTGCGGCGTTGCCGATCGCCAGCCCAAAACGCGCTTCTACATAACGAGCCAGAATCGTGCTGGCATCGATTGCGGGATCGCTCACCAGCTGTGCCTGGGCAAAAAGATTGGCTTCGTTGAGGGTGTCCATGGCCGAGTATTCATATCGATCCACCCGGCAGGTGCTGCCGATGAAGCGTCCTTGTGCATCGGCATGCTCGGCCTGAGCCTGACGAAAGCGCTGGACGAAATACTCCACAGCCACAAACGGAATGGCGCCCCGCCCCCAATATTCTCCGGCGCAGTCCAGCTCGAAAATCTGCTCATGTCCACCGACATCCCCAATCAGCGGATTGAGCGGATAGTAAGGCTCGAAATCATTGGGTTCAGACTTGGACATCACGATCAAAGGCCGCTCGGTTTCCTCAAGAGCTGCACGCAGAATCGGCACTTCATACCCTTTATGAAAGAAAGTGCGCACATATACCTGCTTGCCAAACTCGTCCATCACCACCCGTGAAATGGCCTCGATGATCGCCTTGTAGCGCTCCTTGGCTTGGGCAAATTGAGCAAGCTGACAGCTCGGCGCAACAGACAGCAATTCGCTGGGTGCGCTGCCAAAGCTGATCATCACCCCGTCAATTTGCGGTGCGGCCATAAGGGCGTCCCGGTAGGCCTGCATCTTGGCCTGCATCTGCTCGCCTTCCAGATCAAAGCAGTAGGTATAGGTGTCTGAGGTGTTGAGTTCCTGCATCCACACGATGACCTGCCCACCCTGGGCATGAATGGCATCGCCCAGGGTGCGCACGCGCTCGACCACCTGCGGCTCGCTGTGGAATTGATCCACCCGGGTCACGATGCGATGCGAAAGCTGCACGTGTGTCACCCCGAACTCGCCCATCTTGTCGATCACCGCCAGGTTGTAGGCCATGTCATCGTGGGTCAGGGTCCAGCCATGAAACGGCAGTGCCGCCGCCCAAGTCGGCGCACAAACCAAAGCCGCCATAGCGGCCACAATCAAGGTACGGACAGCGCTTGGAATCATCATGCTCATTCATTTCGTGGCAGATTCCGGCCAGACGACTGAGCGCTGCAGGCGCAGCGCCGGGGCCAACCCGGAAAAACCGACAAAGCCTAGTGCTGCGATGTGACAGGGCGAAGAAAGCGCCGTGCTCACACGGTATTTCTTGGTAGTAATTCTCATTTCTATTAGTATTCGCTGACGCGCCAGGATGACGGACGCGTTCAGGCCCGCGCACGATGCCCCCTGGGCCAATCCCCATACAAAACGTTAAGAGGTATATCCGATGACCCGAGGTCGTATTCGCGGGGTCGCACTGAGCCTGACGCTGTGCCTTGCCGCACCTGCTGTTGCTCAGGACCAGCCCAGCATCGATGCGCTGCAGAAACAGATCGAGGCCCAGCAAGCCCAGATCGACGCACTGGCACAGATCGCCGATGCCCAGTCCAGCTCGTCGCCACTCAACAAGGTCAACTGGGGTGGTTATGGCGAACTGCACTACAACAACCTGAGTGCCGATGACAGCGCCAATGATCTCAAGGAAGTGGACTTCCACCGCTTCGTGCTGTTCGCCAGCTATGACTTCAGCGACCGTATCCGCTTCGTATCCGAACTCGAGCTGGAACATTCACTGGCCGGCGAAGGCGCCAATGGCGAGGTCGAACTGGAGCAGGCCTACATCGAGTTTGATATCAGCGAACGCCTGACCGCCCGCGGCGGCCTGATGCTGCTGCCTATCGGCATACTCAACGAAACCCATGAGCCGCCCACGTTCTACGGGGTTGAGCGCAACGATGTGGAAAACATCATCGTACCGACCACCTGGTGGGGCGCCGCAGCATCGATCACGGCGCGCCTCGGCCCGGGTCTGCAATGGGACGTGCTGGTGCATGAAGGCTTGCAGGTGCCGACCTCCGGCAGCAGTGCATTTCGCATCCGCTCAGGCCGCCAGAAAACCTCCAACGCAAACGCCAAGGAACTGGCCTACACCACCCGCCTGCGTTACACCGGCATCGCCGGCCTGGAGCTGGCCGCCAGCCTGCAATATCAGAATGACATGAGCCAGGTGGCCGACGACGGCCTGGATGAAGGCCTGCTGTACACCGCCCATGCCACCTGGACCAATGGCCTGTTTGCGCTACGCGCCCTTTACGGTGCCTGGGATCTGGCCGGCGATGCAGTTGAAGCGGCCGATGCCGATAGCCAGAACGGCTGGTATGTCGAGCCGAGCTGGAAACCATGCTGGTGGCTGGGTCTGTACACCCGCTATGAAGAGGTTGACGGTGCGCGTAGCCAGGATGAATTCAGCCAGTGGGAAGTGGGCGCCAACTACTACCCGCACGAACAGGTCGTGATCAAGCTGGATTACCGTCAGCGCGAGCATGAACTGAGCGCGGAAAGTGGCCGTGATTTCGATGGTTTCGATCTTGGCATCGGCTATCAGTTCTAAGCGCCAGGGCCTGCGCCTGTGGCTGGTCTTGCTCACCCTGTGGGCCGGGCCAGCCATGGCGGAAGACGTCTATCTGAGCCAGGAAGCGTTTCTGGCTCAGACCTTTGATGGCACGCCACCGCAGCCCCGCCTGATGTGGCTGACCGGTGACTTGCGTGAACAGGTCAGCGATATCCTCGGCCATCCACCCCGCGTTGCGCGCCTGCGCTACTGGTCGGATGAGCGGCGTTCGGCCTGGATACTTGAGGAAATCGGCAAGGAGCACCCCATCACCATGGGCTTTGTGGTTGAGGACGGCGCGCTGAGCGCCACCCGGGTCCTGATCTACCGCGAAAGTCGCGGCTGGGAGATCCGCCATGATTTCTTCACCCGCCAGTTCGAGCGCCTAGGCCTGACTGAACAACACCACCTGAGCGGTCAAGTCGACAACATTTCCGGCGCCACGCTGTCGGTTTCGGCAGCACGCCGCATGGCCCGGGTTGCGCTGCTGCTGGACCAGCACCGCCAGGACTCATGAGTCACAGTCTGCGTGTTCGGGTGCGCCGCTGGCATCGCTCGGCCGGTGCTGTGGTGGCACTGTTCGTCGGCGTTTTTGTAGTCAGCGGTATTCTCATCAACCACGCCCCACAGCTTGAGCTGGATCAACGCCATGTGGCTTCCGCCTGGGTGCTGGATCATTACGGCATCCAGATTGCACCTCCGCAACACGGCTGGCGCATAGGCGACAACTGGATCAGCCAGAGTGGCGGTCGCATTTATTTCAACCGCCAGCCGGTTGAGACCAGCGAACCAATCATCAGCGTTGCCGCGCTGGATCCGATGATCGTCATCGCAACTCGGCAGAGCCTGCTGCTACTCAGCCCCACAGGCGAATTGATCGAGCAACTCGACAGCGCCTCCCTGCCCACGCCGGTTCAGGCCATGCATGTCGAGGGCGAGCACCTTTTGCTGCACGCGGCCAACCAGTGGTGGCAAAGCGACCGTGACCTGCTGCAATGGCAGCCGGGCCGTGAA
This sequence comes from Oceanococcus sp., assembly GCA_041619315.1. Lineage (GTDB taxonomy): Bacteria > Pseudomonadota > Gammaproteobacteria > Nevskiales > Oceanococcaceae > Oceanococcus. Next base: position 1,753 of record JBFKEC010000158.1, on the reverse strand, counting down.
CCGCAAGCTCAGGCGATGGCACGCTCGGCATTGCCCTCAGCACTGGCTCAAGCCATCGCTGACCATGCGCGCAGCCACGAACTAACCTGGCTACGGGTGGTCTCCGACATCCACAGCGGGCGCATTCTTGGCCCCTGGGGTGTGCTGCTTATGGACGCGGTGGCCGTTGTGCTTGGCCTGCTGGCGGCCAGTGGCCTGTGGCTCTGGCTGCGCACCGCGCCACGCCGTCACCATTAAGCTTCAGTCGCGGCCACGATGGCCGCACCGTGAAAGGATCAGTGCCCACAGCGGCCGCCGTGTTGCGACAATCGCGCATCAACCGGCGTACAGCGCAGATTCACGCTCGATCTGACGCTGCTGCCAGGCACCCAGACGAGCCTGGGCAAGCACCTGCAAACGCTTGAACAGCCTGCCAGGCAGCGCGACCAGCGCCAGCGCCGCCACCATGGTCGAACAGGTCCGGCCGGTTTCCCGCCACAACAGGCCGGGATAGCTGCGAACAGCCAGCCAGCACAGCTTCATCGCGTCGCCGCCACGGTTCATGCGTACCGCCTGGCGGGCCAGGTAGCGCAACTGGTAGGCACGCGCAGTCGGCATCTCACGACGGATAAATTCCGGCGCGTATTCCACCACCTTGGCAACCATGACACGCCAGGCAGCAAGCTGAGCGTGCAACGCGTCGGGTTGCTCATCGGCTCTGAGCCGATAGCGCGTCAGCGCCTGTGGAATACCTTCAATCACCCAATCGGTGCACAGCGCGATTCGAATCCAGCATTCGATGTCTACAGATTGCAGACAATCCTCATCGAAGTACTCCAGCTGTGGCTTGGCCCGCAACTGCTTGAGCACCGCAATCTGCTCGAGCACGGCGCGCCGGATCACCGGTGCAGAGCCATTGCCGATCGGATTGCGACGCAGAAAGTATTCCGGCCTGATGTCGCGCAGGCGCGGCATCTGATGAAGCGGCAGCACACGCCCGTTTACGGTCATCAGCACCGAGCGCGAAAACGACACACCGACCTGCGGATGATCAGACAAATGCGCAAAGTGCGCGGCCAGTTTCTCAGGCGCCCAGCTGTCATCAGCATCCAGAAACGCAATGATGTCGGCGCGGGCCGCCCGAATCCCCGAATTGCGCGCACCGGCCACACCGCGGTTTTGCGGATGTTCCAGCACACGGATGCGCGGATCGGTAAAGCGACCGATAACCTCCATGCTGTTATCCAGGCTGCAGTCGTTGATGATGACCAGTTCCCAATCGCGAAATGTCTGGTTCAGCACGCTTTGAATCGCGTCCGCGACAAAGTCGGCAACGTTATAGACCGGCATGACGACAGAAATGGCAGGCATGGGAAAGTTCCTTGGGAAAACGAATGGCGGCGTGAAACCGATTGTTGGCTTCCCCTATGCACAGCGCGCGCCAACTGCAAAGCATTGATTTACATAGGCCTTGGCACGCACCGCAGGATGCCATTCGCATTTTGCGAAGCAATTTGTTTGTGGCTTTGCAAATCCGGCCCGCGCGCCACAGGTCAGAACCGACAGCGCCTCAGCGCGGCTTCGAGCGCGCCTGAGAACGCCGGGAGGGCTTCTCTTCCAAGGCTTTGGCGGCCAGAATGTCGTCTCGCCGTGAACGCAGTTGCGGCTTGTCGAGCAGCGCGTCGAGCCGGCTGTTATCGCGACCGCCAGACAGTGCCGATTTCGCCGCCGCCCCCTGAGATGGCGCCGCTTGAGCCTGACCATCACTGCGCAG
>JBFKEC010000157.1:0-7876 GCA_041619315.1 Oceanococcus sp. | reverse complement strand
GTGTCCATGTACTGGCCGCTGGAACCAAGCAGGGTGCGCCCATCCCCGCTCCGACCGGGGGCTGGCAGCGCAATGCCCAAGGCGGCATAGAACTCGCCCAACTGGCGCCCGCGGCGCTGGCGCAACTGGCCCGCGCCGGCGGCGGCCAGTATCGCCGCGTCGATCAGGCCGGCGCCGATTTTCGCCTGGCCAGCCACACCGGCCTGAACAGCGCCTCGGCGGCCGCATCTGACGATCGTTTTCAGGCCGACCAGTGGCAGGACGAAGGGCCATGGCTGCTTCTGCCCCTGGTGCTGCTTTGCGCCATCGCTTTCCGCCGCGGCTGGCTTTTCATGTTTTTGCTGTGTTCGCCGCTACTGTCCTACAAAGCCCATGCGGGCTGGTGGCAGACCCAGGACCAACAAGCCCTGGAGCATTTTCAAGCGGGCGATTTCGAGCAAGCCGCCAAGCAGTTCGCGCGCCGCGACTGGCAAGCCAGCGCCCACTACGAAGCTGGCGATTTTGCCAAAGCGGCTGAACTCTGGGCTGCCGGCGACAGCGCCAGCGATGCCTACAACCAAGGCAATGCGCTGGCCAAAGCCGGTGAACTGCAAGCGGCAATCGAGGCCTACTCCGAAGCGCTGCAACGTAACCCTGAGTTGAGTGACGCCAAGGCCAACCGTGATCTGCTTGAACAGCTCCTGGAGCAACAGGAACAGCAACAACAGCAGGAGGGTGAACAGGGCCAGGAAGGTGATTCCGAGGACAGCCCATCCGAGGACAATGCCCAGGATTCTCAAAGTTCACCCGATGATGCCCAGCAGCAACCGTCCGATGCTTCGCAGCAAGACGATGCCAGTCCTTCCGATGACAATGCCGAGCAGGCTGCCGACCAAGCCCAGGAAGGCAGCGATCAGCCGTCCGAGCAAGCCGAAGGCGATCAGACCGATGCGGCCGAAGACAATGCGCAGCCTCAAGACGCCCAAGCCGAGGCCGGCGAAGTCGACCCCGACGATGAACAGGCACAAGCCGTACAGCAATGGCTCAAACGGATTCCGGACGATCCCGGCGGTCTGCTCAGACGCAAGTTCGAACGTATGCAGCAACGCCGCCAAAACAATTGATGACTATGCGAATTCTAGCCCTGTTTCTGATGGCCCTGATCAGCACACCGCTGTTTGCCACAGTCTCCGCTCAAGTGGACAAAAACCCGGTGCTGGCCGGCGAAAGCCTAAGCCTGACCATCCGAAGCGAATCGGGCAAAGACGAGCCGAACCTTGCGGTTCTGGATCAGGACTTCCAGATTCTCGGGCAACGCAGCTCCAGCCAGATCCGCATGATCAATGGCCACACCACGCGCACCCACGAGTGGCTGGTTCAACTGCGGCCCAAACGTCTGGGTACGCTGCGCATTCCGCCCATTCCCGTTGGCAGTGAATTGACCGACGCGATTGAGATCACGGTCAAACAACCGGATCTAGCACAGGGCGAACTGCCCGAGTCCTTTATTGAATTCGAGGCCGACCGTGACACCGCCTGGCTGCGCGAGCAGATCATCGTCACCGCGCGCTTGTTCGTGCGCGGCGATCTGCTGTCCGGCAGCTTTTCCGAACCGTCCAGCCCCACTGCGGTCATCGAACAACTGGGCGAGCAACGCGAATCCCAGATTTTGCGTGGCACCCAGCGCTATCGCGTGATTGAACGACGCTATGCCGTGTTTGCCGAGCAGTCCGGCACGCTGGAATTGAACGGCCCGGTCTTCAGCGGCGAAGTTGCCGACAACACACGCCGCTCGCAGGGACTGTTTGGCTTTGGCACGCCTTCGCGCAGCCTCTACGCCGCCGCCGACCCCATGCGCATAGACATCCAACCACCGCCAGCCAACGTGTCGACTTGGCTGCCGGCTGGCGATGTGCAGTTGAGTCAAAGCCTCAACCCTGCCCAGGGCCCGTGGAAAAGCGGGCAACCCTTGACCCGCACCATTACGCTCAAAGTCTTTGGTCAGTTGCACACCCAGCTACCAGACCTCAACCCGCAACTGCCGCCCAACAGCCAGAGCTTTACCGAACCCCCTCAAGAACAGACCCAGAGTGATGGCACGCAGCTGATTGCCACCCGCAGCTATAGCACTGCCATCATCCCTGGACCGGGTGAGCGCCTGATTCTTCCTGCGGTTGAAGTGCAGTGGTGGGACAGCGCCAACGAGATGCTGCGCACAGCCAGACTGGAGCAACGCGAGCTCGAACTAGAAGCGATGCCCGCAGCAGTTGCCACCGCGCCGAACACCCAAGCACAACCTTTGGCCACCGAAGCGCTTGCTGACGCAGCCTCGCTGCAGCCCTCAACTGAAGCCACCACTGGTGCGGTGGACTGGCGCTGGCAGGTTGCAACGGTGGCCTGCGGTGCCGGCTGGCTGGGCACCCTTCTGGCCTGGATGTGGCAGACCCGTCGGCGCGAACGCCCAGTGCAAACGCCCAGCGACAGCGCAGACAAACGCGCGACCATTCAGACGCTGAAAACGGGCGATGCCAAGACCTGCCGACAGGCGCTGCTGCGCTGGGCCCAGCAGCGCAATGGGCAGGCCATGCGTCTGAACCAGCTGCAACAGTTTTGCGATGACCCCGAACTGCCGCCAGCACTGGCTGCCCTGGATGCGGCCGCCTATGGCAGCGGCAATGAGTTTGCACGCGAGCCCCTGATTCGGCTGATTCGCAGCCGCGCCCACAACATGCAACGCGCCACCACTGCACCACTACCGTCTCTATACCCGGAGTAGCCTGATGTCGAAGTTGTCCCGTATCGTGGACCTGAATCTCAACCTGATCGCCAGCAGCCTGCGCGGATGGCGCGGCAGCGCAGCGTTCAAACCCGGCCAACAGCCCGAAAAAATGCTCGAACTCTACGACATCGAAAATTGCCCTTACTGTCGCCTGGTTCGTGAAACCTTGTGCGAACTCGACCTCGACGTACGCATCCTGCCATGCCCGCGTGGCGGCACACGGTTCCGCCCGCAGGCGGTGGAAAATGGCGGCAAAGCCATGTTCCCATTGCTGCATGACCCCAATACCGGGGTGCTGATGTACGAATCACGCGACATCATCGACTATCTGCATCGCACTTACGGGCACAGCGACAACGGCGGCCTGCCCCACCCGGCCAAGGTCGCCAGCTCCATGCTGTGTTCGGCCGTACGCACACCCAGCAGCGGTCTCAACTACCGCGGCAAAAAGGCCCCGGCCAAGGATCTGGAGCTCTACAGCTTTGAAGCCAGCCCGTATTCCCGACCGGTGCGGGAACTGCTCAGCGCTCTGGAACTGCCTTACATCTTGCACAACATGGCCAAAGCCGAGTGGAAAGACATGGGGCCGCCACAGTTTCGCGCCAAACTGTTCCCTGACGCGCCGCTGGTCGGGCGTAATCGCAAGGCCCTGCAGGAACGCGCCGGCAAGGTTCAAGCGCCCTATCTGATTGATCCCAACTACGGTGTGGAAATGTTCGAATCAGCCGAAATTTTGCAGTACCTGGAAACCACCTACGGCTGAACGCCGCTGCGGTTTAACCCTTGCGCTGGTCGGACCAATCTTGCCGCCAGCGCGCCAAGGTCCATAATGCCAAGTCCCTGCGAATGTTTGGAGGCGGCCATGGACAGGATTCGAGCACTGGTGCTTGCGGGCGTGTGTGGTGCAGCGCTGGCAGCATGCGGCGGCAGCAATGGAACACCCTCAGCTGAACCCGACGGCGGCGCGCGCAAAACGCCAAAAAGTGTTCTGGAACAGTCTGCATTTGCCTCCTGTGCAGACTTCAAAGCCTATTATGCCAACGCCCTGGCGGAAGAATATTTCAGCGGTTATGCCTACAACCGCAACTGCTTTGGCTGCGATCCAGCGACACTGGAATCGGTCGAGTTCGCCCAGGGTGACGCCGTGGCTGCGCCCAGCACTCCGCAAGACGCGCCGCAGCGTGAGGTCACCCAGACCAACACCCAGGAAGCGGGGGTGGATGAGGCCGATCTGATCGAAGCCAGCCCGGATGGCCAATACCTGTACGTGCTGCGGCGTGAATCACGCGAACTGCTGGTTGTCGACACCGGCAACCTTGATGACCTTCAGATACTGACCCGCATCAGCCTGAGCGACAGCAAACAACCCACTGGCATGTTTCTAGACAGCCAAACGCAGCGCCTGGTGGTGCTGCTCACGCCCGACTACGTCTATTACTTGCATGCCCCGGCGGTCAGTGATGCCGGCTTTGCTGACGCGGCCAAAAGCAGTATCGCGCCCGCATATTTCGAACAGGCCACCGACGTTCAGTTCTACGACGTCTCAGATCCGGCCACGCCTGTCCTGCTGGAAACGCTGAGCATGGATGGTCAGTACCTGGATGCCCGTCGTATTGATGATCGTGTCCATTTGATCACCCAGTTTGGCTTTCCCTACCCCGCCGCGCTGTACAACGACGCAACCTTCAACAAGCTTGCTTACGAGGATTACCCCAGCGCTTACGCGGATGGCGACCAGGCGCGCATGGACGCGCTGACAACGGATATCCGCGCGCACATCGAATCGGCGGTGAACGCACTGGATGTCAGCGCACTGCTACCCCGCCTTGGCACCGTGGCCAGCGGACAGCAAACGCTGGCCTGTGACCACATCCAGCGCCCCGCCATCAGCACCCGCATGGGCCTGCTGATGATCTCCAGCATCAATACCGATGGCAGCGCACTCAGCACTCTAGGCACCATCAATAACGCCTGGCAGCTCTACGCCAGCACCAATGCGCTGTATCTGAGTCAACACAGCGGCGGCTGGTGGTTTGATCCCGAGCAAACTCAGCAAACCGCTATCTATCGCTACGACATCAGCAGTGGTAGCGCGATCCCGGATGGTCTGGGCGTGATCGACGGCTGGTTTGGCAACCGCTATCAGATGAGCGAATTCGAAAACCACCTGCGCGTGGTCGCCACCGAAGCGCGCCCGGCTGACGAACCCGGAGCCGCCTGGGTCAATCATCACCATCTCAGCATACTTTCAGCCACAAGCATGGCGCTGACCGGCATGGTCGAAGACTTTGTTGACGTCAACGAAAAACCACGCGAAACCATACGCGCGGCTCGCTTCGTGGGCGACAACGCCTATGTGGTGACCTTCGAGCAGATTGATCCACTGTTCACCTTTGATTTAAGCGATCCCACGCAACCCGAGAAAAAAGGCGAACTCGAAATCCCCGGCTTCTCGACGTATATGCACCCATTGGGCACAGACCACCTGCTGACCATTGGGCGCAATGCCGGCGAAGGCGGCATCGGGACCGGGCGCGGTTTTCACTTGCAGATCTTCGACGTCTCGGATCTGTCAGCGCCGCAGGTGATCGCCAGTAGCGAGCCCGAGCTTGATGAAAATGACTATGCCTTCAGCCTGGCCGAGCATGATCCTCATGCGTTCACCTACAGTGAGGTGCCGATCTTGCTGTCGCAGAACGATCAGGATGGCCTGCTCAGCCTGCCCGTGCAGATCGGCTCGCCCGCCCCCGAGCGCAGCCTGAGCGGGTTTATGGCAATGCGCATTGGCATTAATGGCAGTGCAGGCAGCATCGAGGAATATGCCCGCATCGACCACAAGGATAGTGGTGAGGGTGACCAGGGCTGTCCCTCCGATGCCGACGAATTGCCGCCCGAAGGCTGCAATGGCTTTGCCCCGATCATCTATAACCAACCGCTGCGCAGCGTCATCATCAACGAGCAAGGCCCGCTGCTCAGCAGCACCAGCGTGCTGACCCTGTCTTCGTCGTATCTGAAATCACTGGATGCCAGCGGCGACAGCCCGGCTGAGCGAGACAGCCTGGATCTGCGTCCGTGAGCCGCCCGCAACGCGCCACTTACGCCTGCGGGTTTTCCAGCAACAAGGCCGAACCCAGACCGCCGCCGGCACAGGTCGCAACCACCGCATAACGACCGCCGTCGGCCCGCAGGCGGCGTGCTGCCGTGCTGATCAGACGAATACCGGTGGCGGCGAAAGGATTGCCCAGCGCCAGCGAGCCCCCCCACAGGTTGAGTCGCTGTTCAGGGATCGCGCCTGGCGCCTGCTCCAGCCCCAGCTCCTGACGGGCAAATTCCGGATCGTTCAGGGCGGCCTGATTGGCAAGGATCTGGGCGGCAAAGGCTTCATGCAACTCGAACACGGCGATGTCATTCATGTTCAGGCCATGGCGCGCCAGCAGCGGCGGGATCGCCATGGCTGGCCCCAGCAGCATTTCGCTGGACAGATCGTGCACACCCGTGAGTTGGGCATCGCAGACCCGGACCAGGGCTTGCATATTGCGTTTGTCGGCCTCGCACTGTGACATCACCAGCAGGGCTGCGGCACCGTCCGTCAGGCCCGAGGCATTGCCGGGCGTGATGACCCCCTGTTCGGCGAATGAAGGCTTGAGTGCGGCCAGCCGTTCAAGGCTGGTGTCGCCGCGAATCGCATCGTCGCGTTCGACCACCTGGCCCTTCACCGTCACCGCCATGACATCGTCATAGTGGCCTGCCTGCCAAGCCGCTGCCGCGGCATGATGGCTGCGCTCGGCATAGGCATCGGCGGCCTGACGAGTGACGGCGAAACGTTGCGCCATGTTCTCGCAGGCCTGGCCCATGTTCAGCCCGGTGGTGAGATCCTGACTGCTGGGCAGTACGGGCAGCAGATCCGCCGGACGCAAACCGGCGAGTATTTTCAGCCGCTGCCCCAGATTGCGTGCCTTGGACAGCCGAATAAGACGTTGGCGCATACGCCGCGGTAAACGAATCGGCAGATCGGAAAAGTTTTCCGTGCCCGCTGCAACACCGATGCGCAAACGCCCCAGCGCAATGGCATCACACAGATTGATCACCCCGACATTGGGTGACACACCAGCCATGGACACGCTGTAGGCCGGGATGTGGCTGGGATAGCCTGCCCTGAGCATCGCTTCGCGCGCCACGTTGGTGGTTTCCACCTCCTGCACCACCATGCCCATGGTGACCAGTTCGACGTCGTCGGCCGCAAGCCCGCTGCGATTCAGCAGCTCGACCAGCGGCAAAGCCGCCAACTCATAGTTTTGCAATGCGGCGTAGGCGCCGGTTGAATTCAGGTACGGAGTACGAACAGCTTCGACAATGACAGGACGGCGCTCTTCAGCGACCGCGGTGAATCCCGGCATGAATGATTTCCTACGCGAATATGTCGCGATGTTACCGTAAAGGAACATCCGACACAGCCTGCTCCCGTCGCGCCGGAGACTTAAGTTGGCTGGCGAGAAATTCCTCCACCTGAGGCCAGACCCAGCCATCCACCAGAAACGTGGTGGCATGCCCCGAGAAGCCAACCTCAATCAGCTGACTTGGAACCTGCTGTGCACGCAATGCCGCGGCCATAAAACGTGACTGTTCAAGCTCGACCAACGCGTCCCAGCGGCCGTGATAGATCAGTGTGGGCGGATCATCTGGCGAGGCCAGAAACGCCGGCGATGCGTCACGGTAAGCCTGCTCCTGACCGGCATATGGGCCAATCAACGTGTGCAGGTAAGGGCTATCCGAATAGCGCGTCAGGTCAGTTGGCCCCGCACCGGACACCACGGCCTTGACCCGATGCTGCGTGGTCGCTGCAGCCAGTCCATGCATCAATGCCAGATGGCCACCAGCGGAGTAACCCATCACACCAACACGCGTCGGGTCGACCTGCCATTGCGCCGCCGTCTGTTCCAGGAATTGATGGGCCGCGGCCACATCCTGGCTTTGCGCCGGATAACGGAACTGCGGCGCCAAGCGATAACCCAGATTCATCACCACGTAGCCGCTACGCACCAGCCGCAGGGCAAACTTGTCCATATCGGCCGGCTCACCACGCGCCCAGCCACCGCCATGAATCAGCAACACCGCAGG
>JBFKEC010000156.1:0-7901 GCA_041619315.1 Oceanococcus sp. | reverse complement strand
TTTGCCCTGCCCCCGCTGGTCCTCTACGCCCTGCTCGAAGGCGACGGCAAATACCTCAAGCAATGGATGCGCCTGTGCCCACGCGGTCAGGTCACGGTTCTGGACACGCACGATGGCATCTGCATCCCGGATGTCGAAGGCCTGATGCCACAAGACAAGATTCAGGCTGTAATCGACAACGTGTCAGCACGCAGTTCCGATCCGATCATGCGCCGCTCAGCGGCCAACGTGCACAGCGTAGGGGCGATCTATCAGCTCACCTGCACGTTCTACGATGCACTCAAACGCAATGACGATGCGTATATCTGCGCTCGCGCCATACAGCTGTTTGCGCCTGGCATCCCTCAGGTTTACTACGTTGGACTGCTCGCCGGGGAAAATGATGAAGAGCTGTTAAACGAAACGGGCGAACTGCGTGACATCAATCGTCATTTCTATGATTTCGATGAAATCGACAGTGCACTGGAAAAGCCGGTGGTCAAGCGCCTGCTTGCACTGTTACGTTTTCGTCAGCGCCACCCAAGTTTTGACGGCGAATTCCAGCTCAGCTACAGCCACAACGCGAGCATTGAGTTGTGCTGGCGCCTGGATGAGGACAACTGGTCACGTCTGTTCGTGGATCTGCGCTTCAAGACCACACGGGTCACTCAGTGCGACGAGGGCGAGGAGCGTGACTGGCAAGCCTGATCCGGATTGTTCAGAAAGCGCCAGGCGATCAGCGTGCCCAGCGCAGCCACGGCACCGGCGGCGTAATACATCACATCCGGCGATATGTTTTCCCACACCCAGCCGGAAAGCCAGGATCCCAGTGAGCCACCTGCACCAAAACCGCAGGTGACATACAGCGCCTGGCCTCGGCCCTGCAGATGGGCCGGGAACAAATGGCCGATGTAGTAGATGCCGCAGGCGTGAAAAATGCCAAAACTGGACATATGCAAGGCCTGCAAAAGCAGAAGCGCCGGCACATTGTCGACAAACGGCGGCAGCAACGCCCAACGCAGCGCGGTGGAGGCCAACGCCAGGACCATCATGGCGTGCACGCCATAGCGAGCAATCAGGCGCCCGGTGTAAACAAACACCCAGATCTCCAGCACCACACCGAAAGCCCACAACAGACCGATCTGACCGGGTGGATAGCCTGAACGCTCCAGATACAGGGAAAAGAAGCTGTAATACGGCGAAAAACTGAACTGCGAAGCGAACACGACGAGCAATAAGGCCAGGACAACGGGCTGGCGCAAAACATCCCAGATACGCGTGTTGGCATGCTCACCGCTAGCCGTCGCCACGGCGCTGTCAGGAATCAAACCGGCAGAGACCACCATCCAGGCCAAAAAGCCGAGCATGATCCAGGGCAAATACACAATGCTGACCACGTCGAACAGATAACCCAGCCCGACCACGGCGACCACGAAACCGACACTACCCCATAGACGAATGCTGCTGTAATCCCCACCGGTGACACGCAAATGACCCAGTGTGACCGCCTCGAATTGCGGCATGGTGGCGTTCCAGAACACCGAGAACACCACCACCGCAACCAATATCGCGGCGTAACTGTGTGCAAATGGCAGAACCACAAACGCCAGCAACGCCATAAAGCTGGCCAGCCGGATCAGCCACATGCGCCGTCCCGAGCGATCTGCGACCCAACCCCACAGCAACGGCAAGGCCACACGGGTGGCCCCATGCACGCTGAAAATGATGCCGATCTGGGTCGGGCTCAGATCGCGTGCGGCCAGCCACAGGCCGAAATAAGGCAGCAAAGCCCCAAGGACCGCATAGAAGCCAGCGTAATACGCCGCCAGCCGGGCATGCAGCGCCGCCGCAGCGAGCACGCTCAAGCCTGTCCGGGGATCGCCGCCGGCATGGGAGAAACGTCTGCGTTCTGGCCGCGATTGCGCAGGCACTGATCAATCAGCACCAGTGCCAGCATGGCTTCGGCGATCGGCGTGGCGCGAATGCCGACACACGGGTCGTGCCGCCCGGTGGTGCGCACCTGAGCACTTTCGCCCGCGGCATTGATGGTCTGGCCGGGCACGATAATGCTTGAGGTGGGCTTTAAGGCCATGCGCGCGGTGACTGCCTGACCGGTGCTGATGCCACCCGCAACGCCACCGGAGTGATTGCTCAGGAAGCCTTGCGGGGTCATTTCATCGCGATGCTCCGAACCCAGCTGTTCAACCACATCAAAGCCATCACCAATGGCCACGGCCTTGACCGCGTTGATGCTCATCAGCGCATGGGCCAGTTCGGCATCCAGTCGGTCAAACACCGGCTCACCCCAGCCGGCCGGCACGCCAACCGCCTCAACGTAGATTTCCGCACCAACAGAATCACCCTGTTTGCGAATCGCGTTGATGTATTTTTCCAGCTCCGGCACCTGATCCGGCTCCGGGCAGAAGAATGGATTCTGTTCCACCGCAGCCCAATCACGGCCGGCAAAGCTGTGCGGTCCGATGCGCGACAGGCAACCACGAATTTCAATTCCGAACTGCTGATTCAGATATTTGCGCGCCAAGGCGCCGGCAGCCACGCGCACCGCCGTTTCACGCGCGGATGAACGCCCACCACCGCGATGATCGCGACGCCCGTACTTCTGCATATAGGCGTAATCGGCATGGTTGGGCCGAAACACGTCTTCAATTTTGGCGTAGTCACGCGAGCGTTGATCGGTGTTTTCAATCAGCAAGGCGATCGGCGTGCCCGTGGTCTTACCTTCATGCACCCCGGACAGAATGCGCACCGCGTCGGGTTCACGCCGTTGGGTTACATATTTGGATTGACCCGGCTTGCGTCGGTCCAGATCGCGCTGAATATCCGCCTCGCTGATTTCAAGGCCGGGAGGACAACCATCAACCACACAACCAATGGCGGGACCATGCGATTCACCAAAACTGGTTACGCAGAAAGATTTGCCAAATGTATTTCCAGACATTGCCTCAGACTCCAGCGGCGAGCAATTGCTCGCGAGTGACGATAAAGACCCCATCGCCACCATGTTCAAATTCAGGCCAACTCAGCTCAAGCTGTGGGCATGCATCGACCAGCGCGGCCGCGGTGGCGCCGACTTCACACACCAGCACGCCGCCCGGACTCAAATAATCCGGCGCCTGCTTGAGCATACGCAAAACCAGCTCCAGACCTTGCTCCGGCGCTTCCAGCGCACCGCGTGGCTCATGCTCAAATTCTGCCGGCAAGGCGGCGTATTCGGTCGCACTGACATATGGGGGATTGCTCACAATCAGGTCATAACAACGCCCTGCACAGGGCTCGAACAAATCGCCTTCAAGCAATTCAACCTGATCATCCAGATGATGCAGCGTGACGTTTTCTGCGGCCAGGGCCAATGCATCGTGCGACAGATCCGAGGCATCAACCGGGGTCTCCGAAAAGACATGCGCGCAGCCAATTGCGATGCTGCCACCACCCGTACACAGATCAAGAATGCGTGTGGGCGTCTCTGCAATCCACGGTGAGAAGCCTTGTGCAATCAGTTCCGCAATCGGTGAGCGCGGCACCAGCGCACGTTCATCGGCAATGAACCGCATGCCCGCAAACCAGGCCTGGCCACTGATGTAAGGCAACGGCAGACGCTCGTCGCGACGCTTGGCGATCCAGCGCAAAACCCGGGCGCGCTCCTCCGGCGTGAGCACCGCATCGAAGTACGCCGCAGGCAACTCATGCGGCAGCTTCAGACATTGCAGAACCAGCGAGGCCGCTTCATCCAGCGCGTTGTCGGTGCCATGGCCATAGCACAGCTTGTGCTCCTCAAACTGACTGGCGGCCCAGCGAATCAGATCACGCGGGGTGGTCAGCAGTTGGGAAAGTTCGTGCAGTTCGGCCATGCGATTGAGTCGACAGACAAGTAGGTTCGGGCCGCGTATGGGATAATAAACTTCTCCTTTTGTCCACCTGAAAGCCCGATTTCATGCGCAGACCGCACCTCAACGCGTTACTTGTTTCCGGCCTGATCGCCGCCCTGCTCGCCGGCATAGGCATGAGTCATTTGTTGCAGCAGGACAGCGCGCCCGAACTCAGCGGCCTGATACTCGATCCGGCCCGCAGCGTGCCGGATTTTCAACTCACCACCCAACATGGCTCGGCCTATAACAAGGACACCGCGCTGGGGCGCTATCAGCTGTTGTTCTTTGGCTTTACCCACTGCCCGGACATTTGCCCCAGCACGCTCGCGTTGATGCGCCAACTGCGCCAGAACCTGCCTGGGGAGTTGCGCAGCAAACTCGACTTCGTGTTTGTCAGTATCGACCCCGCGCGCGATACACCGGAGGTCATGGGGCCGTATCTGGCTCATTTCGACCCCGCTTTCATTGGCGTCACCGGCAACAGCGATGCGCTTACCGACTTTGCCGATGCGGTCGGGATTGCCTTCATCAAGGTTGAACAGGGCGACAGCTACACCATGGATCACGCCACCGCTTTGGTTCTGCTCGACACCGAATCGCGGATCAAGGCGTATTTCTCTGCGCCACACAAGCTGGATGAGCTGCAACACACCCTGGACGTGCTGATCAACTCATGAAACTGCCCGGAATTGTTGAGTATGCGAGTCAGGCGGTATTGCCAACACGGCCCTTGTCCAGCCTGATCCACCGCCTCACGCAAATTGAATCGCCCGCGCTGAAAAATGCCAGCATCAAGTTTCTGATGCGCCATTTCGATATCGACATGAGCGAAGCGCAGCAGGAAGACCCCCTCGCCTACGCCAGCTTCAACGCGTTCTTCACCCGCGCGCTGAAACCGCAAGCGCGCCCGCTGGCGGATGAGCCGGCATTGCTGTGCCCGGTTGACGGTTGCATCAGCCAACTCGGCCCGATCAAGCAATCAACCATTTTTCAGGCCAAAGGTCGTTCATTCACCAGTGCGGCATTGCTCGCCGACGAGGCGGCCGCACGCACCTATGAAGATGGCCAGTTCGCGACCATATATCTGGCCCCCAACAACTACCACCGCATTCACATGCCGGTTGATGCGCGCCTGACCCGCGCCCGGTTTGTGCCGGGACGACTGTTCAGCGTGCGCCCATCCACAGCACAGGCCATTGATGCCCTGTTTGCCCGCAATGAGCGTCTGGTACTGCACTTTGAATCCGCCATGGGTCCGTTCGTACTGGTCATGGTCGGCGCCCTGTTCGTAGGCAGCATGGAAACCGTGATCGAAGGCAAGATCTCACCACCGCACAGCCGCGACATTCGCGATTTCGACTACACCGACAAGCCGGTCGAATGTGCGCGCGGCGCCGAGTTGGGTCGTTTCAACATGGGCTCAACCGTAATCCTGCTGTTTGCGCAAGAGCGCATGCATTGGGCACCCTCGCTCAAAGCCGGCGATCCGGTCCGCATGGGCCAAGCATTGGGCCAGCCAGCGGCTTAAGCCGCCATACTGAGCAAAAAAAACGGGGTGCCAAATGGACACCCCGTCAAGCTCATAACCGATTGGATCAATAGCGGAGGGCAAAACTCACCATCTAAAAAGACAGCGATAGCTTCGGTTATGAGACGTCAGCGCATAAACACCGACGTTAGGAATAAAAGTTACACATACGTTAAATGCTTGTCGAGCATAAAAATTCAGTATCCCGTGCGCTCTTAACGCGCCGAATACAATCCTTTGCTGGCGGGAATCCACCAGGTCAGGCCGAACAACGTGGTCATGACTATCAGGCGCATTGGCGCCGGATTACGCCCATTCAGCATTTTCCAGGCCAGTGGAATTTCCAGCACGTGAGCGGCGAGAATAACCAGGGTCACCAGCGGCACCCATTCGTCCCAACGCCCGCCCAGCAGCAAGACATAGGCAAACACCGCGACGTACCACAGTCCAAGAAACGTATTCAGCGCAAGCCAGAAAGTTTTGTTGTTCGCCATCAGGCGTGTCTCCCTATTATTCAGTGATTCGATTTCGAATATTTGCAGCAAATGTCGACTGCCTCAAGCGAATTAGCCAAAGCTGTGCCGTGCACCTGGTCATACCCGGAAAACCTGCCGGTCAGCCAGGCACGCACAGAGATACTGCATGCTCTGGACAACCACCAGATCATCATCGTGTGCGGCGCAACCGGTTCGGGCAAATCGACGCAGTTACCGAAATTCTGCCTGGAAGCGGGGCGTGGCTGCGCCGGACAGATTGCCCACACCCAGCCTCGTCGACTGGCCGCGCGGGCGCTGGCCGAGCGCGTCGCCGAAGAGATCAACGAGGACGTCGGTCAGACGGTGGGCTGGCAAGTGCGCTTCAAGAATGTCACCAGCGCGCAAACCCGGGTCAAATTGCTCACCGACGGGGTCCTGCTGAACGAGCTGCGCCATGACCGCAAGCTCAGCCGCTATGACACCATCATCATCGATGAGGCCCATGAGCGCAGCCTGAATATCGACTTTCTGCTGGGTTACCTGAAGCAGCTGGCCCCGCAACGCCCTGAGCTGAAAATCATCATCACCTCGGCCACCCTGGATGCAGAAAAGTTCTCGCGCCATTTTGGCAATGCGCCGGTGATCGAAGTGCCTGGCAAAAGCCATCCGATTGAATTGCGCTATGACGCGCCCGAGGATGACGATCTGCCTGAAGCCATCGCGCAAACCGTCGCCCAACTGTGGCGTGCCGAAAGCGGTGACATCCTGGTCTTTCTGCCCGGTGAGCGCGAGATCCGTGAAGCCGCCGCCCACCTGGAACGCCACCCACGCTTGAAGGCCTGGGCCGACAAACAAATCCTGCCCCTGTTTGCGCGCCAGGGCAGCGCCGGTCAGCAGAAGATTTTCCACCCCGCAAAGCAGCGCCGGGTTGTGCTCGCCACCAATGTGGCCGAAACCTCTTTGACCGTACCTGGCATCCGCCATGTGATCGACAGCGGGCTGGCGCGTATTTCCCGCTACAACCCGCGCAGCAAGATTCAGAATCTGCAGATCGAACCGATCGCTCAGGCCAATGCCGACCAGCGCAAAGGGCGCTGCGGGCGCACAGCGCCGGGCATCTGCGTGCGACTGTACGAGGAAGATGACTTTGCCAATCGGCCGCGCTATACCGAAGCCGAAATATTGCGCACCAATCTGGCCGCGGTTCTGCTGCAAATGGCCGATCTGGGGCTGGGTGAGCCCAGCGATTTTCCGTTCATTGATCCGCCCCACCAGCGCTATCTGAATGATGCACGCCGCCTGCTCGACCAGCTTCAAGCACTACGCAGTGACGGTCGCCTGACCCCAACCGGCCGCCGCATCGCGCGCTTGCCGGTTGATCCTCGGCTGGGGCGCATCCTGCTTGATGCTGAACGTCGCCAGTGCGCATCTGCGGTGTTGCCCATCGTGGCCGCGCTCTCAATGCAGGATCCTCGTGAACGCGACCCGAACAACCGCGAGAAATCCGACCAGGCGCAGCGCGAGTTTGTCGACAAATCCTCCGATTTCATCACCCTGCTGAATATCTGGCACGCCGCCGAGCAGGCCCGTGAGCAGCTCAGCAATGCCGATTTCAAACGCTGGTGCAAGGCGCGCTATCTGCATGGCCGACGTATGCAGGAATGGCGCGATCTGATTCGCCAGATCGGCAACGACCTGAAGCGCGCCAATGACAAGCCGTCGGCCGATGAAAATAAAGCAGGCGACGCTGACCCCAACCGCATTCATCAGGCCATGCTGTGTGGCCTGCTCGACCATATCGGCCAGCATGATGACAATGGCGACTATCGTGGTCCGCGCGGCGCGCGCTGGCGCATACATCCGGAATCGGCGCTGGGCAAACGGCGACCTGCCTGGATGGCGGCGGCCGAAATCGTCAGTACAAGTCGGGTTTATGCCCGCACCGTGGCACAGGTTCAGCCCGAATGGATCGAAAAAGCCGCGGCCCACCTGATACAAAAGCAGGCCCTGGATCCGCAGTGGGACAAACAA
>JBFKEC010000155.1:0-7904 GCA_041619315.1 Oceanococcus sp. | reverse complement strand
TCAGACATGGCCCCTGATCCAGGGTGACGGCAACATCAAACGCCATCGCCGCGGATTCGGCATGCGAGGTTCGTATCGGGGCCACCAGCGACAATTTGGCCCCCAAACCGACCGAATACCGATAAAACTCGGCAATCGCCGCCTTGCCCACTTTGGGCTCGCTGCCAACCGGATCTTCCACGCTGGCATCATCAGCGTAGAGGTCTATAACCGCGTCGGCATCGCCACGGTTAAAGGCGTCGATGTACTCCTGCATCGCCGCGCGCTTTTGCTGTTCACTACTCATGCCGCTAGTGTCCGCCGATCGATCATGGGTAGAATCATCCGTCCGGATGAAAACCCATACTAAAAACAGCCGGCCCTGCCTTTGACTATGGGACGAGATGAGGATGACCAAACACACCTGCCAACCGAATATGCCAAGCGGTCGCATACGCGCCCGGCTGGGCGGTTGAGCGCATGCAAACACTGGCATCTGCTCATGCGTTCCAGGCTCGACGGTCGAGTTTCGACACTCTGGAGCTTGAAGACAGCGAGTATCCGCTGGGTCAGGCCGAACTCGACCGCCTGCTTGGCGCGGTCTATGACGGCGTAAATGAAGCACCACCCTGGCGCAGCGTTCTGGAAATGCTGCGCGAGACGCTGAACGCTGCGCATGTGACCCTGATGCTGCGTCCGCCGTCGCAGGAATCCAGCGGGGTCATGATCAACACCGGCGAAGTTGATGACAGCGCGACCGAATCCTATGAACAGCGCTTCTTCGCGGTTGACCCTTTTGTTGGCCTGCCACCAGGAGAAGTGGTGAGCGCCGAAGAACTGATGGGCAGGGATCAGTGGCACAAGAGTTCGATGTACCAGGACTACCTCAAGCCCCTGGATATCGGCCACCTGCTGGGCGCCGACATCACCACCAAAGATGGCATCGAATGTCGCTTGCGTGTCACTCGGGCCCAGGATCAGAACGGCTTCAGCGACAACGACAAGATGGTTTGCCGGGTGTTGCTGCCACACATGGAGCGGGCCATCCGCCTGCATGCCCGGCTCGACACCCTGGAATGCGAACGTCAGTTGTATTCCGGCGCGGTCAACCGTTTGTTGCTGGGCATGGTGTATTTCAACCATGAAGGCAGCATCGTTCACCTCAATGACGAAGCCCAGCGCATTCTTGGCGATCGCGATGGCGTGACCCGCAGCGGCAAAGGGCTGGCCGCGTCCAGCCGCAGCGAAAATCAGGAGATGCAGCGCCTGATCAGCGAGGCAATCAGCGGCAGCGTGACCGAAGCCGGCCCAGGCCTGGCCGAAGCCATGTCAGTCACCCGCCCGTCTGGCCGCAGCCAGATTGGCATTGTTGTGCGCTCGATCCCGTTCGGCGAGTTTTCCGAAAGCAAACAGCGCCCCGCCGCAGTGGTCTATCTGCGCGACCCCGACACATCGCCGGCCCAGCCCTCGCAGGAAGTTGTCCGCCGGGTGTTCGGCCTGACCCGCATGGAGGCCAATCTGGCCATCCTGCTGGCCGAGGGCAACACCCTGGATGAGGCTGCCGAGAAGCTCAATGTTCGGCGCAACACTGCACGTACACATCTGCGCTCGATATTCGGCAAGACCGGCGTCACCCGCCAGACCATGCTGGTGCGCATGCTGCTTAACAGCGTGGTGTCGCTGGCCTGAGCCAGGGGCGATTGTCATCACCCCGCCACATCGCGGGCGTGAACTCTCCGAGTTTCTGGTGTCTGAGCACGTCTGATCCGATAATGTGCCGCTCAGTGCGTGCCACGGTCATTCTCTGTACGGGCACAAACGAATCCATCAAAAAATATATTCAGGGATAGATACGTCATGACCTCCAAACGAATGCTGATCATGCTGGGCGCCTGCCTCATCGTTTTCGGCGGGGTTTTCGGCATGAAATTCATGGGCTCCAAGGCCATGAATGCTTACTTTGACAATATGCCAACCCCGGCGGTGACCATACTCAGCGCCAAGGTTGAACGCATGGAATGGGATCGTGACGTGCCTTCAGTGGGCTCGCTGGTGGCCGTCAATGGCACCGACATCACCAGCCAGGCTGGCGGCATTGTCGAGGCGATTCACTTCACCGCTGGCAGCATGGTTGAAGCCGGTGACCTGCTGGTCAGCCTCGACACTCACACCGAAAAAGCCGAACTGGCCCAGCTCAAGGCACAGGCTGAGATCGCCGAAATCAATTTGCGCCGCGCGCGCGAATTGCTCAAGCGCAATGTCGTGTCGCAGTCCGAATTCGATCAGAGTAAGGCCGAAGCCGCAGCGGCCCGGGCCGCCGCCGATGCACAACAGGCGCGCCTTGACCAGAAAGAAGTGCGCGCGCCATTTTCAGGTGTGCTCGGCATTCGCCAGGTCAGCCTGGGTGAATACCTGGCTGCCGGCACCGCCATGGTCAGCCTGCAATCATTAAACCCGATGGAAGTGGAATTCGCCCTGCCTGAAGCCCAGCTTTCCAAAGTCGAAGTCGGACTGGCGATTGAGGTCAGCGTGGATTCCTGGCCGGGCGAGTCGTTCGCAGGCACCATCAGCGTCATCGAACCCCGCATCGACACAGGCACACGCAACTTCCGCGCACGCGGCCAGCTCGCCAACCCCGACGGCAAGTTGCGCGCCGGGATGTTCAGCCGGGTTGCGATCAAACGTCCGGGCACCGATTCGGTACTCGCGATTCCGCGCACTGCGATCAGCTACGACTCCTTTGGCACGTCAGTCTATGTGATTCAAAGCGCCGAAGATGACGCCGAAAAGAAGGTGGTCAACCAGCGCTTCATTCGCATCGGCAAGGCCCGCGGCGATTTTGTTGAAGTTCTTGACGGGCTGGAGGAAGGCGACGAAATCGCATCTGGCGGTTTGCTCAAACTGCGCAACGGCGCACCTGTGATTATCGACAATTCGGTCTCCACCGACCCGTCGCTCAATCCTGACGTGGCCGACAGCTAAGGCGGGCGCAATGAAACTCACAGACATCTTCATTAACCGGCCGGTTCTGGCCACGGTTATCAGTCTGGTTATTCTGCTGCTCGGTATACGCGCCGGCATGGAACTGACCGTTCGCGAATTCCCGGAACTGCAGAATGCCCAGGTATCGGTTTCGGTGGCCTACCCCGGTGCCGACGCCGAGTTGATGGAGGGCTTTGTTACCACGCCGCTGGAGCGCGAAATTGCGACCGCCGACGGTATCGATTTCCTCACGTCCAGCACCGGCCAAGGCATTGCATCGATCACCGCCAACCTACGTCTGGACAAGGATCCCAATGAGGCATTGACCGAAATTTCGGCCAAGGTCGCCGCGCTGCGCAATCAGATGCCGGAAGGCTCGGAAGATGCGGTTGTGGCCGTCGCCGAAGGTGGTGGCACCTCGGCGATGTATATGTCGTTCTATTCTCAGGTTCTGAATGAAGCGCAGATCACCGATTACCTGACACGCGTGGTGGTCCCGCAGTTCGACGCCATTGCAGGTGTTGAAAAAGCTCAGATTCTGGGTGCGCGCACCTATGCCATGCGCCTGTGGCTCAAGCCGGACCGGCTGGTTGCACATAACCTCACAGCCTCGGAAGTGCTGGCACGGGTACGCCAGCAAAACGTGCTCTCGGCAGTGGGTGAGGCCAAGGGCCAGTATGTGCGTATTGGCCTGCGCGCCAACACCGATCTGCGCAGCGCCGAGCAATTCCGCGACATGGTCGTTGCGGGTGAAGGCGATTCGGTGGTCCGCCTGGGTGATATCGCACGGGTCGAACTGGGCTCAGAAAGCTATGACTCTGGGGCCGGATGGGACGGCGAACCGGCCACCTTCATCGGCATCAACACACGCCCGGAAGCCAATGTTCTGGATGTGATCAACGCGGTCAACAGCAAATGGCCCAGCATCGTCGCCGCCCTGCCTGAAGGCTTGCAAGGCGAGATCGGTTACGACAGCACGATCTACATTCGCGATGCCATAGCCGAGGTCCGGGCAACCCTGATTGAAGCCGTGGTCATCGTGGTGGTGGTGATCTTCCTGTTCCTGGGCTCGGTACGCAGTTCCCTGATTCCGGCCGTGACCGTGCCGCTGTCGCTGGTTGGGGCGATGTTCCTGATGCTCACGCTGGGCTTCTCGATCAATCTGCTGACGCTGCTCGCCATGGTGCTGGCAATTGGCATGGTGGTCGATGACGCCATCATCGTGCTGGAAAACATCCATCGTCACATCGAAGAAGGCATGGCCCCGCATGATGCGGCGATCAAGGGTGCGCGCGAACTGGTCGGCCCGGTGATTGCCATGACCATCACCCTGATGGCGGTGTTCGCGCCGATCGGCTTTTTGTCCGGCATAACCGGCAAGCTGTTTAGCGAATTCGCCTTCACGCTGGCTGGCGCGGTCCTGATTTCAGGTGTGGTTGCGCTGACCCTGACCCCGATGATGTGCGCCACGATTCTGCGCCCGGCAGATGCCGATGGCGAACCCCAGGGCGGCTTCGCGGCATGGCTGGATACACGCTTTGAAAGTTGGCGCGATGCCTACAAACGTCGCCTGCATGGCGCCCTCGACACCAAGATCGTAATCGCGGTGTTCGGCGCCATCGTCTTTGGCTCGTGCTATTTCCTGTTCATCTCCACGCCCAGCGAACTGGCCCCGGAGGAGGACATCGGCTTCGCCTTTTCGATCAATGAAACCGACGGCTATTCATCGCGCGAATATCTCGATCTGTATTTCGCCGAAGCGCAAAAAATCGCCTTGGCCCAGGACAACATCGACCACATTTTCACCTTCGCCTCGAACGAAGGTGGCAGCACCAACACCGGCTTCATGGGGCTGATCCTGCCACCCTGGGATGACCGCTCCGAAACCACCGGACAGGTGGTCAATCAACTGCTGCCCGAATTGCAGAAAGTCGCCGGCATGCGCCCGGCGGTGATTGTGCCGCCGGCCCTGCCCACGCCCGGGCAAGGTTATCCGGTGGAGTTCGTGCTCAAGTCCACCGCCGATCCTGAAAGCTTGTATCAGGTTGGCAATGAGATCATTGGTCGGGCCATGGCGTCGAAGAAGTTCATCTTCCTCGCCCCGCGCCTGCGCATCGATCGGCCGGAAGCGGTGATCGAAGTTGATCGTGACAAAGCCGCAGCCATGGGCGTGGATATGCGTCAGCTGTCGTCCGATTTGTCCGCCCTGCTGGCCTCGGGCGAAGTCGGTCGCTTTGCCTATGAAGGTCGCTCGTACAAGGTCATTCCGCAATTGCAGCGCAACGTTCGCCTCAACCCCGAGCAACTGGATTACTACTACACCCGCACCAATGACGGCCAGCTGGTTCAGATCTCCTCGGTGGTCAAGCTGACCCAGCGGGCCACGCCGCGCACCATCGAGCATGCCCAGCAGCTCAACTCCAACACCCTGATCGGGGTTCCGCGCCCGGGCATTCCTCAGGGTGAAGCGCTGGCCCTGCTCGAGCAGATTGCCATGGAGGTCATGCCGGACGGTTTCCAGATCGATTTCGCCGGGGCCTCGCGCCAGTTCAAGCAGGAGGGCTCGGCGCTGCTGGCCACCTTCGGCTTTGCCTTGGTCATTATCTATCTGGTTCTGGCCGCGCAGTTCGAATCGTTCCGTGATCCGCTGATCATGCTGGTCACCGTGCCGATGTCGATCTGTGGCGCGCTGCTGGTGCTGAACATCTTCAACATGACCAATGGGATGCAGATTTCCAACTTCCCCGGAATGACCCTGAACATCTACACCCAGGTCGGCCTGGTCACCCTGATCGGGGTGATTACCAAACACGGCATTCTGATCGTTGAGTTCGCCAATCAGCTGCAGCAACGTGGCATGCCCAAGCGTGAGGCCATTGAAGAAGCCTCTTCCATCCGCATGCGCCCGGTGCTGATGACCACGGCGGCGCTGGTGGTCGCGATGTTCCCGCTGCTGATGGCCGATGGCCCTGGCGCGGCATCGCGCTTCTCCATGGGCCTGATCATCGCTGCCGGCATGACCATTGGTACCCTGTTCACCCTGTATGTGGTTCCGGCCGCGTACATGTATATCGGGCGCGACTACAGTCGTGATCGTAGCCCTGTCGCACACACTGCTCCGCCCAAACCCGTGCAAACCTGATGCTCAAATCACTCGCTGCGCTGTATGACCGCCTGACTCTGAAATCACGCTGGCTCACCGGCGTTTTGCTTCTGGCCCTGGCGGCCAGCGCAGTGTGGTTTGCTCAGGATTTCCGCCTCGACGCCTCCGCGGATTCGCTCATCCTCGAGAATGACGAGGACCTGCGTTACTACCGCGAAATCGCCAAACGCTATGGCGCCCAGGAATCGGTGGTGGTGGCCTACACCCCTGAGGGTGATCTGTTCTCGGATGAGGTGCTGGCCCGGATCAAGGCCCTGCGCGACGACCTTGAAGCGCTGGAGCCGGTCAGTTCAGTCACCAGCCTGCTCGATGTACCGCTGCTCGACAGCCCGCGCATGACCCTGTCCGAGGTCCAGGATGGCACCCGTAGCCTGCTCGATGCGCAAACCAACCGCGAACTGGCGCGCAAGGAATTCGCCACCAGCCCGCTGTACAAAAACCTGCTGACCGACCCGCAGGGCGAGACCACCGGCATGTTGGTGCTGCTCAAAACCAATGAACATGCACGCACCCTGCTGACCCGCCGCGAAGATCTGCGCGAAAAAGCCCACACCAGCACGCTGAGCGCCGATGAGCAGGCCGAACTGGCACGCATCAGCGCCGAATACCGCACGCTCAGCGGCGCCCAGCAGGCGCGCCAGCAACAGACCATCGCCCAGATCCGCAAAGTCATCAGTCAGCATCAGCAGTCCGCCAGCATCGTGCTCGGCGGCCTGCCCATGATCGCCTCGGACATGATCGATTTCGTGCGCGCCGATATCCGCCTGTTCAGCGTGCTGGTCGGTGGCTTTCTGATTCTGCTGCTGGCCTTGGCCTTCCGCCAATTGCGCTGGGTTGCGGTGCCGGTCTCGATCTGTGTTGCGGTCAGCGTGGTGATGCTCGGCCAGCTCGGTCTGATGCATTGGTCGGTTACTGTGGTGTCATCCAACTTCACCTCCTTGACCCTGATCATCACCCTGTCGCTGGTCGTCCATCTGGTCGTGCGCTATCGCGAACTGCAGGGTGAGCAACCGCAGGCCAGCTCGGCAGATCTGGTTCGCGCGACCATCCGCAGCAAGCTGGCGCCCTCGATCTTTACCGCCGCCACCACCATGGTGTCGTTCGGCTCGCTGATCATTGCCGACATTCGCCCGGTGATCGATTTCGGCCAAATGATGGTCTGGAGTGTGGTGTGGGCCTTTGTGCTGACCTTCGTCATGTTTCCGTGGCTGCTGGCCGGCAGCAAGCCCCGCGACAGCGGCGCCGGCACTCACGACGTGAGCGCCCGCATCACCCAGGGCTTTGCCTTGAGCATCCGCAAGGCCGGCGGCCCGGTGCTGGCCGTCTATGTCGTGCTGATCGCCTTCGCGGTCGCAGGCATCCTGCGTCTGGGCGTGGAAAATCGCTTCATCGACTACTTCAAGGACTCCACCGAGATCTATCAGGGCATGGTCCTGATCGACAAGAAACTCGGCGGCACCACACCGCTGGAAGTGATACTCGATGCACCAGCTTCATTCTTCGAGCAGGACGACGAGGAGTACGACGAATTCGCCGCCGATTTTGCCGATGACTTCGCCGACGACTTTGCCGACGAATACGCCCAGAACGACACCGGCATCACCGCCTCAAGCTACTGGTACAACAGCTTCGCCCTGCAGGACGTGAAGCAGATTCACGACTACCTGGACAACCTGCCGGAAACCGGCAAGGTCCTGTCCATGGCCACCACCATGGAGCTGATCACCCTGCTCAACCATGGTGATGCCCCAGACGATTTCACCCTGTCGATCATGCACGG
>JBFKEC010000154.1:0-7916 GCA_041619315.1 Oceanococcus sp. | reverse complement strand
CCGGCATCGGCGGCACTGCGATCATCCAGCTTCAAAGTCTTTTCATCCATGCTCTGGCCAGCGTCATCACTGCGATAGATCACCACCGCGTCTTCGCTGTAGCGCAGGCCTTCGATGTATTGGCCGTCGTGCAGGCGCGTCTCGTAGCTAGGGACGGTCAGACTGCGGCTGAAGTCCAGCGTTTTGCGACCGAATACCTCTCCTTGTGGGGTGCGGTACTCCACCTGCGAGGTGGTCGGCTTGCCGTCGGCATACTCGAACTGGTGGTGCTCGGTATACAGCAGTGTTTCGCCATTCAGGTCATAGGCTTCGCCGCGTAGCGTTGTGAGCTCTTCGCGCGCTTGAATGGACGTACAGATCAGAAGCAGTGCACAGACAGCCTGAATTTTGGATCGCATGAGTGGCTCCACGGTGAGTTCCTGAATCCTACACTGTGGTGCCGACTTGCACGCACCCGCTGCACGCCTCAGTATCCGGCGCAGGGGCTATCAAACCGGAGACTGACCGCTCATGAACATGGAAAAAGTGCTGTTCGGCTTTTTTGTCTTGCTGGCACTGACGCTGAATTTCGGTTTTGTCATGGGAGATATGGAAAATCCCGAACATCACCATGTGTTTGAGCTGTTCGCCGCGCTGGTGGTCAGTCTGGTGGCCACCGTGCTCAAGTTTGGTGACCGCTCGCATCTGGGCGCGGTACTGCTGGCCTCGTCACTGGTTGCTGACCTGCATCTGATTGCGGCGGCGGTGGTGTGGGGTGTTTCCAGTCAGCTCTACGCCGCGGGCGAATCCCCCGAGGTGGTTGCCAGCGTGGTTTCTCTGGCCGGAGGTGCACTGGTGGCCAATCTTGCGTCGGTTGTGCTGTTGGTGGTGGAAACGCTGACCTTGCGGCGCTAACCCGCAGCCTGCTCGATAACCTAAAGCTAAGACATGGAAAAAGTCATTTTCATGTTCCTGCGGCAGATGCGCATGCCGCTGATTTTGCTGATCGTGGCGTATGCCATTTCGATCGGTGGTTTGGTGCTGATTCCCGGACGTGATGATCAGGGGCAGGTCTGGCACTACGACTTCTTCCATGCCTTTTATTTTGTCAGCTTCACCGGACCGACTATTGGCTTCGGCGAGATTCCCTATGCCTTGATGCCGGCGCAGCGCATGTGGGTGGTGTTTACGGTTTATCTCACCGTGATCAGTTGGCTGTTCGCCATCGGTAAGATTTTCGCTCTGGTTCAGGATCCGGCCTTCACTCGGGCCATGAGCGAAGCGCGCTTTATTCGCGCGGTCAGAGCCATACGCGAACCGTTTTATATCGTGTGCGGCTATGGTGAAACCGGCAGCCGTCTGGTCCGCTCTCTGGGTAACCGGCAGATTCGCTGCGTGGTGATCGAGCGTGATCCGGAGCATGTCGCCGATCTGCACCTGGCTGAACTGGCGCTGGATGTGCCGTGCATGTGCGGGGATGCATCGGTGACCAAGCATCTGCGCGAGGCCGGTTTACGTTTGCCACATTGTGTCGGGGTCTTGGCCCTGACCGGCTCGGATCGGGCCAACGTCAAGATTTCCGTGACCAGCAAGCTACTCCGGCCCGAGTTGCAGGTGATTGCCAGAGTGGCCGCGCGCGAGGCCGCCAACAACCTCGAATCTTTTGACACCGATGTCATCATCAATCCGTTCGAGAGTTTTGCCGAGCACACCGGGCTGGCCGTGCGCGCACCCAGCATCCATCTGCTGCACCGCTGGCTGGTCAGCCTGCCGGGTAACCCGCTGGATGCCAGCGTGTGCCCGCCACGTGGCCACTGGGTGATCTGTGGCTACGGGCGCTTTGGCGAGGCCATGGCGCGTTATCTGAATGCCGAGGGTATTGATATCTCGGTTATTGAATCGGATCGCAGTCGGATTGAGGCCATGCGCGGGCATTTGCCCGAGCGACTGGTGGTGGGCAGTGCAACCGACCCGGAACCACTGCACGAGGCGGGTATCGAGAGTGCTGCCGGGGTTGTTGCGGGCACGGATGATGATGCCAACAACCTGTCCATGGTCATGACCGCTCAGCAAATCAATCCACGTTTGTTCCGGATTGCACGCCAGAACAAGCGTGATGATGACGATATTTTTCGCGCTGCCAAGCTGGATCTGGTTATGGAGCCGAGCCGTGTCACGGTCTGGCAGGTACTGTCGCTGATCACCGTGCACAATCTGGCCGCGTTTCTGGCCGAAGCGCGACGTCAGGATGAAGCCTGGGCTTTGGCTTTATTGGAACGCATTCGCCAGGCCACCGGCGGGCTGACACCGCAAACCTGGATGACACGCCTTAACCGTCAGGATGCGCCGGGCGCCGCTGCGCTTTTGGAGGGAGGCGCCGAGATACGGCTTGGTCACTTGCGCCAGGAGTCGAAACGGCGTGATCGAAAGTTGCCGCGGATTGCTCTGATGCACATCCGCCATGGCGAACAAACCCTGCTGCCAGATGACGAACTGGTGCTTGAGCATGGAGACCGGTTGCTGTGGACGGCACGCGAAGGGCAGCGTGATCAGCTTGCCTGGCTGCTGCACAATCCCGATCAGCTGGCCTTTGCTATGGATGGCAAGGAGCGGCCGGTCGGTGCCATCGGGCGCTGGTGGTTCAAGCGGCGCATACAGCGCCAGTCAGCTTGATCGGTGCCAGTTGATGGTGTCCAGGTAGGCGCCAGCACCGCGCGCCACGCAGCTTAGTGGATCATCGGCAATGGTCACATTGAGGCCGGTGTGGTCGCTGATGAGATCATCAATGCGGGGCAGCAGTGCGCCGCCGCCGGTGACCAGAATGCCGCGGTCTACCAGATCGGCGGACAATTCGGGTGGAGTGTTTTCCAGCACCCAGTCAATGCCGCGCAGGATTTTGTGCAATGGCGCCTGCAGTGCTGCGCGGACATCGCTGGAGGTGACCTCGATGGTCGCCGGGCGGCCACTGTCGCCCTGGCCACGAATTTGCATGGACTGCTCATCCACGCCGGGCAGGGCCGAGCCCAGTTCGATTTTCAGTTGTTCGGCCGTTTGCTGACCGATCTGCAGCTTGTGATGCTCACGCACGTAGTCGGCTACCGCATCGGTCATGTGATCACCGGCGCAACGCACCGTGGTGCCGAAAGCAATGTCGGCAACCGAAATCACCGAAATGCCGGTGGTGCCTCCGCCAATGTCGACCACCAGATTGGCTGTTGGGTCATCAATGCGCAGGCCTGAACCCAGGCCGGCCGCAAGGGTTTCTTCGATCAGATGGACCTTGTCTGCACCTGAACGCAAAGTCGAGTTGTAGACCGCTTTCATTTCCGCATGGGTAATCCCGAACGGAATGGCAATCACTACCCGGGTCTGGGAAAACATGCGCCGGTTTTTCACCCGTGAAATGAAATAGCGCAGCATCGCTTCGGTGATCGGGAAGTTGGAAATTACCCCTTCACGCAAGGGTCGGATGACATCGACCGAATACGAGGTCTTGCCCAGCATTTTCTTGGCTTCCAGCCCGACGGCAGCGCCATCGTTCAGCACGCTGTGGCTGCCGCGCGTAACTGCAACCACGGACGGTTCGTCCATGACGATGCCGTGACCACGCAGATAGACCAGTGTGTTGGCGGTGCCCAGATCCACCCCGATATCAACCTGGAACGCGCTGTCCAGCCAATTGCGCAAGCGATTGTTGCGCGGGACATCGACAGGCGCCGGCGCTGCCGATGAAGTGGGCAGCGGAGTCACCATAGGGTTTTGCTTTTGGCGGGATTCGACCGACATGCCTTAATGCTGAAGCGAGTCTGTTTGCATCATACGCAAAATCCAGATGCAGGAAACCGCGTCCAGCCCCGCAGCTGTCGCGTGCATGCGGCGTTACAACTGTGCGCGCGGGTCGAAATCGAAATGCGTGGCCAGATTTTCAAAGGCTGCCTTGTCCTCGCTGCGCGGGGTCGGTGGATTGACGATCTGCAGATGCAAGATCTGATCCCCGCCATTGAGCCCGCGACCGCGCAAGCGCATTTTCTGCCCGCTGCGGGCGCCCGCTGGAATCGACATCTGAATCGCGCCGCCCAGTGTAGGCACCTGAATCTTGTCGCCCAGCGCCGCTTCCCAGGGGCTGATGGGCAAATCAAGATGCACATCCTTACCGTCCAGGCGATACACCGGGTGTGGGGCAATGTCGATGCGCAGGTAAAGGTCGGCGCCGTCAGCCTGGCCAGCCAAGCGAATCTGCTGGCCCTGATTGACGCCCTTGGGAATGCGCACTTTGAGTTTCTTGGCTTGGCGGCCAATGCTCAGCGTTTTCTCGGCCCCGGCATAGGCTTCCTGCAGGCTGATGCGAAGTTCTGCCGTTTGCGGTGGCGGCGCTGAGGAATAGCCGCCGCCCCTGTTCTGCTCGAAACCAAATCCGCCACCACCGCCAAACAGATTGCGGAAGAAATCGGAAAATTCGTCACCTTCGCCAGAGAAGCCCTGGAAACCGCCGCGATTGAAGTCGCCACCGCCCCAGCCAGGCGGCGGGCGAAACTGCTGCCCGGCCTTCCAGTTCGCGCCCAGTTGGTCGTAGGCCTTGCGCTTTTCGTCATCGCGCAGGACTTCGTAGGCTTCCTGGACATTCTTGAATTTGTCCTCGGCGCCTTCTTCGTGGTTGACGTCGGGATGAAATTTGCGCGCCAGACGACGGTAGGCCTGCTTGATCGCGGCGCTGTCGGCGTCGCGCTCGACACCGAGAATTTTGTAATAGTCCTTGTATTCCATGGTTTTTGCCGTCAGGCATCCAGAGCTGTTAACTGCCCGCTTGAATGGGGGCGAAATGGCGCAAATTCAATATCCTGCGTCGGCGCTGCCTTGTCCAGCATGTCTGGACAATCGGTGCCCGGGGCAATAGGCTGCGCTATCGGTAGCGGCGATGCGGGGGGTCGCATGCGCGTACCAGGACGGTAAAGCACGCGCGAGGTCGGCATGCAGAATCTGCACCGGTTTATTGGAAATTTGTATTGTGAAGGTGCAGAGGTCGCGCCTGAGCAATTTAGGCGGTGGGCGTTGCAACAGCTGCGTGCCCTGATTCCTTTTGACGCCGCGATCTGGGGCAGTGGCAATCGTCAGGTTGCGCGCTTCCAGAACGTGACCGTGGATGGGCTGCCGCCGGACTTTGCCCGGGCGCTGGAAAGCACAGCGCGTGGCAATCCGCTGTTTCCTGCGGTGCAGGAAAAATGGGGCCATCCGGTGGCCATGTCCGATGTCATGGCGGACCGTAAGTTCTACAAATCAGAGCTCTACCAGCGCACCTTCAAGCCCTATGGTGTCGAGCGTATTTTGTCCTCAGGCAACCTTGAGCAGCGCAGCGGCTTGCAGACCCTGCTGTCGATTTACCGTTTCGATCGCGAGCGTGATTTCACGGACCAGGAAAAGGCCATTCATGGGCAGGTGCTGTTTCACCTGATTGCATCCGCATCGCATGCGTTCTTTCTGACCATCAGCCGGCCGAAAAGCGGTACGCGGCGTGAATGGAATGCGGTGTGTGACGGCACCGGCGTGTTTCACGAGGTCGAGCCCCGGTTCATGGATCTTCTGGAGCAGGCGTTCCCCGACTGGGCCGGACAGCGTTTGCCATTCGATATGCCGCCAGTGGATTTCTCCGGCGAGATTGGTGCCGGCCTGTGTTTGCGGGTTGAACCACTAGGGGATGTTTTCCTGCTCCACCTGCGTGAGTCGGGACCACTGGATGAGCTGACCCAGCGTGAGCGTGATGTGGTGCTGCAAGTGTGCGAAGGGCTTTCAGCCAAGGCCATTGGGCGCAATCTCGAACTCGCGCCGTCGACGGTATCGACCCATCTTTACCGCGCGTATCGCAAGCTCGGCGTTGAAAGCCGCACCAATCTGGCCAAACTGGTCAAATCTTTACGCACCTAACGGGCGGCGCGTTTTAAGCCAGCGGTTCCTGCTTGCGCTGTTCAACCGCCTTGGCCAGTGCGTCGAGTTGCTGTTCCGCCTCGGCCGGTTCATAAGCGATCTCGCCAGCCACCACATCTGACAGGTAACGATCGAGAACGCGAGCCGCTTCGCTCACCGGGCGGAAGCCATAACTGCCGGCCGAGCCAGCCAGCCGGTGTACGGCGGTGTAATAGTCTTGAAGTGCGTCGTCTGCGATATCGGGCTGGGTGCAATGCAGTGCGCGAATCTCGGCCAGTTTGTCAGGCAGGGCTTGTCCGAACTGTGTGATCAGTTTGTGCAGCGCGGGGGACAGAGGACGGCTCATGGTTTGTGTGGCTCCGCAAGATAGGCGTGGGACTGCATTTCCTGCAGGCGGCTCAGAACCCGGGCGTACTCGAAGGTCAGCTTTCTGCCGGCGTAGAGTTGTTCCATGGGCACTTCCGCAGCGATCATCAGTTTGACCCGTCGATCATAGAACTCATCGACCAGATGAAGAAAGCGCCGCGCTTCGTTCTCCATCTCCCAGTTCATCTGCGGCACGCTTGAGAGCAGTATGGTGCTGTACAGACGAGCCAGCTCGATATAGTCGGCGGCTGCACGCGGGCCATGGCACACGGCGCTGAATTCGAACCAGGCAATGCCGTCGGCGTGCTTGCGGACCGGAATGTGTCGCCCGTTGATATCAATGCTGTGCTGCGCATGGGCGGCATCAGGCGCGATTTCGCGAAACGTCTTGTCGAGGATGCCCTGGGTGTGTGCGTCACTGCTGAGGTGATACATGTGCGCCTGCTCGAGCAGGCGCAGGCGGTAATCCATGCCGCCATCGACCTGGACAACTGCGCAGTGCGTTTTCAGGCTGGCAATCGCAGGCAGGAACGATGCGCGTTGTAGGCCGCCCTGATAGAGCTGGTCTGGCGGTATATTGGAGGTCGCGATCAGGGTGATGCCATGTTCGAACAGCTTGTTCATCAAGCGGCCCAATATCATCGCGTCAGCCACGTCGGATACGAAAAATTCATCGAAGCACAGCACGCGGACTTCGCGGGCCAGTTCATCGGCTATCTGCGCCAGTGGGTCGCTGGTCTGGCCCAGGGCCTTGATGCGCAGATGGACGTCGCGCATGAAGCGGTGGAAATGCAGGCGCTGTTTGTTGGGGCCGTCCAGGGTTTCATAGAAACAGTCCATCAAATAGGTCTTGCCACGTCCCACGCCGCCCCAGAAGTAGGCGCCGCGCACGGCTGGCCAGGTGGTGCTGCGGCGCAGGCGTGAAAGCAGGCTGGTGCGCGCCGGGCGGCTGAGCAATTCGGCATGAATGCGCTCCAGAACATCAACCGCGTGACGTTGTGCGGGGTCTTCGACAAAACCGGGTTTTTTGAGGTCTGCGAGGTAGCGTTGCTGCGGGCTTTTGGGGGTCATGCGTTCACAATGCGGGAGCGGCGTAACAGCGCGCTCAGTGCGAGAAGGGTCCACAGTCCGGGTGTGCCGGATCCGCCCGAGTTGGGTGGGGCAGGGGTGGCGTCGGGGTCGCTCACTATGGTGAGTTCTGTTTGGTGGTCTTCTCCGCCAGTGTCACCGCTTTGTCCGCTTTCATCGTCAAAACGAAGCCAGTGGCCGTCGCTCCAGTCAGCGATTGTGGCCGGGTTGCTGTCAAGCGCGCGCCCGGCCATATCGCGTACCGAGACCTGCAGAGTGGCGTTGTCACCCAGCCCTGTTGGCACAGTGAATTCGACGTTGTAGGTATCGGCGGCGTAGCGTGTTTTTGTCCACGTTCCGGGTGGCAGCTCTTCAGAGGTTGTGCCTTCCAGATGGAGTTGTGGATTGAGCGTGACGTTTTGCGACGGGTAGTTTGTGGCCGCCTGCTGATCATCAAGCCAGCGCATGGGCTTGTTGAAGATCAGGCTGAGCGTGTAGGTCTGGTCACGGCTCAGGGCTTGATCAATCGATGTGGTTTCAGTGCGTTGCGTGTTGCTTTGCGCCTGCCAGCTACGCTGGTAGAT
>JBFKEC010000153.1:0-7921 GCA_041619315.1 Oceanococcus sp. | reverse complement strand
TTGGGACTACGATGTGCTGGAGGCTGACGGCCCGATCGTGGATGCCTTGCGTTTGCCCCCGGACTTGCCCATTACGCCGGATTTGGTCGATGCCAAGGCCTTGTCAGAGTGTCTGCTGGCATTGGCTGAACAGGGTTACCCGTTGATCCGCCTGCGTGCACCGCGCCTGTCGGATCAGGACTATGCAGCGGTAGTCGCACACAGCGGACCCAGGCTGCGCGCTATAGGCGCAGGTCTGGTCGTTGATCGCGGGCAGGCGGGCTGTTTGTTGGTAGATGGGGTGGCTGGGCTACAGCTCACCGCGCAAGCCTTGCATGGTGGTGGGCAGCCTGTTCTGGCCCCCGGTCAGTGGGTGCTGGCCTCCTGTCACAATGCGGAGGAGTTGGCCATGGCATGTGCGTTGGGCGCCCATGCGTTGGTCATTGGGCCGGTGCATGCAACCCCAACCCATCCGGATGCCACGGTGCTGGGTCTGGATGGCTTTGCCGCGTTGGCGGCGCGGGCCAATCGGCCATGCTACGCCTTGGGTGGCGTCACGCCGGCGGATCGGGATGCGGTGTTTGCCCATGGCGGGCAGGGTGTTGCGGGCATATCGGCCTTTCAGCCTGCGGCCAGAGCCTACTGATACGGAGGCGGTTCGCCGTCACCGTCGGTCCAGTCCGGACTTTCGCTGGGAATGCTGCGGGTTTCTTCGAACCATTCGCCAAGATCAATCATCTTGCAGCGCTCCGTACAAAACGGTCGCCAAGGATTATCCGCTTTAAGACTGGTCGGTTTGCCGCATTGAGGGCAGGCTACAGGCTGCATAGGCTGAGTTTGAAAGGTATTGGGCTGGTTTGATGGGTGGCGCTGTCGCGGGCCGAATCCTGCTGCATAAAGCGGACTGAAAAGCGCTGGCGGCCGGCACTGACTTCCGGGTACAAATTGGCGCTCAGTGGCACCGCGATGCGGATCAGATGGTATTTGTCCTGTGCGCTGTGCACATACATGCCATCTACGGCATCGGTGTCCTGCCAGTGGCTGCTTTGACGCAACAGGTCCAGGTACAGCGCAACCGCGTTTTCGAAAATGCGCAGATTGCCCAGCCAGGCGTCGAGATCGGCGCTGTTGCTTGCTGCGGACGCGTTTAGCCAGCGATGGAACTGGGGCAGGTCGATGTGGCAAGTGCCGCCGGGAATCGTGCTGCGGTTGATGATCGCGAGCAAGAAGTCGCTGTCCTTGAGTGTCTGGCTGATGCGCTGGGAGGAGCAACCCTGAATCTCGCTGATGGTCGATTCCAATTGATCCAATGCCTGGTCTAGGCGGCCGGCATCCACGCCCGGACGGTCGCGCAAGGGCAGCAGGGCCTGGCGGCGTTCACCCAATTCGCGCGAAATCTCGGTTTTGAGATCGTTGCGGCTGAACAGGCTAAGGATATCGATCAGCGCAACTATGCTCGCGCGCAGTCCCCACTGGCTCTTGTCCTGGCGGTGATGGTTGAGCTGGGCAAACAAATGCTCCAGTCGCAGCATGGTGCGAACACGTTCGCTCACAGGCTGTTCAAAAACTATATCGGTGGCGCTCACAAAAGCTCTTGCAGTGCGGTGCGTCTGGCTATTGTCCGGATTCGCAGGCCTGCGATCAAACGGCGCCCTGGCCGGCCAAACTCAGAAATTTCTGATGCAGCTGTTCAACCTGGCTGGGCAGAGCATCAGGCGTGCCGCTGTTGTCGATTACATCATCGGCCATGGCCAGGCGTGATGCCCGGTCAGCTTGGGCATTGAGCATGTTGTCGGCCAGCGTCGCGTCGATGTCATCGCGTGCGATCAAACGTGAGTGCTGAGTTTCGCGCGGGACATCAACCACCAGGATGTGGTCGACCAGTGAGTCAAAGCCACCTTCGCGCAGTATCGGCACCATCAAAATGCCATAGGGTGCGGTCAGTGCTTCGCGCCAGGCGCGCAGTTGTTGCTTGATCAAAGGGTGGAGCAGGCCTTCCAGGACTTTGCGCTGCTCGGGGGCGGCGAACACGTGTTCGCGCATGCGTCGCCGGTCCATTTCGCCATTTTCGGTGATGAACGTCGCGCCAAAGTGCTGGGCCACAGCCTGCAGACCAGCTGAACCCGGTGCGACCACATCCCGTGCGACCTGATCAGCGTCGATTACGGGAACGCCAAGTTGTTCAAACAACGAGCCGACCGTGCTTTTTCCGCTGGCAATGCCGCCGGTCAGGCCCACACACAAACTCATGTGTTCATCATGCCGAAATACCACACGGCGAAATCCTGTCCGTACAAAAACGCCAGCCAGCCAGCCACGGCGAGATAGGGGCCAAACGGCATGGGTTGGCCCTGGGTCAGGCGCTTGCTCAGCATCAGTGCAATGCCGATGGTCGCGCCAACGGCAGAAGACGCAAGAATAATCCACGGCAGTTGTTGCCAGCCCATCCACGCGCCCAGTGCGGCAAACAGTTTGAAATCGCCAAAGCCCATGCCTTCCTTGCCGGTAAGTAGCTTGAAGGCGTGGTAGACCAGCCACAGGCTGAGGTAGCCGGCCATGGCGCCGACCACGGCCTGTTCAATCGGAACGAATACATCGAACAGGTTGACCAGCAGGCCCAGCCACAGCAGTGGCAGCACGATGGCATCGGGCAGCAGCTGGGTGCGGGCATCAATCACGGTCAGAGCGATCAGACTCCAGCCCAGCAGCATGGCGCTTGCACCCTGCCAGCTATAGCCGAAGTGGGCGGCTGCCCACAGCGCGATCAGGCCGGCGGCCAGCTCGACCAAGGGATACTGCCACGGGATGCGCGTTGCGCACTGACTGCAGCGACCGCGCAGCAGTAAAAAGCTGATCACAGGGATATTTTGCCAAGCGCGAATCGGGGCTTTGCACTGCGGGCAGTGCGAGCGCGGACGCGACAGTGTCAGCGGCTCTTGGGTGGGAGCATCAAGTTCCAGCAGCAGTGAGCATTCCTGTTTCCAGCTGGCTTCCATCATGCGTGGCAGGCGGCTGATCACCACGTTGAGGAAGCTGCCGATCAGCAGTCCGACGAGGGTGCTGACAACCAGCCAGCTGGCCGGAGAGCTTTCCAGCAGGTCAAAGATATTCATCAGCGTTTTGGAATTCTAGACGACTGCGCCGAGTTTGAAGATAGGCAGGTACATGGAAACCACCAGACCACCGACCAACACGCCAAGTATGGCCATGATCATGGGTTCGAGCAGGCTGGAGAGCGAATCGACCAGAGCGTCGACTTCTTCTTCATAGTACGTCGCGACCTTGGCGCACATGGTGTCGAGTGCACCTGATTCTTCACCGATGGCGACCATCTGAGTGGCCATGGCCGGGAACACGCCGGCCTGCGCCATGGTGAGCTGCAGTTGCGTGCCGGTGGAGACCTGCTCGCGCATTTCCAGAATGGCTTCTTCGAAAATGATGTTGCCGGACGCTTTGGCCACCGAATACAGGGACTCAACCAGCGGTACGCCGGCGGAGAACATGGTCGATAAAGTACGCGCAAAGCGCGCCACGGCAGATTTTTCCAGAATATCGCCAATTACCGGTAGCTTGAGCGAAATACGGTCAAGCAGGCGCCTGAATGCCGGGCTGCGTTTTTTTACCTGGCTGAAAATCCAGAAGGTCAGCCCGATGCCACCGAACAGGAACAGCCAGTTGCTCTGCATCCAGTTGGACATGTTGATGGTGAACTGGGTAAACGCCGGCAGATCGGCGCCAAATCCCTGGAACAGTTCTTCAAATGTCGGTACCACAAAGATCAGCAAGATAGCGGTGACGATGAAGGCCACGACCAGCACGGCAATCGGATAGGTCAGGGCTTTTTTGACCTTTTTCTTGATCGCTTCGGTCTTTTCCTTGTAAGTGGCAATCTTGTCGAGCAAGGTCTCCAGTGCGCCGGATGCTTCGCCAGCGGCAGTGAGATTCACGAACAGATCGTCGAAATGCAGCGGGTGCTTGGACAGCGCCTCGGCCAGCGATGCGCCGCCTTCGATGTCCATCTTGAGCGCCGTGATCAGCTCCGCCATGGATGGGTTTTCATGGCCTTTGGCGACAATTTCCAGAGCCTGCACCAGCGGCACGCCGGCTTCCATCATGGTCGCCAACTGGCGGCTGAACACCGCAATGTCCTGGCTGGTGATTTTTTTCTTGCTCGGGCCGAAAAGCTGCAGCTCTTTGCTCAGCTTGATCTGAGTAAGTTGTTGCTTGCGCAGTTCGGCTTTAGCCGCCGCATCGCTGGAGGCTTCGATAACGCCTTTGACGCGACCGCCGGATTTGTTGATGGCCTGCCATCGATAGGTGTGTGTCTTGGCTTCTTTTTTCGCCATGGCTCGTGCACTCGCCCCCGCTGAGTTGTCCCGCTTGATCCTACACTAATCGATAGTGACGCGATTGGCTTCGGTCAGGCTGGTGATGCCCTGCTTGACCTTCTCCAGTGCTGCGCGACGCAGATCCCAAACGCCCTCTTTCTTGGCCTGATCGGCGATTTGCATGGCATTGCCTTCAGCCATGATGATGCGGCCGATTTCCTCGCTCACCGGCATGACCTGATAAATCCCGGCGCGGCCCTTGTAACCGTTGTTGCACTGATCGCAGCCAGCGGCCTCGTAGATCTTGAAGTCAGGATCGGCGATGTCTTCTTCGCTGAAGCCTTCCTTGAGCAATTCCTCCTTGGGGATATCCATGGGGGTTTTGCAGTGTTTGCACAGGCGACGCGCCAGGCGTTGCGCAATGATCAGGGTGACCGAGGTTGCGATGTTGAATGCCGGTACGCCCATGTTGAGCAGGCGGGTCAGCGTTTGCGGTGCATCATTGGTGTGCAGGGTGGATAGCACCAGGTGACCGGTCTGGGCCGCCTTGATGGCGATTTCGCCGGTTTCCAGGTCACGAATCTCACCGACCAGGATGACATCAGGGTCCTGGCGCAGAAAGGCTTTGAGCGCCGAGGCGAAGGTCAGCCCGACCTTGGGGTTCACATTGACCTGATTAACGCCTTCCAGATTGATTTCAGCCGGGTCCTCGGCGGTTGAGATGTTGCGGTCCGGCGTGTTGAGAATATTGACGCCGGTGTACAGCGACACTGTTTTACCCGAACCGGTCGGGCCGGTGACCAGGATCATGCCGTAGGGCTTGGACAGCGCGTGCATGTACAGGTCTTTCTGGAACGGCTCATAACCCAGTGCATCGATGCCCATCTTGGCGCTGGACGGGTCCAGGATACGCATCACGACCTTTTCCCCGAACATGATCGGGCAGGTGCTGACACGAAAATCGATGGCTTTGTTTTTGGACAGCTTAAGCTTGATGCGGCCATCCTGCGGAATGCGCCGCTCGGCCAGATCCAGGCGCGACATCACCTTCACGCGGGCGGCAATACGCCCGCCCTGCGATACCGGTGGTGAGGCCACATCCTGAAGAATGCCATCGAGGCGATAGCGAATCCGGTATTTGTATTCGTAGGGCTCGAAATGAATATCCGAGGCGCCTTTATTGATGGCGTCGAGCAGAATCTTGTTGACGAAGCGCACGATGGGGGCGTCGTCGGCATCAGCCTTGCTAATGTCGGTTGTGCCGCTGTCGCTGCCCGTGTCGACATCAATATTGTCCAGGTCGGTGTCGCCCAGATCCATACTGGCGGAGTCTGCGTCGGCAATGGCCGCGTCAACCTGCCGGGCTAGCTTGGCTTCATCACACAGCACCGCCTCGGTGGGCATGCCAACGTTGAATTTGAACTCTTCGATGGCCTCAACGTTGGTTGGATCGGAAACCGCGATAAACAGCCGCTTGCCGCGGCTGAAGATCGGCAGGGCGCGGTGCTTCTCAAGCAGTTTGGCGTCGACTTTCTCCAGCAGCGAAGGGTCGGGGCGCAGGGCGCCGATTTCAAACAGCGGTAAACCGAATTCATCACTGGCCGCTATGGCCAGCGCATGGGAGTCAACCAGTTTGTTCTCAACCAGGTACGTGACCAGCGGGCGGCGGCCCTTGAGGGCAGCTTGCTGCGCTTCGCGCGCCTTGCCTTCTTCAAGCAAGCCATCTTTGACTAGGCGCCGAGCCAAGCCGCCCAAGTATCCACCTGGGCTTTTGCCGTCTCCCATCGCTATCCCCAACGTGAGCATGGAAAACAACGATAATACCTATTCGGCCACCGGACTGCGACGTGCTGGCATGTATCCAGTAAGCTGACGCTTTTCCGGGCGTGATCGTCAAAAGAGAGCTTGAGTTTGTCTTTCAGCATCATCATTCCAGCCAAAAACGAGGCCGACGGCCTGGCCAAGATCCTCCCTGATATCAAAAGCAGATATCCGGAGGCCGAAATCATCGTGTCGGATGATGGTTCGACCGACAGCACGGCCGAGGTGGCGCGGCAGTATGGCGCGCACGTGGCATCAAGCCCGTACAGCATGGGCAACGGAGCGGCGATCAAGCGCGGCGTGCGGGCAGCCAGCCATGACATATTGGTCATGATGGATGGTGATGGACAGCACCAGCCGAGCGAGATTCAGCATCTGCTGGATGCGCTGGATGAGGGTTACGATATGGTCGTTGGCTATCGCAGCAGCGAAGGCCAGGCCAATGTCGGACGCGGTCTGGCTAATGCCCTGTACAACCGACTTGCCAGCCTGATTACCGGGCACCGAATCCATGACTTAACCTCCGGATTTCGCGCCGTACGTGCCGACAAGTTCCGCGAGTTTCTTTATCTGCTGCCCAATGGTTTTTCTTATCCGACCACTTCAACCATGGCGTTTTTTCGCAGTGCGTATCCTGTGAAGTATGTGCCGGTGGATGTGTTGCCGAGAATCGGAAGTAGCCACATCAAGCCATTGCGCGATGGTGTTCGGTTCTTGCTGATTATTTTCAAGATTGCGACTTTGTATTCGCCGTTGAAATTGTTTGTGCCTGCTGCAGCTTTGTTCTTTGCAACTGGGCTAAGTTACTACCTGTATACCTACATTTCTATGGGGCGCTTCACCAACATGAGTTTGTTATTGTTCAGCGCTTCAGTGATCGTTTTTTTGATTGGTCTGGTTTCAGAGCAGCTGACAGCCCTGATGTACAGGCGTGACTATTGATGGTGGTCTTTGTCTGTGCCTGATGCAGGAGCGCGAAAGCCTACACTACTGGTCTTGGCTTCGACTTATCCACGTTGGCCCAATGATCCCGAGCCGGCTTTTGTGCATGAGTTGTCTAAGCGTTTAACTGGACGATTTAGGGTCATCGTGTTGTGCC
The DNA here is from genome assembly GCA_041619315.1 of Oceanococcus sp. GTDB lineage: Bacteria > Pseudomonadota > Gammaproteobacteria > Nevskiales > Oceanococcaceae > Oceanococcus. The sequence continues at coordinate 694 of JBFKEC010000153.1, read as the reverse complement.
CGCATTCTGCGGGTGCCAGCACGCGCGAAGTTATGGATGGTGTGGAGATTGTGCGTTACCGCTACGCGCCGGTTCGTTGGCAGACCTTGGTGAACGATGGCGGAATTGTTAGCAATCTGCGGCAGGCGCGGTGGCGGTGGTTGTTAGTGCCGTCGTTCATGCTGATGCAACTGCTAATGGCATGGCGTCTGGTGCGTAGCGAACAGGTCGATGTAATTCATGCCCACTGGCTAATTCCGCAAGGCTTCGTTGCTGCAATGTTGCGCGCATTGCCAGGCGGGCGTGCGCCATTCGTTGTGACATCCCATGGCGCTGATCTATATGCCCTCAGAGGGCGTATTCTTGCGGCGGTGAAACGTTTCGTTTTGCGTCGTTGTGATGCAGCGACTGTGGTCAGTAGCGCAATGCTTGATTCGCTGAGGGGCCTTGGTGGAGATGCGAGCAAAATTTCAGTGCTGTCGATGGGGGTGGATTTGTCCGAGCGGTTTGTTCTGAATCCCGCCGTCACGCGCAGGCAGAACGAATTGCTGTTTGTTGGGCGCCTGGTTGAGAAGAAGGGGCTGCCCCTGCTTCTGGAAGCATTGCCCCAGATCCGGGCGGCGGCACCTAATATACAGTTGACGGTAGTCGGCTTTGGTCCGCAAGAAGCGATGCTCAAAGTGCGAGTTACTCAACTGGGCTTAGATGAAGTCGT
>JBFKEC010000152.1:0-8015 GCA_041619315.1 Oceanococcus sp. | reverse complement strand
GGCGTCATCAGCTCCTGATACTCAGACATGTTCGAGGCGCTGATCGTATAGAGCGGTTTTTCGTCCTTGTACGGACCTGGCTCGTAGCCGTATTCGCTGCTTACGCCCGGCCACGTTTTGAACCATTTTCCGGCGTACTCAGCCACCCCATTTTCGGTACCTGCGCGCTCGGCGCCCATACAGGTATAGGTATCACCACCCAGACTGGCGATCTGCTCCGGCGTGGCCTTGGCCATCACCACACCGCCCCATCCCATTGTCAGGGCCGCAACGCTGCACCCCAGGACCTTCAAAAGTCTCATGTTCTGCTCCTTCGCACTTCAGTCTGTTATGCCGAACGATAATCGTCCAGGAATGGGAGTGCAGCGACGCGCTCCTGTTCGGCTTTGGTATCCATGTCTGTGGCCACAAATTTTTCCAACGCGCCCCCACCAATAGGCAAGCGGGCTTTGATATCCCAGTCGTAATGGATCACGCAAGTCCCATCATCAAGGTCCTCGACCTTGACCTTGCAGCGCAGATCCAGTGGCGCCCCCTTGGTGAACACCTCGACCTGCCCGGTCAGCGCGTCCTGGTCCCATTGCTCTTCGTTGACCACTTCTGTGGTCTTGGGCAGGACCTTGGCCGCGATGCCGGAGGCCTTCATTGGCACCCAGCGCTTGGCCTTGAGGTGAAATTTCGCACCGTCGAGGGTCTGCGAAAGAAATTCGTGCTCTATGCCCATCGCCTCAAGCTTGCGGCGATGAAATTCCGGGTCACTGAACATTCTCAGGACCACGCCAGCCGGCGCGGGATAGCGCGCCTGTTGTTGATGCTTCATTGTCTTCCCCCTGCACCTGCACGGCGCTGTCTATCTTAATCGTCTTCCAGCAACACGAAGGATTCCTTGGGCGACCCGCACTCCGGGCATTCCCAGTCATCCGGAAGGTCCTCGAAGCGTGTGCCAGGGGGAATGTCGTCGTCAGGTAAACCTTCGGCCTCGTCGTATACAAAGCCGCAGATGTCGCAGACCCATTTTCTCATCGTGTCTCATCCTTGGAATCGTTATCACCCGAACCGGATGCTACGGCTCAAAAGTGTGTATTTTGTGTGGTCAATGTCCCAGATGGTCGGGCCGCTTGAATCGTCCAATTGGGTGACACCCCGGACAACACCGCTTAGTCCTGTGACCACACCACACGCGCACCCGACAAGGTGAGCCGAGACCGTGTCGGCGCAGGATTTCGACGAATCTCGGACCAGTTGCGATCCAGCACACAAAGATCAGCGCTCTGCCCCGAACGGGGCAAGGCTGCAGGCTGACAGGGCACCGCAAGCGGGCCGCTATAGAGCCTCAGTGCGGCATCGAAATCAACGCGCTCGTCCGCGCCCAGCACCTGCCCACCGCGCGTCATGCGCCGGCAGGCCGCCGCCATGCCGCGCCATGGACTCAAATCCCCATACGGCGCATCCGAACTGGCAGCCAGGGCCACGCCTGCACGCTGCAGACCCGCGATTCGATACAGCCATTCGCGATCCTGGGCATCGACATCGCGCAAATAGCGATCTCCGTTGCGCCACACAAACTCCGGCTGAGTGACCACCCATACGCCCAGACGCGCCAGCGTTGCGGCCTGCTCATCCGGGCACACACCGGCATGTTCGATTCTGTCACCACACAGCACACCGGTGGTCTCAAACGCGGCCAGTGCAAACACCAGTTCACTGCGGGTGACGCAATGAAAAGCAACGGGCCGGTGGTGTTCATGGCTGCGCTCAATGGCCGCGCACAGCTGCTCGAAGTCCGGCAACTGAGATTCCAACAGATGGATTTTGTGCGGCCCCACTGCGACCGCTTCGCGGCCTACCGCCGCGTGAACATAATGCGCATCCAGACTGGCATTGCCCATGACCTGCACACGCTGGCGCAATGCGCCACGGGCAACCTCGGCGCGAAATGCATCCAGCGTATCGGCATCATTCGACGGCCCCGTGTCGGTCACCGCGATCACCCCCCATGAGGCCAGCGCACGTGAAATTACGCCAAGGTCCGGGCGCCGGCGCGGATCACCACGCTGGGCCTGCATGGCCTGACTGAGCCAGTCGTCCTGATCGATCAGATGGCCACTCAATTGCCCATTGTCGCGCTGCCACGGGCCACTCTCACCGAGACGTTCAATCGCCACGCTGTTCATGGTCCAGCGCCGCCCACTGGCATGCTGAACTCTCACCGGCACCTCACCCCGCCAGCGATCCAGCGTCGTACGATCAAGCTCTCCAGCGTAACTGGGGTGATACGCCACCGCGCGCAGCCAGCCGTCAGCATCAACCTCAGCGGTGGCTATGGCCTGGCGCAGCGCTGCGCGCGAATCGATGGCGGCAGCACTCAAGTCCACAGACGCCTGAGCGGCCGCCGCGGCATACAAATGGATATGGTGATCGGCCAATGCCGGGCTCAGTGCGCAACCCTGCACGTCGAAACTTTCCGCGCCGGGTGGCGCGATGCCGGGACCAACGGCAAGCACCACGCCATTGCGGATGCACACGTCGACATGCTGGCCATCGAGCAACTCGGCGTTGCGCAGCCAGCCTTCAAATTGGGCGCCAGGCGAAAGGTCAGTGTTCACACGCCAAGTCTAAGCCAGCGTCCTGGATGTCGCCCGCCATGGGCGTGTCATAATCGCCGCATGAGCAGATCCGCCGACACCGCGCCGACGCAAGAACAGGCGCGCCACGATCGTCAACTCGGTTTCATAGGCCTGGCTCTGGACCTGGCCATGGTCAGTCTGGCCGTGATCAATCTTGTCTGGATCGTATTCGACTCAGCCTGGGCCGTAACTGAACTGCGCAACATGATGGGCTGGGTGGTTCCGGATGCCTGGCTGGCGTCATACAGCGTGGTTCATGAGCGCTTTTTCCGCATTGACCTGATATTCGTCAGCATCTTCATCAGTGAGTTTCTGATGCGCTGGGGCGAAGCGCTGTGGCACCGTCGCTACAAGCACTGGATGGCCTATCCGATCCTGCACTGGTACGACATCCTCGGCTGTATTCCGGTTGCGGGCTTGCGCTGGCTGCGCGTGCTGCGCATTTTCGCCATCCTGCTACGACTGCAAAAGCTCGGCCTTATCGACTACACCACCTGGGTGCCCTACGCCTGGGGCAAACGCGTATACGACGTGATCATGGAGGAGATTTCCGACCGGGTCGTGGTCCGCGTGCTGAGCGGCGTGCAAGACGAAATCGGTGCATCCGGCAATCTGGAACAGCAGATTCTTGAGCAGGTGGTTCAACCGCGTCAGCAGCTCATTGCCGATGCCTTGCGCGACAAGCTGGTGTCTCTCGGCCAGCGTGGTTACGCCAGTGCGCGCGATGATCTGCACCAGTTCATCACCAGCGCGGTGGCTCAGGCGGTGCGCGAGAACCGCGAAATCAAAATCATTGATCGCATCCCCATGGTCGGTGGCGTGGTCGGCGATCTGCTCAACAATGCGATTACAGATATCGTATGCCGCGTGCTGGATGAATTGATCGGGCGCCTGTCGAGCGAAGAATTCGAAATGCTGTTCAACGACATCAGCGGCGCCATCATGGACGGGCTGATCCACGCCAGCGTGGAGGCGGATGACTCCGACGAATTGATGCGCGCGATCAGTGACGTGCTCGATGTGATCAAGGCCCAGGTGTCGCAACGGCGCTGGCTGGAAGCCTAGAGCAGGTTCATTCCCACGCTGATGGCATGCGCGCTGACATCACGCAGCGCCAGCGAAAACAATCCGCCCTGCCCGGCACGCCGCGTTGCCAACACCAGCAGCGCCGCATGCAGACCGGTTAACGGATCGGCTATCGCGTCGCCACAGAACACGCGTTGCCCGTGGTGGCGCCACATCAAATCACTCAATCCGGCCGCAACCGCCGCATCATCGCCAAACGCCACCCAGTTGGCTTGTGGTTCAGCACGACCGTAGCCCGTGATGCTGAGCCAGCACAGCCCGGGCTGGCTTTGCACCAGCGCTGCGGCATCAATACCCAGCTGGCGCAAGGCGCGCGGGCGTGAACCTTCGATAACCACATCGGCCTGAGCGATCAACCCAAGCAACTCACTACGACCCGCAGACGTGCGCAAGTCCAGCGTTTGCGTGCGTTTGCCCCGATCCAATGCAGCAAAAAATCCGGGCGGCCCCAGACGCGCGCCATCGGGACGCTGCGGATGCTCGATGCGCACGACATCAGCGCCCGCGCTGGCCAGCACGAAGCTACACAATGGCCCGGCCCACAACGCACTCAAGTCCACGACCTTCAAACGTGCTGACGGTGTGCCTGACCGTGCGTTCAGGTGCTCGGCATGAAACCACGCGCAGGGCTGATTGGGCATGTCTGGCGCGACCGCAAGCCCGAGCAGGCGCGCACGCGCAAGCAATTCATCACGCTCATGCCGGGCAATCAGCGCAGCCAGATCCTCCCATGAGTTGACCGCCTCACACTCCAGCCAGGCTGGCAGCAGTTGCCAATCATCATCACGGGCCAGATTGACGGCGATGTCACCATTGGCGGTACTTAACAGGCGGCAGCTGGCGTTGGCCGACACGCGTCCGCGTCGCTGCAATGCGTGAGTCAACCTGCGCATGCCCAGCAGGCGCCGCCCGCACCAAGGCAGCGGCGTATCGAGCATGGCGTTGATGGCCAGCATCACCCCGTCCGCACAGCTCGCCAGCGGCGCCGGACAGTCCAGCGCCGGGCCATCAGCCAGCCCGCTGATTTCACCAAGGCCGCTGTCGCGCCAGGCCTGCTGCGGTGATAGCGTCGCGGCATCCCCATGCCTGCGCACAGTTGCATTGAGCGAGCCCATCAGCGCAGCGGCGTAGGCACTCGCCAGGCCCTGCGTCGGCAGCACGAAGGTCGAGCCCGATGGCCAATTGAATGTGGACAGGGATTGATTCACGAAGGGCAACATAGGCCGACTACAATACCCCCGCAAGTTTTCCCAATGAGTCCGAATGAGCGATTCCGACAAACCGCGCAAACCCAGCCTGACATCGCTGAAAACGCGACCGATGCAACGCAACTTCACCATGACCCGCATGGGCGTAGGCGCCGGCATGCGCGCAGCCGGTCATGGTCTGGGCAATCTGTTTCGCAGCGCAGACCAGCGCGAGCAGGCCAACCAGGCTTTTGTGGTGCGTGAAGTCCAGCACTTCGTCGATCAACTTGGCCAGCTCAAAGGCAGCGTGATGAAAGCCGGCCAGATGCTGTCGCTGTACGGCCAGTACTTCATGCCGCAGGACGCGGTGGACATTCTGCAGAGCCTGCAGGACGACACCGTGCATGTGGACTGGTCGGTGGTGGAGCCAGTGGTGCGCGCCGCACTGGGCGAAGAAAAACTCGCTCGCCTGCATATCGAGCCGGAACCGATTGCCGCCGCTTCGCTGGGCCAGGCCCATGTCGCCAGACTGGATACAGACGACCGCAAGCTGTGCATCAAGATTCGCTATCCGGGTGTCGACGGCGCGATTGATTCGGACATGCGCACGATCGGCCGGCTGCTCAGCCTCGGCCAGTTCATCCCCGAGCATTTGTCGCCACAGACCTTGCTTGAAGAAATCCGCGAAATGCTTCATCGCGAAGTCGACTACGCCCATGAGGCGCGCATGACCCGCACCTTTCGTCAGCGCCTGTCTGACGATAGGCGTTACATCGTTCCCGAACTGATCAATGACTACTGCACCGGCGAGCTGATCCTGATGACCTTCGAGGCCGGGGAATCACTCAGAAGCCCGGCCGTGCGTGAGCTTGATCAAGCCCAGCGCAATGCACTTGGCCAGGCATTTTTCGAGCTGTTCTGCCGCGAATTCTTCGACTGGCATCTGGTGCAGACCGACCCGCATTACGGCAACTACCGCATTCGTCTGGACCACGCCCAGCCCCCGCGCATCGTACTGCTGGACTTTGGCGCCACGCGCGAATTCCCTCGCGAGTTCGTGCGCGCCTATGCGCGCATCCTGCGCGGCGGCATGGATCGCGACCCACAAGTGGTGATCGACGGCGCCTGCGGCATCGGCCTGATGGAAGCGCGCTTTCCCGACAGCGTGAAAATGGATTTCTACCGCATGATCTGCCAGATCATGGAACCGTTTTGCATCGAGCATGACGACGTGCGCAAACAGATGTTCACGCCCGACGGCGCCTATCGCTGGGGCCAGGGCGATGTCTTTGTCGAAGCCGGAAAACTGCTGTCGCGCGCCGCCGCCAGCGTGCATTTCAAAATGCCGCCACGCGAAATCATCTTCCTGCACCGGCGCCTGGCCGGGGTCTACATGTTGCTCGGCCACCTCGATTGCACGCTGGACATGCGCAGCCAGTTGAACGACGCCATCGCGCGGGTGCTGGACGCTTAAAAGGCGCCTGCGCCCAAGGTGCATGTGTTGCGCAGTGGCCGGCATAAGCAGCATAGCCCCCCACCACTTTCGCCATGGCCGTATCTAGCCTGTCACCGGGGCGGTCGCTTGTGCCTTTTGCGGTAGCGGAAACAAGGTGCAGAATTTTGCCAGCAGTTCGCGAGAACCGTGAATGCGCAATCCTGCTTGCTCGGCAGACTCCATGCTCATGCCGCCGTAAACAATGCCCGCCAGCAGATTCGGATCGCCAGAAACCGAAACATCTGGTGCCTCCACTTCACCAAGTTCGATGTGGAAATTGGCGTTGTGTACAACGGCTCGATGCGGAATACCATCAAGTGTCAGCGCCAACGTCATGCTGACGTCTCGCGCCCGTTCGACACAAAACATGGTTCGAAAAGACAGCATGACCGACGCCGCACTCATGGGTTTGCCGGGGCTCAGCGCCGGGGATTTTGCCGCCCACGCCCCTATCGCCATGATCAGCGGTTCCAGTTCCGCCCCCCATTGCGTCAACCGGTATACCTGCGAGGCTGCGGGTGGCGGCAATTGATCGCGAATCAGCACATGGCCTGCCTCCAGATCCTGCAGCCGATTGGTCAGGATGTTGCTGCTCACGCCCGGCAATGCGGCCTTGATATCGCTGAAACGTTTGGGCCCAGGAATCAGCTCGCGCACGATCAATAGCGCCCAGCGCTCGCCAATAAGGTCCAGAGCATGGGCCGTGGCGCAACCATCGTCATAGGGCTTTTTTCGTGACATCCGTGTATTTTATGTTGTTATTTATTTCTAGTCAGTTGCTTTTTTGAATCTTCATAAATACCATCGGAATTGTTCGATTCGAACGATTAACAAGAGGATTCCATCATGCACTACATCGATGGCATGGTTGCGGCGGTCCCCACCGCAAACAAGGAAGAATACAAAGCTCATGCGGTTCAGGCCGCCGCTGTCTTCAAGAAGCACGGCGCTCTGTCACTGATCGAGTGTTGGGGCGACGATGTGCCGGAAGGCGAAGTCAACTCGCTGCACACTGCGGTTATGCGTAAACCCGACGAAACCGTGGTGCTGTCCTACATAACCTGGCCATCGAAGCAAGCCCGCGATGCCGGCTGGGCAAAGCTCATGGAAGACCCAGACATGCCGCAAGACATGCCCTTCGACGGCAAGCGCATGATTTGGGGTGGCTTTGACGTCATTCTGGAATCGTGACACGGGTTTTGCAGGCAAGGCCCGCACTGGCAGCCAATCTTTCAGTCGCGGGCACTCAATATGGCTTTGAACAACAACCCCGCTTGCCGCTCGCATCATAGTTCTTCAATTTCGGAATTGACTGATGATCAAGCCGAAACTGAGGCCAAATGGTGCGTACTGTCTGGAGCCAACATTCATGCGAAAAATCACCGTCATCGAGTTCATCAGCCTGGATGGAGTGATACAAGCGCCCGGCGGTGTCTATGAGAGCGGACGAGATCCAGGCCGAATATACGACTGCAACTGATTCCGCTGTTATGTCAACGATTCAATCCGCCTCTTGCGGGGGGAGTCCATATACGATTGTTAGGCATCTGACGCTCCGGCCGGCAGATCTGTGCGCTGGAACGTGTACATATGAACCTTATCGTCTCGTTTCTCTTTCAT
>JBFKEC010000151.1:0-8052 GCA_041619315.1 Oceanococcus sp. | reverse complement strand
TGGTCACTGACCCGCTCGAACACGCTCTGCGCGACCGCGCCAATCTGACCCTGGCCTACAACTATCTGTCCGAAGCCAAAGGCGCATCCGCCCTGCCGGTGCTCAAGCGCATACGTCTGGAAGGGCCATACTCCGACGAGGCCCTGCTTGGCCTTGGCTGGGCTGAAATCGCCGGCGACAAGGCCGACGACATCCGTCTGACCGATCTCGACAACGACGACACCATCGGCGGGCTGGTCGGCGCCATTCTGCGCCCCGGTCGGGTTGATGAAGATCTGCGCGCACGTCTTGGCATGCTCAACTCCGGCTCCAGCGAGGACACAGAAAATCAGCGTTTCCGCAAAGCCCTGGTCCCGTGGCTGGCGCTGGATGAGCGCGACCCCAAAAAGCCTGCGGTTCTGGAAGTCCAGCTGGCCATACCGTTTGCACTCGACACCCTGGGCGAACGTGAGCGCGCCCGGCAGTTCTACGAACGCGCCATTGAACGGCTTGAAGCTGGCCGCAGCGGGCTTGAAAAAGCCATGGACGGCATCCTCAGCGGGCGCATGATTGAAACCATGATCCGGCGCGATCGCGACCGTGAATCCGGTTGGAACTGGCGTCTGCGCGATCTGCCTGACGCACCGGAAACCTACTATCTGGCCGAAATTCTCGGCGAGCACCGCTTTCAGGAAGCGCTCAAGAATTATCGTGACCTGAAGCAGTTGCAGCGCAAGCTGGCACGCTTCCGCTCCACCCTGGAAATCACCGGCAGCGGTGCGGGCCAGGCCAGCGTCCCGGCTCCGGAACTGTTCCGTCAACGCCTCGCCGGACAACCGCCGATGTGGCAGGGGATCAACCCTGAACTGCGCCTGGAAACCAGCCTCGGTCGTTTCCCGCGCAACGAAACGCTGGAAGGGCTGCTCGCCTGGACCTATCGCTATGCGCCCAAGATCTCCCTGCAACTGGAAGACCAGCATGGCCCGTTCGTGCAGGGACCCAATCCCACGGTGCAGGCCATGATCGAACGCATCGACGTGGTGCTTGAACAAACCAATCCGCTGTTGCAGCGCCAGCGCGCGCTGCTCGAATCCATCGCGGTTGCCGGCATGCAGGAGCACAAAGCCATGCTGACCCGCTACCTGATCGATGCCCGCTTCGCCCTGGCTCGCCTGTATGACGAAGCCCAGGCGGACATCGAGGAAGACGATCAATGATGAACCGTCGTGTCTATCTGGGCCTGACAACGGCCGCCATATTGGCGGCCTGCGCAACCCCCTACGACCCCAAGCAGCACCGCAACATCGCATCGCTCGAACAAGCACCGCCGAGCCTGGATGAATTGCTCCCGCCGGTGGCCACACCCACGCCAACACCGGGTGCTGACGGCCGCACCGCAGTCAAGCCGCGCCCGACCGACGCACTGGCGGATGTGGAAAAAACCAAGAAGGCGATTGAGAACTATCGCCAGATTCTCGAACTGTCACCCAATGACCGTGCGATCAAATGGGAAGCGCAACGACGCCTCGCCGATTTGCAGGTCGAGGTCACCGAACTCGACCCGGAAGCGGCCGCACAGGGCAATGCCAGCGCCGAAAGCTCCATTGATCTGTACAACAGCCTGCTCGACTCGCGCCCGTCCGACCCCAACAATGACCGCATTCTGTATCAGCTCGCACGGGCTTATCAGAACACCGGCCAGGTCGCCCCTGCGATTGAGAGCCTGGCCGAGCTGACCACCACATTCCCGGACAGCTCGCTGTGGACCGATGCCGAATTTCGTCGCGCCGAACTGCTGTTCAATCAGCGCGATTACGAAATGGCCGAACAAGGCTACGCCGCGGTCCTGGCCAAAGGCCCGCGCACCAGCTATTTCGAACAGGCGCAGTACAAATACGGCTGGTCGATCTTCAAGCAGGAACGCTACGCCGACTCGCTTGACACCTTCATCACCATTCTCGACCGCGAACTGCCGGTCGGCGCCGTAGAGAACCTCGACGCCACCCTGGATGTGGTGTCGCGCGCCCAGCGTGAACTGGTCCGCGACGTGTTGCGCGTGGTTTCGCTGAGCTTCTCCTATCTGGGCGGCGGCTCGGCCATCAGCGACTATCTCGAGGGCAAACCGGTGCGCAGCTTTGAGCCGGTGCTGTACGAGAACCTGGCCAAGCTGTTCCTGGAAAAGAACCGCTACGAAGATGCCGCGCGGACTTACGCCTCGCTGGCTGATCGCAGCCCAACCCATGCGCTGGCCCCCACCTTCCAGGCCCGGGTCATCGAAGTCTATGATCAGGCCGGCTTTGCCGATCTGGTCCTCAAGGCCAAGATCGAGTACGTCGAAAAATACGACCTCGATCAGGTTTACTGGACCGCACACACACGTGAGGATTCCGCCGAAGCCTACGAACAGCTGCGCAGCAACATGGACGAACTGGCCCGGCACTGGCATACCGGTGCCCAGAAGGCCACGGCGCCGGCTGAAAAAGCCCGCCTGTTCGAGCAAGCCACGCAAACCTACGCACGCTATCTCGATCGCTTTGACGATGCCGACAACCGCCCGGAAATCAATTTCCTGCTGGCTGAAGCGCACTTCCAGAATGGCCAGTTCGAACAGGCTGCAAGCGAGTACACCCGCACGGCCTGGGACTACCCGGCGCATGAGCGCTCGGCCGAAGCGGGCTACGCTGCGGTCCTGGCGCGCCAGACACTGGCGGAAAAGGCCAGCGCAGAAACCCGCAATGCTCAGGTTCGCAGCTCGGTGGATACCGCCCTGCGTTTTGCTGACAGCTTCCCCGAACATGAGCAGCAGCCACGCGTGCTGATGCGCGCGGCCGAAGACCTCTACGCCATTGATGCGCGCGATGAAGCCATCGTGATTGCAACCCGTGTTACCGAGATGCAGGAGCCTGCCGCGGCCGCGCTGCAAAGTCCGGCCTGGACCCTGATCGGTTACGCCCACATGGATGAGCAGCGTTATCCGCAAGCAGAACAGGGCCTGAGTCAGGCGCTGGCCCTGAGCACACCACAGAGCCCGCAAGCTGCCGAGCTGCGCGACAATCTGGCCACCGCGATCTACCGCCAGGGTGAAGCCGCGCGCGATGCCGAAGATCTGGAAACCGCGATTGGCCATTTCCTGCGCGTTAAACAGGTTCAACCGGGCACTGCGCTGGCCGCTGCCGGCGACTTTGATGCCGCCGCGGCACTGATTGCTCTGGAGAACTGGAGCCGTGCGGCCGAGGTTCTGGTCGGCTTCCGAAGCGCCTACCCGCAACATGAACTGCAGGCCGAGGTCACACGCAAACTCGCCGGTGTCTATCTCAATGACGACAAGCCGTTGCTTGCCGCCGCCGAATTCGAGCGCATTGCGCGCAGCGCCAACGAAACGCCCGTGGCCAAGCGTGAAGCCGCCTGGGAAGCTGCCACGCTGTACGACAAGGCCAAATCGCTGGGCCAGGCTGAAAGCGCTTACGCCTTCTTTGTCAGCACTTACAGCCAGCCCTATGCACAGGTTCTCAAGGCGCATGAACGGTTGATCGAACTGACCGACGCACGCGGCGACCGCAACGCCAACCGGCGCTGGCTACAAGCCCTGATATCGGGTGAAAAAGCCGCCGGGCAGGCTTCCACTGCACGCGGCCAAACGCTCGCCGCCAAGGCCAGCCTGACCCTGGCCAACGATCTGCGCAGCGCTTTCGAGCGGGTGCGCCTGAGCGCACCTTTGAACCGCAGCCTGCCGGCCAAGAAAGCCGCCATGGACAAAGCGCTGGCCGCCTATCAGGAGGTCAACAATTACGCGATTGCCGACTACGCCACCGAAGCGACCTTCCGCATTGGTGAGTTGTACGCGACCTTCTCGCGCGCCCTGCTCGACTCGGAACGTCCACGCGGGCTGTCCGAACTCGAACTGGAGGAATATCAGTTCCTGCTTGAAGATCAGGCTTTCCCTCTGGAGGAAAAGGCCATCGACATTCATGCGCTGAATACACAACGCACCAACGACGGGCTCTACGACCAGTGGATCAAGGCCAGCTACGGCTCTCTGGCCAAACTGTTGCCGGCTCGCTACAACAAGATCGAACAGATCGAGGTGACTCTTGAAACCCTGGATTAAGCATGGCCTGTGCCTGAGCCTGGCAGCTGCGCTGTCAGCCTGCGCACTGACCCCGTCCGGCCCGGGCACCGAGGGCGATACGCCCATGATCAAGCCCAAGGTGGTATTGCCCGCAGACTATGCCGCCGCCTTGGAATACCTGCGCCAGGAGCGCTGGGGCCCGGCCGAGTCGGCACTCAAGGCCTATGCCGAAAACAACCCCGGCCAGAGCAGCCCGCATGTGAATCTGGCGCTGTTGTACAAACGCACGCAGCGCGATGATCTGGCCCAGGCGGCATTGACCCGGGCACTGGAAATCAACCCCAATCAGGCGGCGGCATACAACCTGCAGGGCGTGTATGCACGCCAAGCCGGAGAATTTGAAGCGGCCCAACGGGCTTATGAGAAAGCCATCGAGGTTGATCCGCAGTATCCCAACGCCTATCTCAATCTGGCCATCCTGCATGACATGTATCTGCATCAGACGCGTCGTGCGCTGCCCTACTACGAGCGATACGCCGCCATGGTGGGCGAGGATGCCCTCGACCAGAACGTGAAAAGCTGGATCGCTGACGCCCAGCGGCAAGCAAATTGACTCAGGAGCGAAGCATGAAATTTTGCAGCGCAACAAAACGCTGTTTACACTACGGTGCAATGCTTGCATTGGGTGTGGCGTGGCCGCTAGCCGGGCACGCTCAAAACGGTAATGAGGCGGTTGAACTCGGTGGCACCACCATCATCGGCGATCGTGAATTACCAATCGGTTTGTACATCTCGCCGTGGCGTACCGCCACACCTGGCGAGGAAATGGACCGGCCATCGCGGTATCTGGATGTGGGCACCACTCCGCTGGATCCCGAAGTTTTTAAGCGTCAGGTCGAATACCTTGACGCCCTGGATGCCGCAGCGCGGCGTAAATAGTTGAATTAAGGAAAGATCATGGAATTCCTCACCGTCGTTGCGCGCTTTTTCCAGGAAGGTGGCGCGTTTATGTATGCCATTGTCGTCATGCTGATCCTGGGCCTGAGCATTGCGATCGAACGTACCCTTTACCTGCGCAGTACGCGGGTCAATAACCGCAAGATCTGGGAAGCCGTAGCACCGCTGGTCGCACAGGGCCGCTACGATGCCGCGCTGTCGCAAACCGAAGATGCCGATGGCGCGCTGGCTCGTGTTATGAGCTACGGGCTGGCGCGGATCAAAACCGCACGTCGTCGTGAAGATCTGGAAATGGCGATGGAAGAAAGCATGATGGAAGTGCTGCCTCAACTGGAACGTCGCACGCCGTTCCTGCAGGTGTTCGCCAACGTGGCCACGCTGCTGGGTCTGCTCGGCACCATCATCGGTCTGATCCAGGGCTTCCAGGCCGTGGCCAACGTCAACCCGGCCGAGAAAGCCAATATGTTGTCGGCTTCCATCTCGGTCGCCATGAACACCACCGCATTCGGCCTGATGTGTGCCATTCCGCTGCTGCTGATTCACGCCTGGCTGCAAGCCAAGACCACGGCGCTGGTCGACAGCCTGGAAATGGCCACAGTCAAGTTCCTCAATCAGTTCTCGGAATCCCGCGAGAACCATGCTTCCGCCCCGCAAAGTTAAGTTTCCGGCATGAAATCCCGCTGGCGTCGTCATCGCATCCGTCATCAGGAACCGGCGGAGATGAACATCACGGCCTTCATGAACTTGATGGTCATCCTGGTCCCGTTTCTGCTGATTACGGCGGTCTTTTCGCGGCTGGCTGTGCTGGAGCTGGATTTACCCAGCCCGAGCAGCGAGCCGAGTGAAGAAGAGCCCAAGCAGCGCCTGACCATCACGGTGCGTGAAAGTGGCATCACGGTGAGTGACCGTGATGGCCCCATCGATCGCTTCGAAAAGATCGCCGATGGCTACAACTACGCAGCCCTCACCGAGCTGATGGTTATGGTCAAGGACAAGATCCCGCAGGAAACCAGCGCCACGCTGCTGCTTGAACCACAGATCGACTACGACACGGTCATTCAGGTCATGGACGCGGTACGCGTTGCGACCAAGGAACAGACCGGCGATAGCCGTGACCGTGAATTGTTCCCGGCCATCGCCCTGGGTGATGCACCGACGAAAAGCTCACAGGAGCCAACCCCGTGAACCAGACGCGCCGAGCGCACCGCATGGAAGTCCGTGCGTTGAAGAAAAATCGCGTGGCCTCGATGAATCTGGTGTCCCTGATGGACATCTTCACGATTCTGGTGTTCTTCCTGCTGGCACAGTCTGCCGCCGTGGAAGTGCTGCCCAACGCCGAAAACCTTGATCTGCCCGAATCGCTGGCCACCGAACGTGCCCGCGAAACCGTGCTGGTCATGATTACCGCACAGGACATCCTGGTGAACGGTCAGGCGGTCATGCCGACAGCCGAAGCCAGCCAGGGTAGCGGCGAGTTGACGGCCCTGCGTCAGGCCCTTGAGGCGCAAGCAGAGCGCGTGGTCAAGGTTGGCGACGAGGATGAAAGCGATCGCGGCGAGATCACCATCATGGCCGACAAGGGCCTGCCCTATTCACTGATCAAGAAAGTCATGCTGACCTGCACCCAGGCGCAGTACGGACTGCTGTCGTTCGCCGTCATGCAGCGTGACCAGAACACCGTACAACTGGGAGGGTCCAGCGAGTGACCAGCATCGCCTTCTCCCGAAACAGCTGGGCTGAACTGGACCGTGATGAAGCGCGTTTCCAGCGCACCATACTCATGGTCGCCCTGCCCTTCATCATTCTCGGCATCCTGATTCCGCTGTGGGAACTCAGCGGCCTCAAGCAAGGTGGCGGCGAACAGCTGTCAGACCGCTATGCCGAACTGTTGATGCAATCTGCCGCAAAGCAGGAAGAAACCCCCGAGCCGGCGCCTGAACCGATGGTTGAGGAGCCCGCCGAGGAAGAGCTGCCGGACGCCGAACCCGAGCCCGAATCCGCCCCGGAAGAGGAGCCGCAGCCTGAACCGCCGACAGAAACCAAGCCGGAACCTCAGGTCGACGCTCGCCAACAGGCCCGCGAAAACGTCCAGCGAAAGTTCTCCGCCGCCTTCAATGCGCTGGATTCGCTGCGCGAACAGGACCCTGTGGTCACCGCCAATAGCCAGCCCCTGACCCAGGCCAGCAGTGCCAGTGAAGAGGTTGCATCCAGCAGCAATGTGCTGACCTCCAACCTCAGCCGCGGCAGTGGCGGGGTCGGCAGTGCGCCCAGCCGCAGCACCAAGCCGAGCACCACCGGCCTCAAGGGTCGACAGACCACGCAGGTCAATTCCGGCATCACCGCCAGTGGCGGCGGTTTTGGCGCGGACACCAGCGAAGCCGGTTTTGGTGGCGACAGTCGTCTGCAAGGTCGTTCGCTGGAAGATATCCAGATCGTCATGGACCGCAACAAGAGCGGCCTGTACTCGCTGTACAACCGCGCCTTGCGCCGTGATGCCACCTTGCAGGGCAAGATCGTGCTGGAAATCACCATTGCACCGTCGGGCGCTGTGACCCGCTGCAATATCGTGTCCAGCCAGCTCAACAATTCGGAGCTGGAAGATCGCATCATCCGACGCGTCAAGCTGATCAATTTCGGCGCCAAGGATGTGTCTGAAATGACCATCAAATATCCGATTCACTTCATTCCGAGCTAACCGCCGCAAATCCGGGTGAAAGCAAATGCCGCAAACCCGGGTCTATAGCGGTATGAACAAGGAACGACGATTCGAGGCGTTGGTCAATGGCCACTCGGCCATGCTCTACCGCTATGCATACTGGCTGTGCGATGGACACCAGGCCAGTGCGGAAGACATCGTGCAGGAGACCTTCCTCCGCGCCTGGAAGTCCCTTGATCAGTTGCAGGAACACCAAGCGGCCAAAGCCTGGCTGATGACGATACTGCGGCGCGAAAATGCCCGCCGTTTCGAACGCAAGCAGCTCGAATATGTTGATGTTGAGCTCGACACCGTCAGCCTGGACGACAGCCGCTTCGAGTTTGAACTCGAC
>JBFKEC010000150.1:0-8101 GCA_041619315.1 Oceanococcus sp. | reverse complement strand
CAGTGCGGGTTTGCCGCGAAAGGCAATTAGGCCGGGCACATCACCGTCAGGACGTGACATCCAGTCCAGCGCATTTTTGAGCAGCGGCGTGGGGAAGCCGTTGTATTCGGGGCTGCAGACAATCAAGGCGGATGCGGCGTGCAGCTGTTCACGCAGGGCGCGCGCACCTGCGGGAATGCCGTGCTCGGCCTCCAGGTCCTGATCCAGGATCGGGATGCCCTGGGCGCGGATGTCTGCGACAGTCGCCGTATGGCCCTGATTTTGGGCCGTGTGCGCAACCGCTTGGGCCAGTTTCATGTTCACGGATCCGTGGCGGGAACTGCCGACCAGAATCAGAATGTCGATGGGTGTGCTCATGTCATGTTCTCCTATGTGGGTGCCGCGTTGGGGTTACTCGGGCAGTGGGATGTAGGCGTTCTCATCACCGCGCACTTTGGGGAAACGGCCATCACGCCAGTCCTGCTTGGCCTGCGCGATGCGCACCTTGCTGCTGGAGACAAAGTTCCACTCGATGTAGCGTTTGCCGACGGGGTCACCGCCGATTATCGCAATGCGGCTGTCGCGCTCGGCGCGCACCACGATCTCATCCTGATTGCCCGCATGCAAAATGGCCAGGCCGTATTGTTCGATCACGCTGTCCTGGGCATGCAGTTGTCCCTGCGCGACATAAATGGCCCGTTCCTCGGCCATGGGCAGGGTGAGCTGGTCGCCGGCCTTGAGTTCAGCTTCGACGTAGAGTGTGCTGGCAAAGGTTCGCACTGGCGATTGCACGCCGTAGGCCTGTCCCATCATGACCCGCAGTGCCACGCCATTGCGCGTGAGCGCAGGAATCTCGGCCGATGGGTAATGGTGGAACGCCGGGGCGATCTCTTCATCCGCCTCGGGCAGGGCCAGCCACAGTTGCAGGGCGTGCAGACGGTGCGCTTGGGCCCGCGTGTTGGGGGTTTCCCGTTCGGAATGCACGATTCCTCGTCCGGCCACCATCAGATTGATATCGCCCGGGCGAATGGCCAACTCGTTGCCCAGCGAGTCGCGATGCAGGATTTCGCCTTCAAACAGATAAGTGACGGTGGCAATCCCGATATGCGGGTGTGGACGCACATCGATGCCGGTGCCGGCGGCAAACTCGGCAGGGCCCATGTGATCAAAAAAGATCCACGGTCCGACCATGCGCGCCTGGATCGTGGGCAGGGCGCGGCGCACCGAGAAGCCGCCCAGTTCCTTGTCGATCGGGTGGACGATTTTCTCGATCGCGCCACACGCCTGTGAGGCGTCGCAGCGCTCTACCGGATTGCGGGTTTGAATGCTCATGAACAGCTCCTTTCCCTGAAAGGTGCACCCGCAATGGCGGGTGCACCGTGACACTACTGTGGTGGCAGGTGGCCGAACTCACCGTTGTTGAAGTCCTGGATGGCCTGCATGATCTGCGTGCGCGAGTTCATCACGAAAGGCCCGTAGCCGACCACCGGTTCGTCGATGGGCTCACCCCCCAGAATCAGCAGTTTGCTGGGCTGCTGTGCGTTCAAGGTGATGTTGTCACCATCGCGCGTGAACACGACCATTTCTCCGCCACGCACCGTTTCGCTCTTATTGATGGTGACCTTACCGTCCAGCACCACAACCGCCAGGGTGTGTCCTTCAGGCACGGCTAGCGACAGATCACTGGCGCGATTCATGCGCAGATCCCAAACGTTCAGTGGCGAATGGGTCAGCGCCGGGCCGGGCGCGCCGCAGTATTCACCGGCAATCACGCGCATGCGGGCTTCACCATCAGCCAGTTCAATTTCGGGAATCTGGCTGTTGAGCAGGGTCTGGTAGCGCGGTGGGTTCATCTTGTCCTGTGCCGGCAGATTGACCCACAGCTGGACCATTTCCAGCTCGCCGCCCCGCTGGGTAAAGGCTGGGGAATGGAATTCTTCGTGCACCACGCCGGCGCCGGCGGTCATCCACTGGACGTCGCCCGGACCGATGTGCCCGCCGCCCCCGGCGGAATCGCGATGGTCCACTTCGCCGGCGTAAACCAGGGTGACGGTTTCAAAACCGCGATGTGGGTGTTCGCCCACGCCGCGCGGGCTCTGGGCCGGTTCGAAGCGGGCAGGGCCAGCATGATCGAGCAACAGGAATGGACTGAGCTGGTCGCCGTGATCGTTGTAGGAAAACAGCGAGCGCACCGGGAAGCCATCGCCAACCCAGTGTGGGGTCGGGGCTGTGTAAACGCCGAGTATGTTTTTCATGATCAACTCCTGTCGAGGCCGGTGACGGGCACCGGGCGTGTGTTGGGTTGATTATGTGGGCGCAACGCTGGCCTTACTAGTGCTCAAAAATGACCGCAGCGTTGTGATTTTGCAACGCTGGCGTTTATTCGTCAGTGAAGCTGTAGCGCTCGCGAATTTGCCGACTGTGCAGGTCCTGCATGAGCAGAACATCCCAGGCGGCCATCGCCCAGCGTGCGCTCAGGAAATGCTCGTCGGTGCTCTGCTCAGCCGAGATTTCCAGCGCACTGGACAGCCAAACGACACGGCCATGAAAGCGCGCCTTGTCGGTTACGTTTTCAATGATCCGGGTGAGTGACGTGGCGTTACCGCCGCTGTCATAGGTGATCACCAGGTGGGTGTCCTGTAGAAAGTTGACTTTGAGCTCGTCGCGTTGATCGGACAGGGTCAGCGCGCGGTACTTTTCATTGCGGTAAAGCTGTTCGCGAACCATGTCACGGGTCAGTTGGGCCAAGGCAAAGCCATCCACCTCCACCATGGGCAGCAACTGGGTATTGTCGATCGTGCCGAACAGGCCCAGCGTGGTGATGAAGATCTGGCTGTTGTCGTCATTCTCGGTGCCGACGATACAGGCACTGACAAAGGCGGGCACGGCCTGTGATTCGTGGTTGAACAGCTGCACTTCAGCATCGCGTCCAATCAGTTTTGTGGGCGCATCGCCACACAATGTGGCGGCGAATTGCGCATCGCCAAGTTGTGGCGATGCGAGTACGCCGCGGGTGTAGGCGAGCATCGCGGCGGATTGGTCCAGTGGCTTGAACAGGTCGCTGGTCAGACAACGGGCCCAGCGCATCGAGGCTTCTGCGTTGCCTTGCTTGCTGGCGCGCTCATACGTTTTGCAGGCATCGTATTGTGGCTTGCGTGAGGCGAGGTCGCCTGCGCGATAACATTCGGCGACCTGAATCCCGGCCTGGGGCAAATCGTGGTTGAAGGCGACTTCAAACTGTTTGCAGGCTGCGCCGGGCTGGTTCTGTTGCAACAGTCGTTGGCCCACGTTGTACACCGCCAGTGGGCTGCCGAACATTTCGCCCAGGGCGTACATGTCTTCAATCAGAGCCTCACTGGCGCCACCACTTTGACGCAGAGCATCGGCCAGGCTGGCATAGGCGCGGTAGTCGCCCTGTTGAATGGCTTTGGCGGCGCTGCGACGGGCGGCCTCGGCCTGGCCAGCCAGGGTCTGATGCTCAGAGGTTTTGTAGGCGGCTCGCCGTGTACCCTGGCTTGTGCCTTCGCGTGCATAGTGCAGGCGCAGGCTGCGTAGCGCTTTTTCATCCAGGCGCAAGGCATTGCGATGCAACAGTGTCAAACCCAGTTTGGGGTCGCTGCCAGCGGCGTGGCCGTTGAGATGGCACAGCGCCAATTGATAGGTTGCTTCAAGATGGTCGCGGTCGGCCGCCTGCGCGTACCAGCGGCAGGCCTGATCGCGGTCCGAACTGGCGCCGTCGCCGAAACGATTCATGTTGCCCAGCTGATACATGGCTTCAACATGGCCCTGCTGTGCAGCTGCGGTGTAGTGCTGGCGCGCCAAACGGTAATCGCTGCGTGTGCCCTGGCCATGCTGATACATGAAACCCAGCGGGTAGTGCAGCGCTTCGTCGCCCCATTGGTAGCGATGCAGGGCATGGCGAAACGCTTGATCGTAGCGCTGTGCACGAAACAGCTGCAGGGTTTCGGCGCGGCTCACGCGGGGTGGCTCACGGCCGAAGTCCTGAGCGTGGACCTCAATTGCGGATACAGCCAAGGTGAACCCCACAAGCAGGGTTAGCAGGGCTTGGCGCAGCGGAGCGAGTCTTTGCATGATCTCACGACGGGGTTTTCGACAATTGTAGCTTGGCCCCTGGCGACATGACTTCAGAGGCCCTCAAGTTCGGCTCGGCGTGGCCGATGATTGCAGCATGACACGCAATCTGTTCAGCAATATAAACGACAGTACACGCCTTGCAGGGTACAACCGGCTGGCTTTGCTCCTGTTCCTTTTGGGCGATCGACAATTGCACGGGATCAACGTTTTCAAGGTGCAAGAAGTGGTCCCCATGCCTGAGCTGGTCAAGGTTCCGGGGTCCAGTCCTCAGGTGCTTGGCCTGGCGCGAATCCGAGAGCGCAACATTCCGGTTCTCGATATGTCTGCAGCGATTGGAAACGGGCCCTTGACGCAGCCCGGCTACGTCATCGTGACGGAATTCAACCGCTCCATCCAGGGTTTTGCGGTGGCCGGGGTTGATCGCATCGTCAACGTCGATGTTGGCGAGGTTCATCCGCCGCCGCGGGCCGGCGAAGCCGACAGCTACCTGACATCGATCACGCGCTGGGGCGATCAGCTGATCGAGATTGTGGATGTCGAGCGAATTTTGTGTGATGTGATTGGCGAGCAGCGCTCGCGCACCGATCGTGACGGTGTGACCTTGAGCACGGTGGCTGCCGGGCGCAAGGTTCTGGTTGCCGATGACTCACGTGTGGCGCGCTCGCAGATTGCACGCACGCTGGAAACGCTGGGGCTGGAATGCATACTGGTCAATGATGGTCAGGAAGCCTGGCGCATGCTCAATTCGCTGGCCGCACAAGGGCCAATCAACGACCAGCTTCTGATGCTCATATCGGATGTCGAGATGCCCGGCATGGACGGTTACCGTCTGACCACCGAGTTGCGGGCGGACAGTCGCTTTTCCGAGTTGTACGTGATTTTGCATACCTCACTGTCCGGGGTGTTCAACAACACACTGGTCAAGCAAGTCGGAGCCGATCGTTTCATTGCCAAGTTCAACGCGGATGAACTGGGCGAGCACGTTATCGAACGCGTCTACGCCATGGGCGAACCCAGAGAGAACGCCGCATGACACTGTAAGTCACCGGTTCTGCTGGAAATTATCTGAATTCGCAAACACTGACGGATTCCCGCCACCATTTCCGTGGCACGGGGCTTGCCTCGCTGTGCGCAAGTTCGACGCAGGAGCCATGGTATGGCCGGCGATATCTTCAGCAGCGCACTCTACGGTGACTTTTCACAGGCCCTGAAAGTTCATGGCCAGCGCCTTGATGTGCTGGCTAACAATCTGGCCAATGCCGATACCCCGGGGTTCAAGGCGCGCGATATCGATTTTCGTGCAGCGCTCACCTCCGCCCAGTCCTCGCGTTCTGAGGGCTCGCAAATGGCAACGACCAATGCCGGCCACATCGGGGGCACGGATGATGTGCAAGCCAGCCTGCGCTGGCGTATTCCCAGCCAGCCGGCGGCCGATGGCAACACGGTCGACGCCGATCTTGAACAGGCGCGCTTTGGCGAAGCGGCCATGCGCTACGAAGCCACGCTGCGCTTCGTTGATGGCCGGGTTAAATCCATGCTCACCGCAATCACTGGCCAGTAGGAGGTCTCGTCATGTCCAGTTTCAGCATTTTTCAGGTGGCCGGTTCGGCGATGGCGGCTCAATCCGTGCGCCTGAATACCGTCAGTAGCAATCTGGCCAACGCCGACGTCGTCGCCTCACGGCCAGAAGACACTTACAAGGCGCGCGTTCCGGTGTTCGAGGCTCAGGCCGATGGCCAAGGCGTCAATGTGCGCGAGGTGGCCGAGTCCGACGATGCGCCACTCAAGCGTTACCAACCCGGCCATCCGCTGGCTGATGAGCAAGGCTACGTTTACGCGCCCAATGTCAGTGTGGTCGAGGAAATGGCCAACATGATTTCGGCTGCGCGTTCCTATCAGAGCAACCTCGAGGCGGTGAATACGGCCAAATCGCTGATGCTCAACACTCTCAATATGGGACGTTGATATGCAGGTTACTGATACCAGCAGCACCGCACTGACCTCGAGCACCTCGACGTCCAGTACCCAGGCCTTGGGGCAGGAGGATTTCCTCACCCTGATGACCACCCAGTTCCAGAATCAGGATCCGTTCAGCCCGATGGAAAACGGTGAATTTCTGGCCCAGATGGCGCAGTTCTCCACGGTCAGTGGTTTGCAGGATCTCAACAGCCAATTCGAATCCCTGGCCGCCAGCATCAGCGGCGATCAGGCCTTGCAGGCCGCCAGTTTGATCGGGCGTGAAGTGCTGGTGTCTGGCGATGTGGTGAGCCTGAGCGAATCCGGCCAGAGCGTGGATCTGGCCGTGGTGACCGATGGACCGGGCGAAATTATTGTCGATGTCATGGATGACAGCGGTCAGCTGATTCGCAGTCTGTCCTTGTCGGCCGATGAAGCCGGCAACCAGCGTTTGTCCTGGGACGGCATGAACAGCAAGGGTGATCCGGCGAGTGCCGGCACCTATCAATTTGAAGCCCGCATGAACGGTGGCGACGCGATTGGTGTGTTGCTGGCCGGCCGCATTGATGCGGTCGCGCTGGGTGGAAACAACGGGACTCAACTGCAAACCGCGCAGCTGGGTGATGTGGATATGAGTGCCGTGCGGGCACTGTACTGAATACGCGCCAAGGAGAATCATCATGACGTTTCGTATCGCTTTGAGTGGCCTGAACGCGGCCCAATCCGAGCTGTCGGTCACGGCCAATAACATCGCCAACGCCAACACCACGGGTTTTAAGGAGTCGCGCGCCCAGTTCGCCGATTTGTTCAATTCCAGTTCGGTGGGCCTGTCTGATACCCAGATTGGCGGCGGCTCGCGCCTGGCCGGTGTGCAGCAGCAGTTCACCCAGGGCAATGTCAATTTCACGTCGAATGCGTTGGATATGGCGATCAACGGTGACGGCTTTTTTACGCTGTCGAGCGAAGGTGCGTTGAGCTACACCCGCGATGGCTCGTTCAGTGTCGATAGCGATGGCTTTTTGGTGTCCAAGGAAGGTGCCCGACTGCAGGGCTTTGAGCCCACTGCGGGTGGCAATTTCAATACCGCATCCTTGTCCGACATTCAGCTATCAACCTCGAACAGTTCGCCGCAGGCAACCTCCGAGCTGAACACCACGCTCAATCTGCCGGCCAATGCGGCGCAGCCGTCGGTCACGCCGTTTGATCCTGCCGACGCTGACAGTTTCAATCATTCCAGCGCGGTTACCGTGTATGACTCGCTGGGCGATTCACACACGCTGACATCGTTCTTCGTCAAGACGGCCAACGCCAATGAGTGGGAAATGCAGGTGGCGCTGGATGGCAATGTGGTGGGCAGCGGAACAGCTGTGACGTTTGACAGCAGCGGCCAGCTCACCGTCCCGGCCAATGGCAATCTGACACTGCCGCCGATCGCCCTGAGCAACGGTGCGGCTGACCTGCAGATGGATGTCAATCTCGATGCGGTGACCCAGTATGGCGACACCTATGCCGTCAACAGCATCAGCCAGGATGGCTATGCCAGCGGCAGTCTGGTGGGCATTGAGGTGAATGAAGAAGGCATTGTTCAGGCCCGTTTCACCAACGGTCAGACCACCGCATTGGCACAGATGGCGATGACGCGATTTGCCAATCCGGAAGGTTTGCAGGCGCTGGGTGACACCGGCTGGGCGGAAACCTTTGATTCCGGATCAGCCCAGCGTGGCGCGGCCGGCAGCAGTGGATTTGGTGGTGTGCAGTCGGGGGCGCTTGAAGCCTCCAACGTGGATCTGACCGAGCAGTTGGTCAACATGATCACCGCGCAGCGTAACTTCCAGGCCAACGCACAGATGATCACCACGGCGGATCAGGTTACTCAGGCCGCCCTGAATATCCGTTAAGGGCAGAGCCAACAGTCATGGACAAATCACTCTACGTGGCCATGAGTGGCGCGCGTCAGGCCTGGGAAGCTCAGGCCGCGGTCAGCCATAACATTGCCAATGCCTCGACGGTCGGCTTCAAGGCCTCGCTGCTCAATGTCGAGTCGCGTGAGGTCAATGGCGACGGCTTTCAT
>JBFKEC010000149.1:0-8116 GCA_041619315.1 Oceanococcus sp. | reverse complement strand
GCTGTCGCGCGCATCCAGGCTCTGCGCAAGGGCAAGAAACTGGGCGGGCTCAAGGTTTTCCGGGCGCAGTTTAGGGTCCAGGCCGTGAGCTTCCAGCTGCTCGGCGCTGAACAGGCGGCCCAGCGCATTGCGCAGGGTTTTGCGCCGTGCCGAGAAGGCCGATTGCAGCACGCTGTCGAGCGCTCGCCACGGCAGTTCTACGTCGTGCGGGGTCAGGCGAATGATGGATGAGCGCACTTTGGGGGGCGGATAGAACGCACCCGGTGGGACGTCAAACAGAATCTCGGCGTGGGCGGCCAGACTGACCGCAACGCTGAGCCGGCCGTAGGTCTTGTTGCCAGAGCCTGCGGCCATGCGCTCTGCCACTTCCCGTTGCAACATGATGTGGAAGTCGGTGATCCGCGCCTGGCTCTGCAGCAGATGAAACACCAACGGCGTGGAGATGTTGTAGGGCAGGTTTCCGACCACGCGTATCGGTCCATCGGCCAGGGTTGCGAAATCAACCTTGAGGGCATCGGCTTCGACCAGCTCAAAACGCGGCTGAGCGGCAAAACGCTGGCGCAGTTCGGCAGCCAGATCGCGGTCAATTTCAACCGCCGTGAGTTTGCCGCAATCGGGTAGCAGCGCTGCCGTCAGTGCGGCCTGACCTGGGCCAATCTCCAGAATGTGCTGGTCAGCGCTCGGCCGGATGGCTGCCGCAATGCGTTCAATGATGTTGTTGTCGGTGAGAAAATTCTGACCAAAGCGCTTGCGCGGGCGGTGTTTATCCATGTGCCATCGCTCCTCGTGTAGCCAGGGTAATGGCCATGTCTTCTGCACAGCGCAGGCTGCCGATATCTGCGCAGCCCTGGCCGGCGATATCCAGCGCCGTGCCATGGTCGACCGAGGTGCGAATCACCGGCAGGCCCAGAGTAATGTTCACGGCGTTGCCAAACCCGGCATGCTTGAGGGTTGGCAACCCTTGGTCGTGGTACATCGCCAGTACCGC
Organism: Oceanococcus sp.; assembly: GCA_041619315.1. Taxonomy (GTDB): domain Bacteria; phylum Pseudomonadota; class Gammaproteobacteria; order Nevskiales; family Oceanococcaceae; genus Oceanococcus. The sequence goes on along the minus strand of JBFKEC010000149.1, from coordinate 7,128 downwards.
ATCGCACTGGGCCAATCGCTCGCGAGTAAAGGCGGTGTCGGCAGGCACCGGTCCGAGCCATTGGGCGCGGCTGTCGGGGTGCTGGCGGCGACGTGCCAGCGCGGGTTCGATCACGCGCAGTTCTTCATCACCCAGATGTCCGCCTTCGCCGGCATGTGGGTTGAGACCGCACACTTGTATGCGTGGCCGGTCAATGCCAAAGCGCTCGCGCAGATCGTGTTCCAGCACGGCCATGATGTGATCCAGACGTGTTGCGGTGATCGCTTGAGGTACATCGCGTAGCGCCAGGTGGGTTGTGGCCAGGGCGACGCGTAGGCTGCCTGCAGTGAGCATCATCACCGGGGTGATGCCGCCGCACAGCTCGGCAATGAATTCAGTGTGTCCGGTGAAGGCAATCCCGGCTTTATTGATCACCGCTTTGTTGAGCGGGCCGGTGACCAGTGCGGATTGCGCGTCGCGAGCGTACTTCACGGCGCTGCTCAGGCAATTCAGCAGATATTCAGCGTTGTCGGGTGAAGGCTGGCCAAACGCCACCGTGCGGGCCATGTGCTGCGGGATGTGCCACAACGTATTGGCCGGTGTTGCACGACGCTGGCCATCAAACGCTTTCAGGGTCAGCGGCAATGACAGATGCGCGGCGGTGCGCTCAAGCAGGCCGCCATCAGCCACGGCCACGCGGCAGGCGTCGCTGGGCTGCGCGGCCAGTTTGATCAGCAGTTCCGGGCCTATGCCAGCCGGCTCACCCGGAGTATGCAGAATGAGCGGGTTCAACCGGCGTCCGGCTGATCCCGGTATTCAACGTAGGCTTCGTCGCGCAGCTGGCGCAACCAGACGTCCTGCTCTTCACTGGCTTTGCGGCGGAAAATCGCTTGTCGGGCCTGGGCGCGGCGCAGGTCTTCGGTGCGGTCACGTTCACGCCGATCGACCACCTTGGCAATGTGCCAGCCAAACGGTGTCTGAAATACCGGGCTCAGTTCGCCGGGCTCAAGCAGATCGAGCGCCCGCTGGAATTCCGGAACAAAGGTTTCCGGGCCTTGCCAGCCCATGTCGCCACCCTGGTTGGCCGAGCCGGGGTCTTCCGAGTGCTGTTTGGCCAGTGCGGAGAAATCCGCGCCATCGGCGATTTGCTGGCGTATCTCTTCAAGCCGCTCACGTGTTTGCTGCGGATTCCGCAGCACGTTGGGTTTGAGCAGGATGTGGCGCGCGTGGGTTTCCTTAACCAGCGCATCGCTGGTGGTGCCGCGCTTGTCGACCAGTTTGACGATGTGCAGCCCGCCACTGGTATTGATCGGGTCGCTGATCCCGCCGACATTGAGTGCGGGGACAATATCAGCGAACAGGGTGGGCAGGGCATTGCCTCGGCGCCAGCCCAGATCGCCGCCTTCCAGGGCGCTTGAGCTGTCTGAATGGGTGATCGCAAGTTGTGCGAAATCCTCGCCCTCACGCGCTGCGCTGACCACGCTGGCAGCCTTCTCGGTGGCTTCGCTGCGTGCTTGCGGACTGGCATCGGACGGAATCGAAATCAGGATATGGGCCAGTTGATACTCGACCTTGTCGGACTCGCCTTGCTGTTCCAGCTGAAGATCCACGTCATCTTCGGTGACCACGATGCGTGAATCGACTTCGCGCTGGCGCAGTTGGTTGACCAGGATCTCGTCACGAACCTGCTGGCGCAGTTGCAGATAATCGATGCCTTCACGGCGCAAGGTCAGAGCGAATTCGTTAAGGCTCATGCCGTTGCGCGCGGCAATATCGGCCATGGCCTGATTGATTTGCTCGTCACTGACGCGCATGCCGCCCTGCATGGCGCGCTGAACCTGAGCCTTGGTCACGACGATGCGCTCGAGGACCTGGCGACGCAGGATGTCTTCTTCCGGCAACGGCCCGCGCCCGGCGAACTGCTGCTTGATCTGATCCAGTGCCTGGTTCAGCTCACTGCTCAGCACGACCTCGTCATTGACGACCGCAACGATGTAGTCGACCACCTGGGCGGCCCGGGAAAAAGGGCTGACAAGCAGCAGGAACGTGGCCAGCACAAGAGCGTGGCGATGACGGTAAATGGGGTTCATGTACATCCGGATAATGTGTCGATGCGTGCTGTGGTTACGCATTCAATCCTAAAGAATATCACGCGTTAAGAGTCGATCCAGACCTTCTCCGATCCTGCCAAGCCCGTTGAGTTCCAACTGCAGATAGATTGACGAGTCGAAACTGCCGTCGTCACCCGACAGATAGCGGCGCCAGGCGACCTGTGCGCCCCAGCAGCAGCTGCTGTATTCGACCCCGCCAAGGGCTTCCAGACTGCGGTGATCTTCGAGTGAATAGGTCCAGCGCCCGGCAAGCTTCCAGCGTGAGTTGATCGGCATCGACACGATGGCGTCGGTCTGTTCGAAATTGTCGCGCCGGAAACGGTAGGCAATGTGGATGAAGCGATCTTCGCTGTACTGGTAGCGCGCCGCCAGTGAACTCTGGTCCATGCGGTTCTCATCGGCATTCCATTGCCCCACCAGCTGGGTGCTGAGACGCTCGTTGATGGCATAGTCAATTTCACCCAGCCAGTCCGAGCTGCCCGAGTCGGGAGCGCTTTCATCCGCCAGGGTGACCTTTGACTCTTCGGCGCGCCACTGCACCCCGAGTTTGGCGCTGAGAACCCGTTCGCGGCCGAAATCGCGATACCAGTCGGTGCGCAATGCGGTGGTGATGAGATTGGCATCGGCAATTCGGTCAACCCCGGTGAAGCGGTTGAGGGCGAACAGCTGATCGAATGAAAAGTCCGGCTGGCCGGTGTCGAACAGCGGAATGCTGTCCTGTTCGGCGTAGGGCACATACAGATAGTAAATCTGTGGCGTCAGTGTCTGGTAGCGGCCAAACCGCCCCTGGCGCACAAAATTGAGACCGAACCCGGCTTGTGCGGTGCTCAGGTGGCGATCGATGGTGTTAACGGTGGTGCCGTCTTCGCGCTCCTGGTAACCGGTCCAGCGGTAGTCGGTGTGGGCAGTAAAGAACGCTTGCGGAAGGTCGAGGCGCCAGTCCAGTCCAATGCGCGCGTCTTCGCGCCAGGTCTGCGATTCGTCGATGGCGCGAAAGTTGACCGCCTGAGCGCTGACAAACGGGCGAACGCGGCCGTTGTGGTAGGCCGGCTGCCATGACACATTGAGTTCGGGCAGGCGCGCATACGGCTCGTCCAGCGAACTGATCAGGCTCTGATATTCATGCGCCGCAAGCGATGCGCGCAGACCGCTATCGAGATGGCGATAAAACAGGCGGGCGTACTGGGGCAGCTGACTTTGCGCCGAATCGGTCAGGGCCGTGTCCAGTTCGCTGGCATAGCTGACATCGCTGACCCGGGTGTAGCCGATTTGCCAGTTCCAGTGTCGGGTGGTGCCGCCCTCCAGACTGGTATCCAGCAAATAGCGCTGCTGCCCGGTTTGTTCATCCTCTTCCAGCCATTCCACGGTGCTTTCGCCGACGCTGTGGCTGAACAGGTAACGACCGGTTGCGGCGATCTGTTCGCCCCGTTCGCTCATGTGCCGCGGGGTCAGGGTCAGGTCGTAGTTGGGGGCGAGGTTGATGTACAGCGGAATACTGATATCCAGGCCGGTTGTGGCGCTATCGCCAATACTCGGTGGCAGCACTCCGGTCTGGCGCTGTTCACCGACAGGGAAGTAGAACAATGGCGCCCAGAAGATGGGCACGCCCATGAAGCGCAATTTGGCATTGCGCGCCGAGCCCAGACCGCGTTTGGAGTCGAGTGTGATCTCGTCACTTTCCAGCACCCAGGCTTCCTGATCGGGTGAGCAGGTGGTGTAGCGCACGCCTTCCAGCTTGGCTTGCTGCGCACCATCGACGCTCAGTTGGTCAGCATGGCCGCGCGCACCGGCGGCGAAGGCCACGTAGCGGGCCTGCTCAAAGGCTGCGGCTTCGCTGTGCAAATTGATTTGTGCGGCTTCGGCCTGGACCTGGATGGTGTCGTTTTCGAACAGGGTACGACCGATCACGCGTAATTGATGATCGTTATGGCGGTAGCGCACGTCATCGGCAAACAGGATGTCGCGCCCGAAGCGCATGCGTACGCCGCCTTGCAAACGGGATTCGCCATAGGCTTGCAGATCAACCTGGCCGGCGTCGGCGTGCAGGGCGGCATCGTCGATCAACTGATCGGCGTAGCTACGCTGTTTGAAGGTCAATGCCTCGCACAGCGCCTGCGCGGTCGCCAGGACCGGTGTCAGGCTGAGCAGCATGCCGCCGCACATTCTGTAGAATCCGCGCAAAACCCTTCCCGTGGTTCTTAGTTGATGACCCGCGACACTCGCCCGGACGAGCGCTACGTCCAAATGCTGGCGTGGCTGGATACAGTCCTGCCCGCCCACAGTGCCCCGCAGCCGGCTTCCAGTGATGCCAGCTTTCGGCGCTATTTTCGCGTATTTTCAGACACTTTGTCGCCGCCGAGCCCAAGTGCAGGCAGCTACATCGTGATGGATGCGCCGCCAGACAAGGAGGACAGCCATCCTTTTGTTGCGGTCAGCGCCAAGCTGGCTGCGGCCGGGGTGCGCGTGCCGGTGGTGCGTGCGCAGGACCTGGCGCAAGGTTTTCTGCTGCTGGACGATCTGGGCCAGCAAACGTTTTTGCAGGCTTTGGCGGACGTCGATGCGGATTGCGCATACCGCCGCGCGATTGACGCACTGGTCTGTATGCAAGGCGTGGATGGCGCCACATTGCCAGCCTATGACGAGGCCTTGCTGGCGCGCGAACTGGCGCTGTTCCACAACTGGTATCTCGGGGTGCATTGTCAGCGCGCGCTGACAGCGTCTGAACAGCGCGACTGGGACGAATTGTGCCAACGCCTGTGTGGCGCGGCACTGGCCCAAGCGCGCACGTTTGTGCACCGTGACTATCATTCGCGCAATCTGATGTGGGCCGACGCCGGGGATCTGGGCATCCTGGATTTCCAGGATGCGGTGCATGGCCCGGTCAGCTACGACCTGGTGTCTTTGCTACGCGACTGTTACGTCGCCTGGCCTGGTGAGCAGGTCGATGCGTGGGTGGACTATTACCGCGAGCAGTGCCTGAGCCTGGGCCGGGCGATGCCATCAGCCGCAGCGTTCAAACGTGATTTCGACTGGATGGGGCTGCAGCGTCATCTCAAGGCCATCGGTATCTTCGCTCGGCTTTATCACCGCGATGGCAAGGCGGGGTATCTCGACGACATCCCGCGCGTGCTGGCCTATGTGCGCGATGTGTCCGCGTGCTACCCCGAACTGGCACCGCTCAGGCGCATTGCCGAACAATGTCTGAACAGCTGAACGCCATGGTGCTGGCGGCCGGGCGTGGCGAGCGTCTGCGCCCGCTGACCGACCACTGCCCCAAACCGTTGGTCGAGGTGGCCGGGCAGAGCCTGATCGAACACTTGCTCGACAAGCTGGCCTGTGCCGGTGTGAAGCGCTGCGTGATCAATCTCAACTGGCTGGGTGCGCAGATCCGTGAGCATCTGGAGACCAACTGGCGCTGGTCCATGCAGTGTGTATTTTCAGAGGAGCAGGGCGAGCGCCTGGAAACCGGTGGCGGCATCTACAAGGTGCTGGATAAGCTGGGCCCAGGGCCGTTTATTGTGGCCAATGCGGATGTCTATAGCGATTTCGATATGACCCGGCTGGCCCAGCGCGCCGCGCAATGGACGACAGGGGAGCTGGCCCATTTGGTTCTGGTCGACAACCCTGAGCACAATCCACAAGGGGACTTTGGTCTGACCGCCGCCGGACTGCTGAGCGAAGCGCCACCGCGCAAGACGTTTTCCGGCATCAGTCTGCTCCAGCCGCACTTGTTCGAGGGTTGCAGCCCCGGTCGGTTCGCCCTGGCCCCCTTGCTACGTGTGGCCTTGCAGCAGGGGCTGGCCAGCGCCGAGCATCATTCCGGCTTGTGGACCGATGTGGGTACGCTTGAGCGCCTGTCGGCATTGCGCGCGCAACTGGACAGCGCAAAGAGCGCCCCCGGCGTTTAGAAAACCTGCACGCCCTGTGGTGTGGCCATGATCACTTCATCGGCCGGACGCTGGGCAAACAGCCCGCAGCACACCACGCCAACGATCTGGTTGATGCGTTCTTCCAGTTCGGGTGGGTTGATGATCGAAAGCCCATGCAGATCAAGAATTTCATTACCGTTATCGGTGATGAAGCCAGTGCGCAGTACCGGCCGGGCGCCGAGCTTGGCGACTTCACGGGCAACGTGGCTGCGCGCCATCGGGATCACTTCAACAGGCAACGGAAAGGTGCCCAGCACGCCGACCTTCTTGCTGGTGTCGACCACGCACACGAACTTCTCGCTGGCCGCGGCAACAATTTTTTCGCGCGTCAGCGCGCCGCCGCCGCCTTTGATCAACTGGCGATGTGCATTGGTCTCGTCCGCACCATCCACATATAGCGGAAGCGGACCGGCCTCGTTCAGATCCAGCACCCGGATGCCCAGAGCGCGCATGCGTTCGGTTGAGGCCTGTGAACTCGATACCGCGCCTTCGATGCGGCCCTTGATGCGAGCCAGCGCATCGATAAAGAAATTGACGGTCGAGCCGGTGCCAACCCCCACGACGGTGTCGTCTTCCACGTGTTCGATGGCAGCCTCGGCGGCAGCCTGTTTCATTTCGTCCTGATTCATGCGCTGGGATCCTGGGATGGGGTGGCAGGCGCGCGCGGACCAAACAGGGCGGTGCCGATGCGTACCAGTGTGCTGCCTTCGGCGACCGCAGCTTCCAGATCCTGCGACATGCCCATGGAGAGCACTGGCGCCTGCGGGCAGATATTGTCCCGCAACTCGCGCAGTTGATGAAAGCCCTGGCGCTGAACCTGCAGGTCATCGGTTGGCCGAGGCAGGCTCATCAGGCCCATGATCTGAAGCTCAGGCAGATCTTTGACCTCGGCATAAAGGGTGGCGAGCTGATCAGGGGCAACGCCGGCCTTGCTGGTTTCGCCGCTGGTATTGACCTGCAGACAGATTTTTAGCGGCGCCAGAGCCGCCGGCCGTTGTTGCGCCAGACGGCGCGCAATTTTTGCCCGATCAACGCTGTGAACCCAGTCAAAATGCTCGGCGATCACGCGCGTTTTGTTGGATTGGATGGGGCCGATGAAATGCCATTCG
>JBFKEC010000148.1:0-8152 GCA_041619315.1 Oceanococcus sp. | reverse complement strand
TTGCCTGGGCTCGAGTGTCGCGCGTATGGAAGCCGAGAAAATGCTCGAGGTGATACTCGACAATTGCAGCGGCATCGAAGCCGGCGCCAAGGCCAAGCGGCGTCAGCGTGGTGGCCTGCTGACATACGGGCTGCAGAGTCTGCCGGTGGTGCTCAAGTCGTAACGGCGACGAGCCCACGGGATGGTCAGAACATGAGCAAGCACAGTTTGCCAGGCCAGGCTGCGTCACGCGTGGTCATTGTGGGTGGTGGTCAGGCCGCCGCCCAGTTGATCGGGAGCCTGCGCAGCCACGGTTTTGCCGGCCACATCGTGATGTTTTGCGATGAGGACATGCTGCCGTATCAGCGTCCGCCACTGTCCAAGAAATTTCTCCTTGGGGCGCTTGAACAGGACAAGCTGCTGATCCGCAAGCCGGCCTACTACAGCGATCATGAGGTCGATGTGCGGGTCGGTTGCCCGGTGCTGAAGATTGATAGCGCAGCCCGTCAGGTGGTGGATGCCAATCACCAGACCAGTGACTATGACGTGCTGGTTCTGGCTACAGGCGGTCGTCCGCGCAGCTTGCCCATGATCGCGGCGGATATGGCCGGGGTGCACTACCTGCGCAGCGTGAATGACACCCTGGCGCTGCGTACGCAAGTGCGCGATGGGCTTCGCGTGATTCTGCTCGGCGGTGGCTATATCGGTTTGGAAACCGCCGCATCGTTACGCACTCTGGGTTGTCAGGTTCAGGTGTTGGAAATGCAGTCGCGGGTGCTGGAACGCACGGTCGCGCCGCAGATATCCCAGCGACTGCTTGAAGAGCACCAGCGTCAGGGCAGCCAAATCCGATGCAATCTGGGCGTGGCCGAGATTGTCGGCGATCAGCGCTTTCAAGGCGTCGTCACCAACAGCGGTGAACACATCGAAGCCGACCTTTTGCTCGTCGGCGTGGGTATGCAGGCCAACACGGCGCTGGCCGAGCAGGCTGGGCTTGAGTGTGACGACGGCATTCTGGTTGACGCGCTGGGACAAACCAGCAGCCCCGACATTTATGCGATTGGTGATGTGGCACGCCCACGCTTGCCTGACGGGCAGGGCGGTGTGCGTCTGGAGTCCGTGGACAACGCCGTTCAGAGCGCCAATCGGGCGGCGGCGGCCATTGTCGGTAGCACGGTGCCGGCTGAAACCACGCCGTGGTTCTGGTCGGATCAATACACAAGCAAATTGCAGATGGTGGGGCTGGCGCCGGGCCGTGCGACGTGGCTGGAGCGTGTCAGTTCGGACGGGCAGCGGTTGAGCTGCTTCTGTCTGGAGGACGGGCGCCTGAGGGCCGCTCAGTGCCTCAACGCTGCGGGCGATTTCATTGTCGCCAAGCGCCTGATCGCTTCGGCCCAGAGGCTCGACCCGGCGATGCTCACCAACCCTTCGATCGCATTGCGCGATCTCGTTAACAAGGCTTCGGAATAGACGTATGAAAATCAGTGTTATCGATCGTGCCGGCCAGGCTATGGCGCTGGATTGCGACAACGGCGATCGACTCATGGATGTATTGGCCCAGCGTGATCTGGTCGAGGCGACCTGTGGTGGGGAGTGCTCGTGCGCCACCTGCCAGGTGTATGTAGACCCGGCCTGGGTCTCGCGTTTGCCGCCCCAGGATGAACTGGAGCTGGAGCTGCTGGATGAGTTGCTCAATGCCCAGGGCAACAGCCGTCTGGCCTGCCAGATTGAACTCAGCGATGAGCTGGATGGCATCGCCATCACCGTTGCACCAGCGGAATAACAACCCCAAAAGGAGACAACAATGAGTAATCCTCAGATAGACACCACCATCGAAGTCTTTACCCGCTTTGGTAACCAGGATGTGCCGGGCATACTCGAACTGCTTAACGATGACATCGTGATCGAGTTCTATGGCCCGTCGGTGATCCCTTATGCCGGCAGATACAGCGGTCTGGCCGAAGCCGAGAAGTTTTTCTCCACGGTGCTCAGTTCGGTCGATATTCACAAGTTTGATCCGGAGCAGTTTCTGAGTGACGGCGATATCGTTACGGTCACCGGGCAATTGCACCTCACCGCGCTTTCGACCCAGCGTGATATACGCTCGGATTTTGCTCATGTCATCACCGTGAACAACGGCAAATGGTCGCGTTTTCGTGATTTCATGAACACGGCCGAGGCCGTTGCGGCGTTCAGCTGATGCAAGGTGCTGCGCTCTACCGGCAGATCGCCCTTGGCGATCTGCTGCTGTTCACCAGCCTGGCCATCCCCGGCTTGGGGCTGTGGCTGGTCACGCTGCTGCTTGAGCTCAATGCACAGCTGGGCTGGCCGGGAAGTCTGGCCATCTCGGCCGGCGTGGGATTGCTCATCAGCCTGGTGGGGCTTCTGGGTGCGGCGCTGGCCTGGCTGCGTCTAACGCTGGGGCCGGGGCCGCAAACGCTGCGTGTGAGTGTGCTGGTCAAGTTCGCGGCGGTCGCACTTTTCGTGCTCGGTGTGTGTCTTGGCGCCCCTGCAATCTTCCTCGCGCTGGCCGCAGCGGATGGTATTCAGGCTTTGATTCTTATGCGTTTTACACCTCTGTTAGAAGATACGAAATAATTGTGTCGAAAAGACACTATTAGTAATAGACATGATGTCGGTATTTGTGTAATGTGATTTTCAAGCGTTGCGACCACTATAAAAATTCAGGTCGCCGCCATAGAACAGAACGTCCAGATGTGCCGGAACTCCCCCTGAACCGGTGCCAGAGATGCGGAGTGAGACATGACGAAGGGAATAGTAGGGCAGGCCTTAGTGGGTCTGTTGTTTACGTTTGCCAGTACAGCGGCTGTGGCCCAGGACGAGCTTGATGAATTGTTCGGTCCGGCCGGGGGCAGCAGCGCGCCATCGGCACCGGCTGCAACACCTGAGCCACAGCAACAAGCTGATGATCCAGCCCCCGCTCCAGGCCCGGTGCAGACGGACTCATCCGAAGCTCAGCTTGCGACCATTCCTGTTGGCGAGGATGAAGCGCTCAAGCCGGTGCGAGGCAGCGGCAGTCGCTTGATCGAGGAAGTGATCGTCACCGCTCAAAAGCGTGAGGAAGACGTTCAGGACGTGCCCATCATGATCAACGCGTTCAGTGGTGAAAAGCTGGATGCTTTTGGTGTGGAGTCCACCGCAGATCTGCAGAAGATCACGCCGGGGCTGACCTACACCTATACCTACGGGTACAGCCTGATCTTTATTCGCGGTGTTGGCACGGATGCTTTTTTGCCCAACGCCGACCCCAGTGTTGCGACCTATATCGACGGGATCAATATTGGCCCCAGCCAGGGCAAGCAGGACACCCTGGGCCCGGTGGAGCGGGTTGAAGTGCTCAAGGGTCCGCAAGGCACCTTGTTCGGGCGCAACGCCACCGGTGGTGCGATCAACATCGTCACGGCGGATTCGCCGGATGAGTTCACCGGCACGGCCAAGCTGTCGTTTGGCAATTTCAACGCACAGAAGTACCAGCTATATCTGGGAACGCCGCTGACTGAATATGCCGGCGCCACGCTGTCCCTCTATAAAGAGTCACAGGACCTCTACGGTCGCAACGAAGTGGCTGGCGAGCCCGGCCCGATGCGCGAGGACTATGTCCAGGGCGGTCGACTCAAGCTTCAGGCGTTCGCAAGCGACAACCTGACCCTGACATTGGTTGGTGCCTATAGCGAACAGTTCAACAGCAACTCGCTGTCTCAGGAAAACACTCGGCCAGCGCCCATTTTTGCTGCCGGGGTTGAGCCGGACGAGCCCGATCGGGTGTGGCACAACGACTATCAGGGCGGCAACGACACCACCAACGAGTTGTTCGGTGCAACGCTGGAATGGCTAACCGATTTTGCCGACATCAAGTTGATCTATTCGGACAACAATGCCTATGTCGACGAGGCCATGTACGACCTGGATTCAACTGAAACCTCGCAGGCCAAGTTTTACAGCAACGACCAGTTCAACCTGCAGAACACCTATGAATTGCAGATTCTGTCCAACGCCAATTCACCCTTTGCCGATTTCATGCAGTGGGTGGCCGGGCTTTACCGGCTTGAAGGCGAGGGTGGTTTTGGCAGTTTGTATCTGAGCCTGAACGCAGTCGGGTTTGGCTCCAACGTGATCGGCGGGACCAATCTTTTAAGCCGGCTTGATAACCTGCTGGGCAGCACCAATCTGGGCGGTCTGGCCAACAGTCTGATCAACTCGACCAACGACATCGTGCTGGGCAACGGTGGGATTCTGACCACGGAATCCAACGCGGCGTATTTCCAGTCCACGATCTTCGCTACCGACTGGCTGGATGTGACCCTGGGTGTGCGCTATCAGGAAGAAACCCGTGGCCTCACCAACAGCTACCTGGATGTGGTTCTGCCCACCGCTGGCGAACCGCCCAATGATTACTTCGATGCACATCGCACCGATCAGAACATTCGCGTGTTCAACTTCAGTGTGCCGGATCTGAAAGATGAGACCTGGTCGCCCAAGGTTGCGCTGCAGTTCCGTCTGGACGACAACTTCCAGATCTTTGCTTCGGCCCAGCGGGCGTTCAAGAGCCCGACCTACAACATCGTGAATTTCTTCACCAACCCGGATGCGGTGGATCGCGAAACGGCAACCGCGTATGAGCTGGGATTCAAGTCGGATCTGCTCGACAACTCTTTGCGTTTGAATGCCGCGGTGTTTCATACCCGGATTGACGGTCTGCTGACTGCCATCGTGTCGATAGGCTCGGGCGGTATCGTGACGTTCAAGAATGCAGGTGAGGCGGAAATCACCGGCGCTGAGTTCGACCTGTTGTGGCAGCCCATGCCGCTGTCCAACCCCGGTCTTGCGATTGCCGCAGGCGCGACCTACCTTGATGGCAAATACACCGATTACCCCAACGGTTCGGGCTATGACGATGACACCGGGCTGTATTTTGGTGAGGACAGCCTGGTCGGCGGTCCGGCGCGTGACTTCACCGGCAATGACATCGTGCGCACCCCGGATGTGACCGCTACGCTGTCGGTCAATCAGTTCATCAGTGGCGGCTCATGGGGTGACTGGGAGGTCGGTGTTGACTACTACTACAACAGTGGTTTCAACACCACGCCGCAGAATTCGCCGCACTACGAGCAGCCGGCGTACGACACCTGGGCAGGGCGCGTGTCCTACTTCTACAACCCTTGGGGCGTGCAACTGACAGCGTTTGTCGAGAACGCCCAAAGCACAGATTACTACCAGTCGATCGTGCAGCAGGATTTCGGGCGGACCGTCACGCTGGCCCCGCCACGCCTGTACGGGCTGCGCATGAAGTGGAACTTCTGACAGCCGGCCAGCGACGGGCCGCAGCGCCATACAAAGAATTGACACTTCTGGACTGAGTCGCAAAGGCCGGGCAGAAGCACAGCAATCAGGTGGAGGAGATAAAGATGAAGGCCATGAATGTGATGTTGGCAGGTCTGGCGCTGGCCCTGTGGCAGCCCGGTGAAGCGGCGGCCGAGCCGCTGCCCCCGTTGAACCGCGGCATGTACATAGCGCCGATGGCGAGCTACGTGGAACCGGATTCGGAGCGTGGGCTTGAGGATGGGGCGGGCGCGACGCTGGCATTTGGTTATCGCGCTGGTCGCGGTTTCGCAATCGAACTGTACGGCGTTATGAGCGAGCTTGATCCTGTGTCCGGCGGTGGCGCACAGGCCTCGACACTCACTGGAGGCGGCGTTGCCGCGCTGGCGTTTTTGCCTCAGCCGTTTGGCGGTGTGTATCTGCCATTCGCGGTGGGGTACCTCAACAGCGACCAGCAAGACGCGGCTGGCGAGGCATACCAGGGCCTGACTTTTGAAGCGGGCCTGGGCTATCTGCTGCCGTTGCGTGCCGGGCGCTACGGTTTTGGAATACGGGCCGACGCACGCTATCGCCATCACAACGGCCAGGATGGCGAGCGACTGGATGAGGACGCCTCGGGTGCGCAGGACGTGTTGTTCAATCTGGGCTTGCAATTGCCGTTCGGGTTGATACCGCCGCCGCCACCACCGCCTGCACCAACGCCGGTCGTGGTTGCACCGAGCGATGGCGATCAGGATGGTGTGGAAGACCACGCCGATCGTTGCCCGGCCACTCCCACAGGACAGGCGGTCGACATGCAGGGCTGCCCGCCACCGCCATCACCCGAATGCCCGCAAAGCCTTGATGGCGGTGATGCTGTGGTGCTGCACGGCTGTACCGAAGGGGCTGTGATCACCCTGCGCGGGGTCCGTTTTGACAATGACCAAAGCGAACTCAAGGGTTCGAGTAAAACCCTGCTGAACAAGTTGGCACAGCAGTTGCTATTGCATCCCGCAATGCACATTGAAGTCGCCGGACATACGGACAATCAGGGCGCTGTAAGTTACAACCAGCGTCTTTCCAAACAACGCGCCGAGCGGGTGCTGGGTTATCTGGTTGGGCAGGGTGTCGATGCGGCTCGCCTGGCAGCCCGTGGTTATGGTGACGAGCAGCCCTTAGCAGACAATCTCAGTGCGGACGGACGCGCGGCCAATCGTCGCGTTGACGTGCGCATCCTTAGTACTGGCGATGCTCTCTAATCACATGGTTTGCGATCTGGATCAGCCCCGGTATGCTTGCCCCGCTATCTGCATCAGTCCTGGGGGGGAATGAATTGGCAGTACACCTAAATAGACGCCTATTTCAGTGGGGCAGCGCACTGCTGCTCACGCTTTCATCAGGTGCTGTACTTGCGCAGGACAATCCTGCGCCTGCCTACACACTTGATGCTGTCGTTGAACAAATGTCAGCGCACCAGCAAAAGGCACTGCTCAAACTCGAGCAACGCGAACAGCACTACGCCGAACGCTTGTCTGCAGCCGAAAGCAAACTGGCCAAGGCACACACACGATTAAGTAACCTGGAAGCCCGCGGCACGCGCCTGGAAGGTCAATTCGAATCCAATCGGGTTGAGCTCGACGACAAAGCCAAGCTGTTGACCGACAAGATCGGCGCACTCAAGGAATTGTTCGGGGTGTTTCAGCAGAACGCGTCGGATCTGATTGGTGTGTTCGTGAACTCGCCGACAAGCATTGAATACCCCGATCGCGATGTGTGGCTTGAAGGCTTTGCCAACCGCATGAAGAACGCCTCGGAAGTGTCCTCGGTGGATGACATTCGGGCACTGTGGTTCGAGATTCAGCGTGAGATTGCCGCCACCGATGACATTGTTCGTCTGCGTGCCACGGTGGTCGATCAGGACGGTGAAGCCAGCGAGCGCGACATCGTGCGCGTCGGCACATTCAACCTGCTGACCAGCGACCCACAACCGGCGTACCTCAACTGGGACGGTGGCCGCCAACAGGTGGTGACACTGGCACGTCAGCCCGGCGGCGATGAATTGATGCTGCTGGATGACTTCCTCGGCGCTGATCAGGGCTTGCACGCGCTGGCGGTTGACCCCACTCGCGGTCCGTTGCTGGAGTTGCTGGTTGAAAAACCGACCTTGCCTGAGCGGGTCGATCAGGGTGGTCTGGTCGGTTACATGATTCTGTCGTTGGGCGCGCTGTCACTGGTTCTGGCGGCCTTCAAACTGATCGACATTTTGCTGCTCAGCCTGGGTATGTCCCTGCAGGGCCGCAAGCTCGACAATCCCAGCGCCGGTAATCCACTCGGCCGCCTGCTGCAGACCTGGAACAAGTATCGCGAACGTGATCCGGAAGTCCTGGCCATGCGTCTGCATGACCGGGTGTCCAAAGAATCCGGACGGATTCATCGCTTCACCATTTTCCTGGCCATCATCGCGGCGGTTGCGCCTCTGATGGGACTGCTTGGGACCGTGGTCGGGATGATCAATACCTTCCAGGCCATCACCTTGTATGGCACTGGTGATCCGCAGACCATGGCTGGCGGGATTTCCCAGGCTTTGATCACCACCGTGCTGGGCCTGGTTGTGGCCGTGCCGGCGGTGTTGCTGCATGCCCTGGTGTCGGCTCGCGGCAAAGGGCTGGTCAATCGATTGCAGCAGCAAAGTGCGGCACTGACTGGTGACGCCCTGGCGTCGCGCGGCGCATCGCATGGTCCAGCTGACAATCTGCCGCCGGCGGCACCCGCACCCGCACCCGCTTAAGGAGAGTCGCAATGAGTGATGTATTTGGCGACGCGGATGCCCGCGAAGAAGAGAACGCCATCGACC
>JBFKEC010000147.1:0-8155 GCA_041619315.1 Oceanococcus sp. | reverse complement strand
TGCTGGGCGGCGGCAACCCGCTGCTGGCTCTGCAGCGCGTATTCATCCTGGGCCTGGCGCGAAATGGCGTAGCGCTCGGCCACGATCTCTGCCGTCTCGATCATCGGAACATAAGCCGTCGGCTCGCTTGCAAGTACTGCTTTGGAGACCGCCTTGTAGGTATTCTTGTGCTTGTTCTGGACCAGTGATACGGATTCCAGTCCGCCGGCCACCACGATGCGTTTTTCGCCCACCATGATGTCCTTGGCGCCGATCGCAACACTCATCAGGCCGGAAGAACATTGCCGATCCAGGGTCATGCCGGACACCGAATGTGGCAAGCCTGCGGTATACGCGCACAGGCGACCGAGGTTGTAGCCCTGGGTGCCCTGCTGCGCCGCCGCACCAAGAATCACATCGTCCACATCATCCGGAGCCACACCGGCGCGCTCAAGCGCGGCCTTGATCACATGACCGCCGAGCACTGGGGCCTCGGTGTCGTTGTAAGCCCCACGAAATGCCTTGCCGATGGCGGTACGCGCCAGCGACACAATCACGGCTTCATTCATTTGCTGCTCCGACTAGAAGTAGTAGCGCGAAATGGCATCGGCCACGCAGGCCGGCTTGTCTTCGCCTTCAATTTCAACAGTGACCCGAATGGTCGCCTGAACGCCGCCTTTCACTTCCTGGGCATCGACCATCTCGCCATGCCCACGCACACGCGAGCCGACCTTGACGGCATTGGGGAAGCGGACCTTGTCGGTGCCGTAGTTCACGCCCATTTTGAGATTGCGCAACTCCGCCAGTTCCGGCAGAAAACGGCTGACCAGCGACAGGGTCAGATAACCATGGGCAATGGTGGTGCCGAAAGGCCCCTGGGCCGCCTTGTCCGGATCGACATGAATCCACTGGTGATCATCCGTTGCATCCGCAAACTGATTGATCCTGTCCTGGCTGATCTCCACCCAGTTGCTCACACCCAGTGCCTGCCCCTTGGCGGCCAACACGGAATCGACCGACTCAAACACGATTGACATCGCGCCTCCTCAAACTCGTTATCAATGCCGACGAGTCTGGCAGATCGCTCAAGCGCAGGGCTCGTCCGGGCAGATTAGGTCAGCGATGTTCGGCACGGGCCACGATGCGCTGCCCTGCAGAATCCGTCAGGACCAACGCACCGCTAGCATCACGCCCGATGGTTTCGACCTCGGCCAGAATGGCCGTGAAGCGCTGCTCCTGCGTCATCAACGCGGGCGGGCAAAGTTTCTTGGTGGTGATCAGCTGGGAGAAGGTCCAGGCCTCGCCTGTCTTTTCGTACTGCCCCGAATAGCCATTGCACGAGGCCTTGCCAAACACACGGCCCTTGCCATCAAAATTCAGCGTTACACGCGAGGCATCAACAATGCCCTGATCGGCAATGTTTTCGACCACCCACTCTGGCCCGACCAGTTCATCAGGCGAAAACCCTCGGCTCATTTCATGCTCCTGCGCATGGCCCGACAGCAGTTGGCAAGCGCTCAATGTCAGCGCGGCGACAGATAGACACAAGGCAGTGAACAGGCGCATCAGGACATCTCCAGGAGCAGAATCGCGAAGCCCCGATGATGCCAGCCACCAGAGAGTCACGCCAGCACCAGCGATTTGGGTTCTACAATGCAGGTTCATTTTCCCTGGCGCCTGCACATGATCACCGTTCATCACCTGGAAAACTCCCGTTCGCAGCGGCTGCTGTGGCTGCTTGAAGAACTTGAAGTTCCCTATCAGATCAAACTCTACAAACGGGACGCGAAAACCAGCCTGGCCCCCGCAGAGCTCAAGGACATTCATCCACTGGGCAAAGCCCCGGTGATCACCGATGGCGACCGCGTGGTCGCAGAATCCGGCGCGATTATCGAGTATCTGGTGGACAACTACGGTCAGGGCCGCCTGGTCCCAGAGGCCGGCAGCGACGAGTTTCTGCGCTACCGCTACTGGATGCACTACGCCGAAGGCACACTCATGCCGCTGCTGGTCATGACCCTGCTGTTCAACCGCATCGAACGTGCACCATTGATTGTGCGCCCGATCGCCAAAGCCATTTCAGGTCAAGTACGCAAGGCCTACCTGGGGCCCAACCTCGACGCCAATTTGGAATTCCTGGAAAACGAATTGGGCCGCAGCACCTGGATTGCCGGCGATGAACTCAGTGCTGCCGACATACAAATGAGCTTTCCGGTTGAAGCGCTGATGGTGCGTGCCGCCCAGGACAACGCCTCACTACCCAATCTTGCGGCGTACATGGCGCGCATCCGGGCGCGTCCGGCCTACGTCCGAGCTATCGAAAAAGGTGGCCCGCTGACGTTGCTGTCCTGAACAAGCTGAAAAACACCTTCGACAGCGGCGGCCCGGGCGCAGTCAGCTAGCCGCTGTTTGATTGATCCGGTCGCTGCCATTCGGGCGGCCGGATCAAATGCTGCAGGCGTTGCCACCATGGGCCTGGCTTGAATACATCACGCCACATGTCAGCGAACTCATGGAAATTCAGGGTCAGGATGTTGTGGCTGCGGACCTGGCGGGTGATGCCGTACTCCACCGGGTTGTCATCCCGCTCCTCGGCGTAGGTGCCAAACCAGCGATCGAAAATGATCAGCACGCCACCGTAGTTGTGGTCGATGTATTCAGGGTTGCGACCATGATGCACGCGGTGGTTTGACGGCGTATTGAACACATATTCAACCCACCGCGGCATCTTGACCACCGCCTCGGTGTGGACGAAATACTGATACGACAGATCCACCGCGTAGAGGAAGAACACCGCCGCCGGGTTCACACCGAGCAGCACCAGTGGCATGAAGAACAACCACCAGCCGGTGATCGAATACAGCAGGCTCTGGCGCATGGCCGTGGTCATGTTCATTTTTTCGCTGGAGTGATGCACCACATGTGCACTCCAGAACCAGCGTACCCGGTGGCTGGTGCGATGAAACCAGTAGTAGCAGAACTCCACGGCGACAAAGATCGGAATCACCGTCCAGGCGTTGACTGGCACATCGAACATACGGAACTGGTAGATCCACAGCACCGCCGCGCCGGTGACCAGCGCATGCGCGATACCCTCGAAGACCTGGTAACTGCCGCCCAGGCCGAGATTGGCAAGTATGTCGCGCCACTCGAACTGGCTCCACATGCGGTGATCCGCCCCGCGGCTCTTGCGCACCTGCCATTCGATCGCAAAAGCAAGCAGGAACACCGGCGTCATCACCGTCAGCAACACCTGCTTCCAATCGATATGTGCGCCGAATAGCGGGGCCAGCAGCGTTTCGGTCTGAGTTATGAATGTGTCCAGCATGTTTGTCTCCTCGCAGCGCTGAGTCTACCCCAGCAGTTTGCCCAAGCCAGAGCGATAGAGATTGACGCGCCATGCCTAATTTTTGACAATTCACGCCATGCGTGGACACATATCAACCCACTGGCTGGACCTGCTGTTCGATTATCTGCAACAGCGTGGCCACCATGCCGAGCGCGTACTTGGCCAGCCCCGCCCGCAAGCGGGCGAGCTCAGCCGCATGCCCGCCGAGCACTGGCGTGAAGCACTCGAGGCCGCGGCCGCAGCTCTTGGTGATCCTGCGCTGGGTCTGCATCTGGGCGCAGCCGTGCGCCTGCGCCAGCTCGGCGTACTCGGCTACGCGATCAGTGCCGCACCGACCCTGGCCACCGCACTCAAACGCCTGCAGCAGTTTGACCGGCTGATTTATCAGATCGATCCGGTGCATGTGCATATCCAGGGCCAGAATGCGGTGCTGGAGTGGTACACCACGGTCGATGATCCCGGCCAGATTGTCGATGAAGCCGCCATTGCCGCATTGGTCGCGTGCATGCGCGAAGTGCTCGCCGACGCCGCCAGGGGCGCACCCAGCCTGGTCAGCTTCGTCAATCCGCCGCCCCCGGATTCGCAACCCTACCGCCAGTTCTTTGCTTGTGAGGTTGAATTTTCTGCGGCCACAACCCGTGTGGTTTTTCCGGCCAGGCTGCTCGCCCATGCGCTGGCCACGCCCGATCCGGCATTGCTCGCGATACTCGACCAGCAGGCCACCCTGCTACTGCGCGAAATTCCCGGGCAGGATGCATTTGAAACGGCCTTGCGACGGGCACTGGCCGAAGCCATAGCGGCATGCGACCCGCGCCTGGAGCGCATTGCTGAGAAGATGAATTGTGCGCCGCGCACATTGCAGCGCCGCCTGGATGAGCGCGGCCTGAAGTTTCAGAAAGTGCTGGATGACAGCCGCCGCCAATTGGCCGAACGTTATCTGGACGATCCGGCCATCCCATTGAGTGAAGTGGCCCTGCTCCTGGGCTATTCCGAACAAAGCGCCTTCAACCGCTCGTTCAAACGCTGGTGCGGGGTTACGCCACGCCGCTGGCGGGCCAGCCGCCAGACATAAAAAACCCCGACCACGAATCCGTAGTCGGGGTTTTCAGCAGACCGGGAAGCCGGCCTGCGGGGAGTACGTCTTAGAGGATGTCGTCGAACGACCAGCCGTAGCCGACAGTGAAGGTCGGTTCCTGGCCATCGATGTCGGTGTCGGACACCATCACGAACAGATCGCCAAAGCCGAAGGTCACGGCGTAGTCGACGTAGCCCGCGTCATCATAGATATCTTCCATGAATTCGGTCATACCGGCATGCAGAGACACGCTCGCCTTGTCACTGAGGGCAAAGTCCAGGCCCACATTGGCGTAGTAGTAATCGTCGTCTTCAACGTTGCTGAAGCCGGACGGCGCATAGGCCAGGCCCAGGCTCATCGGGCCGAAAGCGGCGCTGGCATAGACTTCAGCGGCATCCTGGGTGCCCAGAGCATCCGGGAAGTAGTAGTAGAGGTAGCCGATGTCGAAGGTGTCATTGGCCCAACCCGCGTAGAAATCGACTTCCTGCTCGCCTGCTGCGCTGGAAATCCAGGTGCCTGCGTAGAAGCCAGTGTCACCGGCCCAGTCAACGCCACCGGAAACCTGCGGATCACCGAAAACAATGCCACGGAAGACGTACTGCGATGCAACACCAATGTTGCCCGTCACTTCAGCAGCTGCCGGAGCACTGAACATTGCGCCAGAACTCAGCGCCAGGCCTGCAGCAAGACTCAAATACTTCTTCATTCGTAAAATTCCCTGTTGGTTTTCGAATCTGCATGTCAGCAACCCAAAACCACTGACATGCGACCTGTCAGCGCTTGTAGCAATCGCCTTGCCAACTCCACAAACCATTAATTACTGGCGTGTTTCAGGGAATTCTTTGATGCAGCAATGTCGCCCCAAGCACCAATTGGGGGCATTGCACCAAAACAGAACTGCAGCTCGGCGAGCACGCCATCAAATTGGGCAACGGTCTGGCGCCAGCTGCACCCAACGTGCGCCAAGTGAGTTCAGGGATTGAGTTTGTCGAGGCCGAAGCGGGCCGAAAGCACACGATCAAGTCGCGCACCAGGCAGCCAGCGCTTGAGCGCCGGAAAGGTGCGACTGCCATGACCTATCCGCGTTTCACGCGGTGGCTTACCGTTACTCAGCTGGCGCACCAGTTCATCGGCAAACTGTTCTGCCGGTGTCGCATCGACCTGGGAAGCACCTGCGCGGGCCAGAATGCCGTCACGAATCCCCGCATACAGCGATTGCTCACCCAGCCAGGCTTTGACCTTGGATGTGGCGGCCGCACCAAAGTTGGACTGAATCCCGCCGGGCTGCACCGTTGTGACGTGAAAGCCAAAAGGCGCCAGTTCCATGCGCATGGCCTCGCTGATCGCGTGCAGTGCAGCCTTGCTGGCACAGTAAGCGCCGGCGAAAGGCGTGGTCAGAATGCCGGACACGCTGCCGATATTCACGATCAGAGGTGACGCACTGCGACGCATCAGCGGAAATACGTCGCGGGTCAGCAGCACCGGCGCGATCACATTGGTTTCAAACTGGCCGCGCAGCTGTTCTTCCGGCAATTCCAGCAATGGGCCCATGGCGGAGATGCCGGCGTTGTGAACCACAACATCCAGCACCATATCGCCCAGATCAGCCACCAGTTGAGCCCGGCTCGCCGCATCATTTACATCCAAGGCCAATGTGCGGCAACCGGCCTCGGCCAGCGCCCGCATGCTTTCAGGCCGGCGCGCGGTGGCCACAACCTGGTCGCCCTGGCTGGCAAAGCGCAACGCCAATGCGTGTCCAATGCCGCTGGAACAGCCTGTAATCAGTACATTTCGCATGCTCTTAACCTGTAGTTACTCACTGCTTGCCCGCCATCGGGGATAATCAACGCTCGGATAGTCAAAACAGCGTATGGAATTCAGCCACACAATTATCCTGGTTACCGCCGGGCTTGTCCTCATCTCGATCCTCAGCAGCGTGCTGTCATATCGCCTGGGCGCGCCACTGTTGCTGGTCTTCCTGATTGTTGGACTGTTGGCCGGCGAAGACGGTATCGGCGGGATCAATTTCGATCATGCCGGTCTGGCCTACCTGATTGGCTCGCTGGCGCTGGCCGTTATTCTGTTCGACAGTGGCTTTGCCACCCCGATCAGCAGCTTCCGTCTGGCCGCCGCACCGGCGATCACATTGGCCACGCTGGGCGTGGTCATGACCTCGGGTCTGCTCGGTGTATTCGCCCATTGGCTGCTGCCGCTGAGTTGGCCAGAAAGCCTGTTGCTGGGCGCTGCAATCGGTTCGACCGATGCCGCGGCGGTGTTTTTCCTGCTGCGCACCGGCGGCATACGCATACGCGAGCGGGTCCGTGCGATTCTCGAAATTGAATCCGGCAGCAATGACCCGGCGGCGATATTTCTGACCCTGACCTGCCTGCAGGTCGCCACGCTGGCGCGTAGCCCCGAGGAACTAGGCACCACCTTACTGCTGGATCTTGTGCGCCAGTTCGGACTGGGCGCATTGATCGGGCTGAGTGGCGGCTGGTTGACCAAGCATCTGATCAATGCCTTCACCATCGACACCGCGCTGTATGCGCTGGTCGCACTGTCCGCCGCCCTGTGCATTTTTGAAGGCACCAATTTGCTCGGCGGCAGCGGTTTTCTGGCGGTCTATCTGGCCGGTCTGTACGCCGGCAATCAACCGCTAAAATCCAAGTATTCATTGCGTCGATTCCAGGCCGCCTCGACCTGGCTGGCGCAGATTCTGATGTTTCTCACCCTGGGCCTGTTCGCCACGCCCTCGCAGTTTCCGGCTGTTTTGGTGCCGGCGCTGCTGCTCGCGGTGGTGCTGACCCTGCTGGCGCGCCCGCTGTCGGTGCTGGTTTGCCTTGCCCCCTACCGTCTGCCATGGCGCGAACAGCTGTTCGTATCGTGGGTCGGACTGCGCGGCGCCGTGGCCATTCTGCTGGCCATACTCCCGGTCATGGCCGACATGGCCAATGCCCATATCATCTTCAACACCGTGTTCCTGATCGTCCTGTTTTCACTGCTGATTCAGGGTTGGACCATCGGCCCGGTGGCGAAAAAGCTGCGCTTGATCGAAACCGAAAGCCAGGGCCTGATCGACCGCATCGAACTGGAATTGCCGGGGCGCTCGCAACATGATCTGGTCGGTTACCGCCTGAGCAAGGCCTCGCCGGTGCTGCGCGGCATTCGCATTCCGCGCTGGGCCACGCCCTCGCTGGTGGTGCGCGGTGGCGAATCCATGCGCCCGCATCAGGCTGGCGAACTGGAAGCCGGCGACCTGATCTACCTGTTCTGCGCCGAACGTCATCTGCGCCTGCTCGACAACATCTATGCGGGCAAGGAACTGCTCAATGACCGCGAATACCGTGGTGATTTTTCCCTCATGCCGGGGACAACAATCAATTCCGTGGCCGACCGCTATGGCATCCCGGTACCCGCTGATCTGCACAACTGCACCCTGGAACAGGCCTTCCAGCGGCGTCTGCGCGGTCGTGTGGAACTGGGTGACCGGCTGCCGCTGGGGCCGTATGAACTGATCGTGCGCGACATCAGCCGCGATGGTGACATCGTCGAAGTCGGACTGCTGATCGACGACCCCGACGCTGCCTGGCGCTAAGCCTCAGGCCCGCTGGCTGGACACCGAGACCACCTCGCCGACCATGTAGGAGCTGTAATCCGAGGCCAGGAACATCATCACATTGGCCACTTCCCAGACCTCGGCCGCACGCCCGAAGGCTTCACGGCTGGCGAGTTTCTCCAGCAGTTCGGCCGGC
>JBFKEC010000146.1:0-8180 GCA_041619315.1 Oceanococcus sp. | reverse complement strand
GCTGTAGGCCGCGCTGAGGAAACTGCCTGGCTCCAGCGGTGCGGACAGACGTGCCTGATAACCGTCGGCATCCTTGAGGCTGGCGTCATCGGGGCTGACCCGCAGCCAGTTGCCCTCAAGATAGTTGTACTCCGGCACGGCCGCCAGCAGCGGCGTGGCCAGCCCGAGCAGGGCCAGCGTGCCGATCAGGCGGGCGCCGGACATCAGCGGCCGGCGCCGCGTCTGGATCACGGCTGGTCGTACGTGGGCGTGTACAGGCCTGACTGGCGCGCGAAGTATGCGGCCAGGTCCTTGATGTCCTGCTCGCTCAGATTGGCGGCCTGGCCTGCCATGATCGGATTGTTGCGTTCGCCTTTCTTGTACTGCTCAAGCGCCACAACCAGATAGGTTTCGTGCTGGCCGGCGATGTTTGGAAAAGCCGGGCTCGGGCTGACCCCGGTGGCGCCGTGACAGGCTGCACAGGCGGCAGATTTCTGTTCACCCGCAACCGGGTCACCGGCGGCGTGGGCAAAACTGGTGCTCAGGCCGAGTGCGGCCAGGGCGATAAACTTGCGCATAATCATTCCTCTGCGTTGCCGGCTTGGCTCAGCCAGGCAGCCAGATCCGCGATGTCCTGGTCACTCATGGTGGCCGCTTGTGCATGCATGGTCGAGTGCTTGCGATCACCGCTGCGATAGGCTTTTAGCGCCGCTTCAATGTACGCAGCATGCTGCCCGCCCAGGCGTGGAACGCGGTAAGTCGGGTAAGCATTGGTGTAGCCCACGATGCCGTGGCACCCCATGCAAGTATCTGCCTTGACCTTGCCGGCCTCGACATCACCCGCAGCCTGTGCGCTCAACACGCTGAGCAGAAGACCCAGCCCGCTGGCGTAAGCCCATGATTTCATTCTTATCTCTCCGGAGGAGTGGCGCAGTTAACCTGCATATGCTTTCGAATTTGCCGGTGTGAGTCAATTCTGCCGTCACCCAGTGGCCGTGCAAATCGGGCTTTGGACGGCTCGCCCATGGTGATCCGTTATAGTCTGCGCCTTATGGCAATTGAGCCGGCTGCGGGGCGACCGGGCCGGGCCGAACAGCAGGTGGACAGCCGATGAAGCAACTCGCAGGGGCGAGCGTGGAACCAACAATCGTTGCTGCGGTTGATCTGGGATCGAACAGTTTTCACATGCTGGTCGCGCGTGCCGGCGAATCCGGCCTGCAGGTCATAGATCGCTTGCGTGAGCCGGTGCGCCTGGCCCAGGGCCTGACCGCCGACAAGACTCTGAGCAAGGAGGCCGAGGCGCGCGCGCTGGATTGCCTGGAGCGATTCGGTCAGCGGCTCAAGGACATTCCGCCGCACCGTGTGCGTATTGTCGGCACCAACACCTTGCGTCGCCTGCGCCGCGCACGCCACTTCATTGCTCAGGCCGAGGCCTGTCTTGGTCACCGGGTTGAGGTCATTGCCGGGGTCGAGGAGGCGCGCCTGATCTATGGTGGGGTGACCCATGGTTTGCCGGCCAACGGCAGTCGTCGACTGGTCGTAGACATTGGCGGCGGCAGTACCGAATTGATCATCGGCGGTGACAGTGGTGCGCAGCTGATGCGCAGCGTGCACATGGGCTGTGTGTCCTGGACCCAGCTGTTCTTCAGTGACGGTGATCTGTCGCGCAAAAGCCTGCGTCGCGCCCGCCTGGAAGCCAGCGCCGCACTGAAATACCTGGTGCGTGATTACCGTCAGGCCGGCTGGGACGTGGCGCTGGGTGCATCCGGTTCGATTCGATCGGTATGGCGCGTCGGTGCAGCCATGGGGCTGGGCGAGCACCACATCACCCGTGCCAGCATCGAGGCGATCGAGCAGGCTGTGAGCGAGTGCAAATCGATATCGGCGCTGGAGCTGCCTGGCTTGCGGGATGACCGAAAGCCAGTGTTTGCAGGCAGTCTGAGCGTGCTGGCTGGGGTGTTTGATTCCCTCAACATCGAGTCCATGGAGGTTTCCGATCGAGCCCTGCGTGAGGGGGTGATCTACGATCTGCTTGGGCGTCTGTCCGCTCAGGATGTGCGTGACCGTTCGACCACCGCGCTGGCCGGGCGCTTCAAGCTGGATACCGCTCAGGCCGAGCGGGTGGAAGCCATCGCCACCGCCCTGTTTGATCAGGTCGCCGAGAGTTGGGGGCTGGACGATGACGAATATCGGCAGTTTCTGTGCTGGGCGGCCAAGCTGCATGAAATTGGTATGGCCATTTCGCATGCCGGATATCACAAGCACAGCGCCTACATCCTGGCTCAGGTTGATCTGCACGGATTCTCGCGCACCGATCAGCAAATTCTTGCCGCCATCGTGCGCAACCACCGTGGCAAATGGCCTGAAGACGGCTTCAAAGCCCTGCCCAAGGGCTGGCGCAAGGTCGCGCAACGGCTGGCCGTGCTGCTGCGTGTGGCGGTGATTCTGAACCGCGGGCGCAATCTGACCGAGGCGCCACCGATGAGCGCTCGCGCGGGCAAAGCGTCCCTGCGCTTGAGCATGCCCGAGGGCTGGCTGGAGCAACATGCGCTGACCCGCACCGACCTGGAGCAGGACGCCCGACGCCTGAGCGCCGCGCAGTTCGCGTTAGAATTCACTTGATGCCGGGGCGGTCCCGGCCAATGGTTATAGGGGGTTGCGCATGAAAGGTGTCGTTGTGGGTGCCGTAATCGGTGCCGCAGTGATGTTCATCTGGGGGTTTCTGTTCTGGGGCGTGCTGCCGATAGGTAATGCCGCGATGGGCGGGGTCGACAATCAGGCTGCGTTTCAAAGCATGCTGGACGAATTCGTGAACGAAAGCGGCGTGTACATGGTGCCGTTCTCGCAGGATCCCAGTGATGCCGAATTTCAGGCCCTGCACGCCAAAGGGCCGATTGCCACGGTGTATTACCGCGCCGAAGGCAGCGAGCCCATGTCCACCAGCACCTTCGTAATGGGCTATCTGCACGAACTGGTGGTCTTGCTGATCATGGGGCTGATGCTCAAGCTGGCTGCCATCGGCAGCTTCGGCGGACGTCTGGCGGCGGTTTTTCTGGGCGGTTTGTCGGGCGCGGCATTGGCTTCGCTGTCCGCGCCGATCTGGTGGCTGCACCCGTGGAACATGGCCGTGATCGACCTGATCTACCAGGGCGTAGCCTGGTTGCTTGCAGGGCTGGTCTTGGCGGCCATGGTCAAGCCGGCGTCAAGACATGGTGGTGTGGCCTAAGGCCATTTGCACGCCTTGTGCGCCGAGATTCAGTGCTGTCAGTGACCGTGATGGTCGTGCTGATGCGGGATCTGAATCTCGGCGTGCAAGGGTGCCGTCATGCCGGGCTGAGCTGAGCCAGTTCGAGCAGTAACCATTTGCTGCCCACCGCGGCAAAATTCACTTCCACACGGGCCCGTGCGCCTTCGCCCTCGAAGCGCAGAATCACGCCATCGCCGAATTTGCCGTGATGCACTTGCTGGCCAAGTTTGAAGCCACCCTGGGCCGGCTGCTGTTCATAGCTGCCGCGCATCACCGCGCCGCGCGGTTGATAGCGTGGCTGGCTGACCCGCAAGCGTGGACGTATCTCTTCCACGCATTCGGCCGGCAATTCGGCCAGAAAACGCGAGGCCTGGGCGGGCATTTCGCGACCATGCAGGCGTCGTGATTCGGCGTAGGTGATGTGCAGATGCTCGCGGGCCCGGGTCATGCCGACATAGCAAAGGCGGCGCTCTTCCTCGAGGCCATCGCTGCTTTCCACCGAGCGCATGTGCGGGAACAGGCCTTCTTCCAGGCCGACCAGATAGACCACCGGGAATTCCAGCCCTTTGGCCGCGTGCAACGTCATCAGCTGAACGCAGTCTTCCCAGCGGTCGCCCTGATCCTCGCCGGCTTCCAGCGCGGCGTGGGTCAGAAATGCAGTGAGCGGTGTCAGGTCCTCGTCTTCCAGGTCCTCGAAGCCTTTGGCGGCACTGGCCAGTTCATCAAGGTTTTCCTGGCGCGACAGTGCCTTGTCACCGCGTTCCTTGCCATGGTGGGCGTGCAGGCCGCTGGCCTGAACGACCTCGCGTGTCATTTCCGACAGGGTCAGATCCTGGGTGCTCACGGCCAGTTCTTCGATCAGTTGAAGGAAGCCGCCAATGGCTTTGGCGGCGCGGCCGCCAAGCGCACCGCTGGCCATGGCCTGAGCAGCAGCCCACATCGGCAGGCCCTGATCGCGTGCATAGCGGCGCAGCTTGTCCATGCTGGTGGCGCCGATGCCGCGGGTCGGCGTATTGGCCACGCGCTCGAAGGCGGCGTCATCATCACGGTTGTTGATCAGGCGCAGATAGGCCAGTGCATCCTTGATCTCAGCGCGTTCGAAAAAGCGCAGGCCACCGTAAACCCGGTAGGGAATATCGGCCCGGATCAGGGTTTCCTCAAACAGCCGCGACTGTGCATTGGAGCGATACAGGATGGCGCAATCACTGCGCTGGCCGCCTTCGTTGATCCACTGGCGGATGCTGCTGATGACGTATTCGGCTTCTTCGTAATCGTTGAATGCGGAATACATGCGCACCAGGGCGCCGTCGCCACCCTCGGTCCACAGGTTTTTGCCCAGGCGGCCGCCGTTGTGGCTGATCAGTGCATTGGCGGCATTCAGGATATTGCCGGTGGAGCGGTAGTTCTGCTCCAGGCGCACCGCATCGGCGCCGGGGTAGTCGCGTGAGAAACGCAGAATGTTTTCGATCCGTGCGCCACGAAAGCTGTAGATCGACTGATCATCGTCGCCGACAACAAACAGCTTGCCTTGATCGCCGGCCAGCACGCGCAGCCAGGCGTATTGCAGCGCGTTGGTGTCCTGGAATTCGTCGACCAGAACATGGCGGAAGCGGCGCCGATAGTGGGCCTGGATTTCAGCGTTGTCGCGGCACAGCTCATGCGCGCGCAGCAGCAGCTCGGCAAAATCGAGTAGCCCAGCGCGTTCACGCGCATCCTCGTAGGCGACATAGAACTGCTGTAGCTGGCGCGCATGTTGGTCTTCATCGCCGCTGTGCTGGCCGGGGCGTGCCCCGGATTCCTTCTGGCGATTGATGTAGCCCTGAACCTGGCGGGCCGGCCACTGGCTTTCATCCATGTCCATGGTCTTGATCAGGCGCTTGATAAAGCGTTTCTGGTCGTCCGAGTCCATGATCTGGAAGTTCTGCGGCAGGCCGGCTTCGCGCCAGTGCATGCGCAGCATGCGGTGGGCGATGCCGTGGAAGGTGCCAACCCAGAGTGAATCCACCGGTTGCTGCAGCACCGCCTGCAGGCGCCCACGCATTTCCCCCGCGGCCTTGTTGGTAAAGGTCACGGCGAGCAGACCGAAGGGCGAAACGCCCTCGACCTGCATCAGCCAGGCGATGCGACGGATGAGTACGCGGGTCTTGCCACTACCGGCGCCGGCCAGCACCAGGCGGTGCTCGGGCGGTGCGGTCACAGCCGCTTCCTGATCCTTGTTGAGGCCTTCGAGTATGGCCGAGAGGTCGCCGCTGTCGTCCAGGCGCACCATCAGCGGCGCAGGTTGAGGTAGGCCTTCTCGGCGACCGCAGTACTGCGAACAACGCTGTCGCGGTAGGTCTTGTACGAGGCGTATACGCGGGCGGTGAAGGGATCCGCCTTGGCCATGTCATCAAGCAGTTGGTCGGTGATTTGCTGCAGTTTGCGCATCAGGTCGTCGGGAAAAGCGTGGACCTGCACGCCGTGTTCATTGACCAGCGTATCCAGTGCGCTTTGATTGCGCGCAGCGTATTCCGAGAGCATGCGTCGATCAGCGGCGGCTGCGCACACGCGTACGATCGCTTTGAGATCATCGGGCAGGGCGTTCCAGGCATCCTGATTGACGATCGCTTCCAGGGTGGCGCCACTTTCCTGCCAGCCGGGGTAGTAATAATGCTTGGCCGCCTTGTGCAGGCCAAAGGCCAGATCGTTATAGGGGCCGACCCAGTCGGTGGCGTCGATCGCGCCGGATTCCAGGGCGGTGAACAGCTCGCCGCCGGGAATGTTGACGGTGGTCGCGCCAGCCCGCGCCATGACTTCGCCGCCGAGTCCCGGCATGCGCAGTTTGAGACCCTTGAGATCTGCTGCTGAGCGAATTTCCTTGCGGAACCATCCGCCCATCTGGGTGCCGGTGTTGCCGGCTGCGAACGGTACCAGGTTGAACGGGGCATACAGTTCCTGCCACAGCTCGTTGCCGCCGCCGAATTCCAGCCAGCCGTTCATTTCCTGTGCGGTCAGGCCGAACGGCACGCCGGTGAAAAATGACGAGGCCGGGGCCTTGCCCTTCCAGTAATACGCCGCACCATGGCCCATTTCGGCAGCGCCGCTGGAAACCGCATCGAACACTTCCAGAGCAGGTACGCGCTCGCCGGCGCCGTAAACCTTGATGCTCAGGCGGCCGCCGCTGGCCTGCTCGATCGATTCGGCCAGATAGTTGGCTCCTGTGCCCAGGCCGGGGAAGTTTTTCGGCCAGGTGGTGTACATCTTCCAGGTGAAGCGCTGTTGCGGCGCGGGTGCGGCGGCAACGCTTTGGCGCCCGCTGTCGCAAGCTGCCAGTGCGCCACCTGCGGCGGCAAGGGTCAGAAGATCACGGCGTTTCATGAATAAGCCTGTTGCGTCATATGTTGATCGGTGATTCTAACGCGGCATGCGCAGGCGTCACGATCCGCTTGGGCGCGGGCCTTTCAAATCGGCAAAAAAATGCCCGGCAGGGGATGCCGGGCGAATTGCCATGCTAGGCTGGAGAACCTTGGGGGAAGGGCCGAGCTGCTGTCCTTTGCAGACTCGACCCCGACCGCCTTGCGGCGGGTTGCAGCGTGAAGCTGCGAACAACTCAATCCGGAGTTGATGGGTTCATTTTGCGTCGCCGGATACGGTGTGTCTGTCGGGCGCTTCGGTGTAGCAATGTAGGACGGTTCTTACATCGGTTCAGGTTCGCGTATCAGGGTGTTGTTGGGCGATGAAATGCATTTTGCAGCGTGTGTCACAAGCGTCTGTCAGTGTTGATGGACGTTGTGTGGCGCGCATCGAGGCCGGCCTTGTGGTGCTCATCGGGATTGCGCCGCAAGACGATCAGGCGGTGGCCCGGCGCATGCTTGAGCGCATTCTGGGTTATCGCATCTTCAGTGATGAGCAGGGCCGCATGAACCGCAATGTGGGTGAGGCTGGCGGTGGCATTTTGCTGGTGCCCAATTTCACCCTGATGGCCGATACCGTCAAAGGTATGCGTCCGAGTTTTACCCGCGCTGCACCGCCACAGCAGGCGCGCGCGCTATTTGCATGGATGTGTGCCCAGGCCTCAGAGCAATATGCGGATGTGGGCTACGGGGTCTTCGGGGCCGACATGCAGGTGGCCCTGATCAATGATGGCCCGATAACCATCACGCTGAAGTCCTGATCAGGCGCAAGCGGCGGGCAGGGCGCCCAGGTTTTTGGTCCGGCGCAGCAGCTTCTTGGCTCTCCACCGGTCCAGTCCTTCATCCAGATCTGCGGCCAGACGGCTGTAACGCTTGAGGCCGCGGTCGGTCAGCACGATCATCTCGCTGGGCTGGCTACGGGTTTGCATATCCCCGCTGTTAATCAGGCCGTCCAGTGCGAACAGGAGGTCGGGTTCTGACAGGCCCATTTCGAACCAGTGGGCGCGCACCGTTTCGAACGGCAGGCTGCCGCCAGGACTGAGTCGGTAATGGTGGGTCAGGCCGAGAATGCACAGTTGCATGACCCGGGGTGTGAGTTCGCCATCGCGTGAGCGGAACACGCTGGCGTGTTCCAGGCTGTGTGTGGCTGCAGCCTGCGGTGGCTGCGCCGGGCGTGCGCTGGGCGGCCGTGGTGGTGTGCGCCGCACGCGTGGTTTGCGGGGCGGCGTTGCGGCCGGTGGCGTCGCGGCGGTGGGTTTGTGATGACTGACTTCAAAGCCCAGTGGTGTCATTTCGACCATGGTGCTGGGTGTGTCGAGGTGAACCCGGATGAGCTGGTGACGCTGCAGCTGAGCAATCGCCAGATTGAGCTCATGCTTGGATCGGCTCGATTCTTCCCATGACACGCGCAGGATCGACAATTTGACCTGATCGCCGATCATCATGCCGCGTGCAATCATCAGATGCAGCACCGTGATTGCCGCAGGATCAAGTCTTAGGCCCATCTCAACAAACCTGTTCACATTCGAACTCACACGATGAATTGTGGCGGGTGAGGAAAT
>JBFKEC010000145.1:0-8219 GCA_041619315.1 Oceanococcus sp. | reverse complement strand
TTGATGACGACGATCAGAACAATTCCTGAACGTTTTCCGGCGGACGACCCATGGCATAGCGGCCGTTGATGCACACAATCGGACGTTCAATCAGTTTGGGGTTGTCGGTGAGTATGCGTAGCCATTCGTCATCGCTGCGCTCATCCTTGAGTGACAGCGCCAGATCCTTGAACAGCTGTTCCTTGCTGCGAATGATCTGGGTTGGGGCCACGCCAAGGCCCTTGCAGGCTGCGGCGAGCTGGTCAGCCGAGGGCGCTGTAGTAAGGTATTCGATGATCTCGATATCCACGTTCGCGTCGTGGATCAATTGCAGGGTTTGACGGCTTTTCGAACAGCGCGGGTTGTGCCAGATGAAGTTGTGCATATATGTCTGAAGGATTGCAGGAAGAGGTGTTTCTCGATCTCAGAGTCTCGCCCAAGGCGTCGCGAAATGCCATTACCGGCTGGCATGACGAGCGCCTCAAAATCAGCGTTACCGCTGCGCCGGATCGTGGCAAGGCCAATCAGGCCGTAGAGCGATTGCTGGCCAAGCAGCTCAACTTGCCGCGTGGCGCAGTGAGCGTGGTTCAGGGCCAGACACAGCGCAACAAGCGCGTTCGCCTGCTGGCCGACGGCGCGATTCTGACACGGTTACCGCCGCGCCCCTGAACAAACGTGGCCTGTTGCCTGTGCTTGGGCAAAACTGGTTATGCTTGAAGGCCTCTTCACAGCAGCTTGTGTGTGGCTCAGCAAACTCCCTTTCTGCCGCTTTATCGTGCGCTGGTTGAGAATGCCCAGGATGTCCTGGGTGTTGTCGATCTGCTTGGTCAGGTGCGCTATCTCAACCCCGCCGCGCGGTTGTGGGGTGAAGGGCGCGTCGACCTGCTCATCGACCAGCCGTTGCACGGCTTGTGCCATCCGCAGGACAAGCACCTGCTGGACGGTTGGCTGCAGGGTTTTGGGCGCGTGCATGAGCGCCAGTTGTGTGAGTTGCGCCTTGGGCCGCCGCAGCGTTGGCGCCGGGTACAGCTCAGCGGGGTGCGCATTCGCGAGGATGAAACCAGCGAAGTGATCGTAATTAGCGGTCACGATGTCACCCTTGAGGTCGAAGCCTCGCGTGCACTCAAAGCCAGTGAAAATCGTTATCACGGGGCGTTTGATTACTCTCCCATCGGCAAAGCATTGCTGGCTGCCGACGGTCAGGTTGTTGAGGCCAACCGTGCGCTTGCCGACATGCTTGGCTGTTGGGTGTCGGAGCTGCTTGGCAGCAATCTGTTCACGCGCATCGGTGGCGATGCCTACGACCAGCTGCTGCAGGATGTCGCGAATTTGCTTGGTCGGCATGACGATGTGCGCGAGCGCGAAATGCAGTTTCAGCGTGGCGATGGTGTTGAAATGTGGTTGCTTTTCAATCTGGCGCCGATCTGGCGTGACGATGGTGAGCTGGAGCATTTCATTGTTCAGGTTCAAGACATCAGCGCGCGACGCCAGGCCGAACAGAACCTGCGTGAAAGCAACGCCGATCTGCTGCGCAGCAATGAAGAGCTCAAACGCTTTGCATTTCTGGCCAGTCATGATTTGCGTGAGCCGCTGCGTGGCATCGGAGGGTCTGTTCAGCTGATTGCCCGGCGCTACAAGGATGAATTGGGTGAAGGCGGTCAGGAATTGGCCGCCCAGGCGGTCGGCGGGGTCAAGCGCATGCAGGCGCTGCTTGATGACCTGGTCGCCTATGCCGAACAAATGCGTGGCGGCGAACTGGCCCGCGCAACGGTTTCGATCAGCGCAGTTCTGGACGATGTCCAGCACAGTCTGGGCGCGGTAATCCGCGAGCGGTCAGCGCAAATTGTTGTCACCGACCTGCCGACCATCCTGGGTGATCCGGATCAGATTCGACAGATATTCCTGCAGTTGATCGACAACGCGCTGAAATTCACCCTTCCGCAGACCACGCCCAGGATTGAAATCAGCGCCCGTTGGCAGCGCGGAGTGTGGGAGTTCTGTGTCGCCGATAACGGGATTGGTATTGCGCCAGAACATCATCAGCAGATCTTCGAGGTGTTCCGGCGGCTGGACCCCGACACATCGGGAACCGGTATGGGGCTGGCCACGGTGCGCAAGATCGTCGAGCGACATGGCGGCACGATCGAGGTTGAATCCAGCGTTGGCGAGGGTGCCCGTTTTCGCTTTAGCTTGCCCCCGGAGTAACGCGTGGTCGGGCGAGGGTGAGTTCGCTATAATCCGCCGTCTTTCGAGGCCTGATCGGGCCTGAGATTTCAACAGGAGTGGATTATGAAAGCACCGGTACGCGTAGCCATCACGGGTGGCGCCGGCCAGATTGCCTATTCTCTGGCGTTTCGTATCGCCTCGGGTGACATGCTCGGTCCGGACCAGCCGGTCATTCTGCAGTTGCTGGAAATTCCTCCGGCCATGGGTGCACTGGAAGGTGTGGTCATGGAACTGAACGACTGTGCTTTCCCGCTGGTTCAGGGCATTGTGGCGACCGACGATCCGACGGTTGCCTTCAAGGATGCCGACTTTGCCCTGCTGGTGGGTGCACGTCCGCGTGGTCCTGGCATGGAGCGCAAGGATCTGCTGCAGGCCAATGCGCAGATTTTCTCGGTTCAGGGCAAAGCGCTGAACGACCACGCTAGCCGTGGCGTCAAGATTTTGGTTGTCGGCAACCCGGCCAACACCAATGCACTGATCGCGCGTGAAAACGCACCGGATCTCGATCCGCGCCAGTTCACCGCCATGATGCGTCTGGACCACAACCGTGCGCTCAGTCAGTTGGCAGAGAAAACCGGCAAGCACACCACCGATATCGACAAGATGATCGTGTGGGGCAACCACAGCGCAACCCAGTACCCGGACTTGCATCACGCCACGGTGGCAGGTGAGGCGGCTTTGGGTCTGGTTGATCAGGCCTGGTACGAAAACGACTTCATTCCGGTTGTGCAGCAGCGTGGCGCAGCAATCATCAAAGCGCGTGGCGCTTCGTCTGCTGCATCAGCCGCATCGGCCGCTGTCGATCACATGCGCAGCTGGGCGCTGGGTAGCAATGGTGGCTGGGTGTCCATGGGTGTTGCATCTGATGGCAGCTACGGCGTGGCCGAAGGCATTGTGTACTCCTACCCCTGCATCTGCGAAAACGGTGATTACACCGTGGTCCAGGGGCTGGAAATCAACGCGTTCAGCCAGGCGCGTATGGATGCCACTGAGCAGGAACTGCGTGAAGAGCGTGCTGCGGTTGAAGAGCTGCTCGGCTAAGCCGGTCAGCATCCAATAAAAAAGCCCGGGGCTGGCAGCAGCTCCGGGCTTTTTTGTGGGCGCCAGATTTCAGGGCTGATTGTCGGGCTTTGGCTTAACCAGCCATTCATGGCCCTTGAGCATGCCGCTCCAGTAAATCGGCGGTAGCATTCTTTCGGCCAGAAACCAGGCGCGTCGCGAGGCTTTGCGTCCATCCAGAAACCAGCTGGGGAAGCTTGGCTGCAGTTTGCCGCCATAACCGAATTCGGCGAGCACGATCTTGCCGCGCTCAACTGTCAGGGGGCAGGAGCCGTAGCCGTCGTAATGGGCGAGACCGTGTGTATGGCCATCGATATCGGCGACGACATTGTTGGCCACTATGGGCGCCTGCTTGCGCGCGGCTGCGGCGGTTTTGGCGTTGGGTGCATTCATCACGTCGCCGAGTGACCAGATGTTGTCGAACTGTTTGTGACGCAGGCTGGTCTGGTCCACGTCGACCCAGCCGGCCTCGTCGGCCAGCGCACTTTGGCGAATGAATTTCGGAGCCTGCTGTGGTGGGCACACATGGATCATGTCGAACTCGCAACTGACTTCGTCCGTTTGGCCTTCGCTGTCGGTGGTTTTGAACCAGGCGGTTTGAGCGGGCCCGTCAATGCGCGTCAGGGTGTGGCCGAAATTCAGGTTGATTCGGTATTTTTCGACATACTCCGTCAGCGCCGGAACGTAGTCAGGCACACCGAACAGCACGGCGCCGGCATTGTTGAAATTGACCTCGATGTTGTCGAGCACGCCCTGGCGCAACCAGTGGTCGCATGACAGGTACATGGCCTTTTGCGGTGCGCCTGCGCATTTGATTGGCATTGGCGGCTGGGTGAACACCGCGCGGCCCGCCTTGAGCGACTGCACCAGTTCCCAGGTGTAGGGCGCAAGATCGTAGCGGTAGTTGGAGGTCACTCCATTTTTGCCCAGAGTTTCGCTCAGGCCTTCTATGCCTTTCCAGTTCAGCACCAGCCCTGGAGCCACGATCAGGCGTTTGTATTTCAGGCGTTCCTGATTGTTCAGTACCAGCGTGCTTGATTCCGGCTCGAACGCGCTCACGGCAGCCTTGATCAGTTTGACCCCTTTGGGGATCAGGGTGTCCATGCGGCGGGCGGTTTGCTCGGGCGTGAACAGGCCGCACCCGACCAGCGTCCAGCCCGGTTGGTAGTAGTGCACATCCGCCGGCTCAATGAGGGTGACAGCCAGTTCAGGGCGGCGCTTTTTCAGGCTGGCGGCGGTCGCAATGCCGGCGGCACCGGCGCCAACAATCAGTACATCATGAATATATGGCATAACAACTCCTGGTGTTCAGTCGTAGCTCAGGCTGGTCGCCTTGCCGTGGAAAATGCGGTACACCACAAAGGTGTAGCCCAGAATCATGGGCAGAGTCAGAGCCACGCCAAACAGGGTGAAGAGCAGCGATTTGACGGATGCCGAGGCTTCCCAGATCGTCATCTGGCCAATGATGATGTGCGGGAACAGGCTGTAGGCCAGGCCGAGGCTGGCCATCAGGCAAATCACCACGGTCAGCCCGAACAAGCGCCAGGGTTTTTCGCTCAGCTGCTCGGTCGAGGCGCGCAGGGCCAGCACGATGCCGACAAAGCTGGCCAGGGTGATCAGCGGAATGGGGGCCAGCCACATGGCGTTGGGCAGGCTGAACCACTTGGCTGCGATAGCCGGGCTGACCAGCGGGGTGGCGATAGAAATCAGGCCCAAACCCAGGCCCATAGGCCAGACTGCACGTGACGCCCAGTAGTGGCTTTTGCGTAAAAGCGGGCCTTCAGTTTTCATGTTCAGCCAGCCACAGCCGAGCACCACGTAGAGCGCGGGCAGGGTCAGGGCAATCAGCGCTGAGAACAGCAGACTTGTGGTGTCGCCGCTGAGTCCGGTGACATAGGCGCCGAGCATCCAGCCCTGGGCCATGGATGCAATCAGAGAGCCGGCAAAGAATGCGCGGTTCCACAGGGTGCGCCGATCATCACCAGCCTTCACCCGCAGATCGAACGCGACACCACGCAAAATCAACGCCATCAGCATCACTGTGACGGGCAGGTACAGGTGGCTGAGAACAATGCCGTGGGCCAGAGGGAAGGCGATCAGGAGTATCCCGACGCCGAGCACGATCCAGGTTTCGTTGGAGTCCCAAAACGGCCCGATGGACGCGATCATGACGTCTTTTTCCTCTTCGTTGGCCTGAGGCAGCAGGATGCCTACACCCAGGTCATAGCCATCAAGAATGACGTAGATCAGCAGGGCCAGCCCCATCGCGGCCATGTAGATAATCGGAAGCCAGAATTCCATGTCTCGTCTCCTCAGTGTTGTGGCGCAGGCTGTGGTTTGAATGTCACGGGGCCAAGGGCCAGCGAAGCGGCCGGTTTGGTCGCCATGTGGCGCAGTGCGCCGATGTAGCTGGCGAGCAAGAATCCGTACAGCACCACATACCCGAGCAAGGTGCCGGTCATGGTTGCGCCGGAATGATCAGCAACAACCTCCTGTACGCTGATCAGGTTCTGCACGATCCACGGTTGCCGACCGATTTCGGTGACATACCAGCCGGCCAGCACAGCAACCCAGCCAGAGAAGGTCATGCTCGACACGGCTAGCAGGACCAGCGGTTGCGGCTCGCGCCCGCCCCGCAGCTGCCAACTGGCCCACCAGCTGACCAATACCATCAGTCCGCCAACAGCCAGCATGACGCGGAACGACCAGAACACCATGGCCACGGGCGGGTGTTCGCCGGCAAACTCATTGAGCCCACGCACCTCGCCATGTGGGTCATGGGTAAGGATCAGGCTGGCGGCATACGGAATCTGAATCGCCAGGTGATTTTCCCGTGCGTCCTCGTCAGGCCAGGCGACAAGATTGAATGGCACGCTGGATTCGGTTTCCCAGATGGCTTCCATCGCTGCCACTTTGGCGGGCTGATGTTCCAGTGTGTTGAGACCATGCAGGTCGCCTATGAATATTTGCAGCGGGGCGAGCACCGCGGCCACGCCAATGCCGGCGCGCATGACCTTCCAGGTTGCCGGGCCATCCACGCCGCTGCGGGCCCGCCAGGCGCTGACGCCGGCAATCAGGAAGGCGGCGGTGAGGAATGAGGCGATCAGCATGTGAGCGAAGCGGTAGGGGAACGATGGGTTGAAAATCACCGCCCACCAGTCTTCAACCATAACCACGCCATCAACGATCTGTATGCCTGCCGGAGTCTGCATCCACGAATTCAGCGACAGTATCCAGAACGCCGACAGCATGGTGCCGAACGCAACCAGAAAGGTGCTGATCAAATGCAGGCGATTGGATACACGGTCCTTGCCGAACAGCATGATGCCCAGGAAGGAGGCTTCCAGAAAGAACGCGCTGAGCACTTCATAACCGAGCAAGGGGCCCGCCACATTGCCGGCTTTTTCCATGAAGCCGGGCCAGTTGGTGCCGAACTGAAAGCTCATGGTGATGCCGCTGACCACGCCCATGGCGAAGGTCAGGGCGAAAATCTTGACCCAGAAAAAGTACGCATACTCCCAGGCCTTGTCGCCGGTCTGAGTGAAGCGAACACGAAAGAAGAGCAGCATCCAGGCCAGACCAATGGTGATGGCAGGAAACAGGATGTGAAAACTGATGTTGGTCGCGAACTGAATGCGGGCGAGAACAAACGGGTCCATGGCGTTGCGGGCTCCTGCTGCGGGCGCTGGCGGATACGTTGCCAGTGCGCTGTATAGAGCAACGCCTGTGCCACTTTTTGGCGTTTGGATAATTGTTTGGCAAGCCCATGTAAAACAACAAAAAATGTGTTTTTGTGGGTGTTTGTCCTGGCCTGGTCAGGGCGCTATTGAATGTCATCATGTCAGATATGACAAAAAACTCTGACAGAATTGACGCATGAGCATCATGTCGAACAAGCACTTGGCGCCGGCGGCTGTGCTGGAGGCCCTGGAATTTCCTGCGATCCTGCTGAGCGCTGACTATCACATAGTCGCCAGCAACCGCATGTATCAGGACAGTTTCGGTGCACTGCCTCCGGCAGCGCGCTGCTATGAGGTCTCACACGGTTACGATCGGCCCTGTGATCAGGCTGGCGAAAGCTGCCCGTTGGCCGCCTGCAAGCAGGGCAAGGGCAAGGAGCGCGTGCTGCATGTTCACAATACGCCGCGCGGTCGTGAGCATATCGACGTCGAAATGATTCCGCTGCTGGATGCCGATGGCGTGGCTCGCTATTTCATCGAGATCTTGAAGCCGGTGGCCATCGCCAGCGCCCAAGCCAATGCCGCCCGCATGGTCGGTTGCAGTACCGCGTTCAACCAGATGCTGGAGATGATCAATCTGGTTGCCGGGCATGAAACCTCGGTACTGTTGCTGGGTGAGACTGGAACCGGCAAGGAGCTGGCCGCCAGTGCTATCCATGAATCGAGCGCGCGGGCTGACAAAAGCATGGTCACGGTGGAATGTGCCGGTCTCACCGATACGCTGTTTGAAAGCGAACTGTTCGGTCATGTCAAAGGGGCGTTTACCGGCGCGGTCAGCAACAAGCGCGGCCTGCTCGAGCTGGCCCGCGGCGGGACGCTGTTTCTCGACGAGATCGGAGACGTGCCACTTGGCATGCAGGTTAAATTGTTGCGCTTGCTGGAAACAGGAACCTACCGCGCGGTGGGTGATACACAGGTTCGCCGGGCTGATTTTCGCTTGGTCTGCGCGACCCACAAGGACCTTCGGGAGCAGGTCCGAAGCGGTGAATTTCGCCAGGATCTGTATTTCCGCATCAATGCCTTTCCGATCGTGCTGCCGCCGCTACGTGAGCGCCGTGAGGACATTCCTCTGCTGGCCCGCTCGATTCTCGACAAGCTTCACCCAGAGCGCACCTATCGCCTGAGTGATAAGGCTCTGGCGCAGCTGTTGACGCTGCCTTTCAGCGGCAATATCCGTGAGCTACGTAATATTCTGGAAAGGGCCACCATCTTTGC
>JBFKEC010000144.1:0-8230 GCA_041619315.1 Oceanococcus sp. | reverse complement strand
TCGGTGGCGCCGGCTTCGGACAGGGCATCGCCGGACATGGCATCGATACTCACCGGAATGTCGCGCACCGAAGATTCGCGCTTGGTCGCGGTGACCACGATTTCCTCGATCTGGCGCGGCGCTCTGCGCGGCGCAGCGGAAGGTTGCTCGTCACCAGACAGCGAGCGCACCGGAATGGTGTCCAGCTGTTCGGGTTCATCATTTTGCGCGGGCTCGGTGCTGCTGGTGGCTTGCGCGCTGTTCTCTTTCTTGTCACTGCTATCGGAGGATTCCGTCTGGGTGTCGGCAAACAGCGCATCCAGTGAATCGTCCTCCTGCGCCACCGCGGTGAAAGACATGGCAGCACAAGTCAGGGCGGCAAGAAACAGGCTGGGCGGCGTGGCGGCGCCAGTGAAAATGAGAGTTTTATGCATGGGATCGCAGCAGTTTTGATGAGGGAATCAACAGCTGGCTGGCACCCAAGCAATAACTATGCCCGGCTGGCTACGGGCAACTGGCACAATGGTCCAGACCCCACGCCACTCACCCAACAGGGAGCATGTCGTTTCATGCACACGACACACTCAAAGGCGGCGCAGGCAGATTTTCAACGCCGCCAGGACAACCTCACCGCCGCCTTGCGAGCTGCCGATCTGCGACAGTTGGTGATCACCGACAGTGAGAATATTTTCTATCTCACCGGGGCCACCTTCGAAGCGCTGGAAAGGCCGTTCTTTTTGATTGTGGATGACCAGGGGCAACGCAATCTGGTCATTCCATGGCTGGAAAAGGATCACCTGCGCAAGGCCTGGGGCGTTGATACACACAATACCCATTGCTACCGGGAATACCCCGCGCCAGAGGGTGAGGGCTGGCAGGACATCCTGTTGCAAGGTCGGCTTTTGCTCGACGGTTTTGCCTTTGATCCCAGCACGCCGTTCGCGCTGGCCAGCCAGCTGCAGGATGCTGGCGGGCACGCAGCTGATCTGATCGGGCCGCTGCGGCTGGTCAAATCAGCCTATGAAATCGGCCAGGTCGAGCGCGCTGCGCGGTATGCCGACTGGGGGGTTGAGCAGATTCTGCGCAATGTCTACGCCGGCGCCAATGCGGTCATGTCGTTCGTGCCGACCCAGCATCTGCAACGCAAAATCATTCGGGAAACACCGGACTGGGATGCGCTGGCGACCAAGATTATCTGCGCGGCCTGGCCGGCACCGCTGAGTGCGGAGCCTCATTCCATTCCGCGCCTGGACATGCGTCTGGATGGCGGGCCGCATGTCGCCATGGTGTTAACCCGGGTCAATGGTTATGCGGCCGAAAGTGAGCGCACCTTCTTTACGCTGGCGCCTACTGCGCAAGAGCGTGAATTGTTCGGGCTGATGGAGCAGGCGCGCAACATTGCCTTTGCCATGATTCGTCCGGGCGTGGAATGTGCCGCGATTGATGAAGCGGTCAATGATTTCCTGGCCGATGCCGGGCATGGCGACTTCCAGACCCGGCTGCATCGTTGTGGTCACGGTTTCGGCCTGGGCAATCATGAGCCGCCGTGGATTGCCGCCGGCAGCACGCATGTGCTGGAAGAGAACATGCTGATCTCGATCGAGCCGGGCCTGTATCTGCCGGGGCAGGGCGGCTATCGCCACTCGGATACGGTGCTGGTCACGGCCGATGGTTTCCGCTGCCTGACCCAGGCGCCGAGCCAGCTGCAAGCACTGACCCTGGCGCGCCCCCGTCTGAGTCAGCGCATCAAAGGCTGGGCCGTCAACAAAAGCATGGGGCTGAGCGCGGGCTGATCGGGCCGCGCCCGGCCCAACTACTCGCCGTCATTGATCAGACGCCACTGGGTTTGCTGGTAGCTGCCTGGCTTGAACACCGGCAGCTGCAGGTCGCGAATTTCGATGAGATAGGGGTTGGGATTGGTCACGACCCCGGCCACTGGCGTCAGGGCGTCACTCAACGGGTCAGGGAATGGTCGGCCGGCAATATAGCTGATGGTTGCGCCCGGCAGCAGTGTGGTCAGGGTCGAGGGGGCGGTGATGGTGGAATACTGCACTTGCTGTTCGTAAAACAGCAGGCCGATTTCATCGCCGGCCTCAAGCTTTTCGCCCACCGCAGGGAGCATCACCGGATCGCCCGCATCAATGAAATGGTTGGTGGTGTGCAGGCCCTCACGAAAGCCGGCAACCTGATCATCAATCAGGTACATCTCGCCGTCGCGCAGCAAACCCAGCCCGACGATGGCGATGGCGTCATGTATGGCCAGGTCGCCGGCAGTGACGCTGATCGAGGCGGCGGTCGGAATACCAGCCAGCACATAACCGTCGTCTTCGACGCTGAGCAGCGATTCGAAAATCGGGTCGCCGTCGAGTGCAGTAACTTCCACGCTGATCAAATCGCGTTGCACCGCAAGGGCGCCGTTGCCGCTGAGCGAACCTATCGGCATCTGCTCCAGGCTCACGCCCATTTCTTCGCTGGCCGGTGCATTGGGTGTGGGCTGCACTGAAATGCACATGCGTGGCAGTTGTTCGAAAGTCTCGGACTCAAGCCCTTTGAGGTGGTAGTCGTACCACGCCAGAATCGCGTAAACGCCTTGTACGCTGCCACAGTTCAAAGTGCCGTCAACCTGGGCGGCCACCGGGGTCAGGTGGCCGCTTTCCATCGAGATCAGGCGGGTGTCACCGCCCGCCGCGTTGAAGTAGCGCCAGTTCAGATAGCCTTCGGTCAGGTTGAAGATGCCATCACGATTGCCCTGGATAATCAGTGCCGGCACGTCGCGCAGTTTTGCCTGATCTTCGCCGAAGCCCCACGGCTGGCCAGCCTTTTGCTGGCGCTGGAAATAGCCCATGCCCAGATCGATCATGGATAGCAATTCATCGCCGCTGACCGGGCGCGGCAGGGCGTCAGCGGCCGAGATGGCGGCGATCAGATCGTCCAGGGTGCGAATGGTGAAGGCGGTGGGTTCGGTTAGCCCGGCCTTGTTGCACATGGTGGCCACAGCCGGGGTATTGATGGTGCCGATCACCGCGCCACTAGAGGGGATGTCGGCGAACAGGCACAGCGTCTGAATCCAGGATTGCTTCATCGCCGTGCTGGCGATCAGGCTGAAGCGCAGATCGTGCCAGGTGGCAATCGGCACAATGGTGTCGATGCGTGCATCCAGCGCTGCCAGCGGCATCTGCATGGCCCCGCCATAGCTGTAGCCCAGCGTGCCCACGCGCAGGTCCTTATCGACCCCACTGCTGTCTTCACGCCATAGCTGAAATTCGCCGGCGTTGTCGTAGGCCCAGTCGAGCACATAGCGCAGATCGCGGGTTTCGAAGTTGGGGTCATTGAGGCGGGCATAA
This sequence comes from Oceanococcus sp., assembly GCA_041619315.1. Lineage (GTDB taxonomy): Bacteria > Pseudomonadota > Gammaproteobacteria > Nevskiales > Oceanococcaceae > Oceanococcus. The sequence goes on along the minus strand of JBFKEC010000144.1, from coordinate 4,907 downwards.
CCACCACCATTTTGGGGCTGGCTTTCGCCCTGGCCACGCTGGTCAACACTGATGACAACGTAGTCGTGGTGGGCCAGCGCTGTGGCCATCTGATCCACCGCGCTCAGGCCCGGGTCGCCAGGGTACAGCGTGCCGTCCGCAGCCAGCGCGGTTTGACGTGAGCCGCCATAACCATGGCTGTGAAAGACCAGCGGGAACACGTCATCCGGGCAGCGCTGCGGCAGCATCACGGTGACATACATGGCCGAGGTGTCTTGCGGGGCGTACAGCGGGTCGGAATCCTGTGCCACCGGTACCACGATGACATGGTCCTGTACTTCAGCCGCCATTGGGCTGTCGCATTCACCGCCCGTGGCAATCGGGGCCGTGGCTGAACCGTTGGACTGGCAGGCAGCCAGCAGCAGTGCGGGAAGCAGCAACAGAGCAGAACGAAGGTGCAAAGGCATGACGATAAGGTCCGGTGGTTAGCCTGGGTTCATGCGGGGACTGGCATCGAAGAGCAAAAGTGATGCCAGATTTTCAGCCGGCTTTGACCGTGGGTGCAGCCAAGCCCGCTTAAGTGCGGCGGGGGCTTGTGCTGTTGGCGGCTTTGCTTGTGACCCGTTCATCGTTGGCATCGGTGTAGCGCGCCGCTTCATCTGTGCTTGTTGGTGTGAAGCCCAGATGCTTGAGCAGCGCCAGTGAGCACAGTTGCGGTTCCAGTACGCAACCGCGTGCGCGCAGGCTTTTCATGCGCCCGTGCACACGCTGGGGTCAACCTGCTGTGGACAGGCCTGGCAGTAGCTAGGGGCTGTCTGCCGGGGCCGCAACAGGCACCAGGATTTCATTGCGCCGGAACAGCCAGGGCATGAATGGCGGGTTGTACCTTGCCCAGATGGGCTCCCCTTGCACCGCAAAGCCGTTGTCCTTGATCCAGGTGTTCAAGATAACCAGGTTTCGCTGGTATGCCTTTTCACTCCAGAATCCTGAATAACGGACGGAGGCCACGTAGCGTGCCGGAACCTGGCGAATCGAGATCGCCGCGTCTTTGGGTTCGGGCGTTGTGTCCAGCGTGAAGTGCGCGGGCATCATAAAGCTCACCCGCCACTGTCCATCTTGCTCTTGCTGGCTCACAGGCGAGGTCATTTCAATCTTTTCGCTCGAAGGCACCTGCCCAACGGGCGAGGTCATGGACACCTTCTGTTGTTGCTGATTGTTGCCGGAGATGTACTTGAACAGCCGGCCGAATGCGGCGTTGCCGGCCTCTTCAAAATCACCGTCTACGGTCGTCTCGGCGAGTATGTGCGCCTCGTACTTGCGTAGCTCCAGTTCGTCTTCCGCTCGAACGACAGAGTATTTTGCTTCTTCCACCGCCATAGCATTCCCCACCGACAGCAATATGATGATTGTGGCCCAAAAACCGCGTGCGATTATCGACATGTCGGTTTCGCCCCTTACGCCATGGGTGGATATCGATCAAATTGCGGCAACTCGTGCGCCGTCTCCATCCAGCGGACCCGCTCTGCGATCTGAATGTGCACGCGCGCCGGCACCGCGTCGGGATCATCATAGGTGGCGCTCTGGATGTCGATCAGCCCGGCAAGCGTGCTTTCATTGGCGTAAAACAACCCTGTTCCGCAATCGGGGCAGAACTGGCGCCGGCCATGCTCTGAGGACGCGTACACCTTGGGCGCACCCCGAGTGATCTTGAGCGCGGTCTGGGGATACATTGTCCAGCCGACCATGGGAGCACCAGAGTGTCGCCGGCAATCCGAGCAATGACACAAAGCATGCGTAATGGGTTCGCCTTCAACTTCGTATTGAATGGCCCCGCAATGACAACCGCCGGTTTGTTTCATTCTGTGTGCCTCCTGGGCGCAACATGGGTCACGCATGGTTAGACGCCAGCTTACCTAAGCCAGCCTCTTGGTCATGAATACGCTGAACGGATCCGCTACATAGTTCCCGAATGGTTCGCAGTAGGAAAAACCGTTCTTTTGATAAAGCCGTTGTGCCGGTATGAACACCTCAGCGGAGCCCGTTTCCAGGTTCAGTGAGGTGAAGCCACGAGCTTTGGCTTGCGCTTCAAGGTGCTCAAGAATCTGGGCTGCCACGCCACGACGCAGATACGACTGGGCAGTTCGCATGGTTTTGATCTCGCCGCTGCTTGGGCTGAGTTCTTTGAGCGCCCCGCAGCCTGCCAGTTGCTGGCCATCCCAGCCGCACCAGAATGAAATATCGGGTGCGGACAATTGCTCGATGGGCAGCGCATGAATGCTTTCCGGCGGTGAGTGGTCGGTCATGCTGTTGAGATGTTCACGCAACAGCATCTGAACGGCTGGATTGCCAAGATCACCCGGACGAATCTGCAAGTTTAGAAGCACGCTTTGGTATCCGGTATATGTGGTTTTCCCAGGCTCACGACTGGATTGGTGGCTTAGGTGTCTGGCTACGGGTTTTCACTGTGTTCAGTGCCTTCGCCTGGCGTAAGGAACAGCATCCGGGTGGGCTCGGATGTTTCAGCGGTATGCCAAGTGTTTCGGGGAACAACAACAAATGAACCCGGCTGCGAGAGGGTTTCAACTGCTACTCCATCGTCCTTGCGGATCGTCAGTGTTGCGGATCCAGAAATGAGTACCACGATCTCATCCCCGGCCGGGTGCCGTTCCCAAACATTCCAGTCCGATTCAAAGTTGTGTATCGAGACCAAGGTGTGTGATTTGAAGTTGTCGTACTTCGCGTCCAGCTCTTGGTAAATCGTCGGCGTGACGGGTGCCAAATCCACGCCAAGGTCTGGTTTCAGTACGGCAAAGACGTCTTGTAGGTTCAATGCCATAGACCCAGGACCAAGCCAAATAGCAGGAACTGGCCCACGTGGTAGCCACCGTCAATGGCCAACAGGATGAAGCTGCGCTGAGCAAATTGGTAATTGATTCCATAGCTTGTCGCGACGAAGCAAAGCCCGACCATAAGTCCAGAACTGATGGCTTCTCCTAAAGCGGGAGAGGGGGCAAGGTAAATCGCAAAAGCGCCTGCCGCTATGACGCTGAAGATCAAGCTTAGGCCGAAAACCTTCGCCGGATGGCCGGGTTGCTCTGGCGCACCGCTCTCACGCATCCAGGCCTTCTCAAAAAGCAGCTTGGAGTACCAGATGCCGCCGAGAAGAAAACTGGATACTGCCGCCCCAAATACCGCAAAAATATTGATGTCTTGCACGTGTCTCTCCTTGGCGCCCGTGGGCCTGAGTTCAGCGGCGTTGGAGGCGACGCCCACCCTTGCGCAAGCAAAAGTGGGTGGCGGGTCAAACGTCACATTTGGTTTATGTTGGGCGTACAACCCATCCAATGATTCAAAACCGAATCAATTAACCTCATTATTCATAAGCTCTGTCAGTGCGCTTTGATCAACCTTGATCAATCCTCGTTTTGGCCTGTCGAGATCAATGATGATGAATACGATCAAAGTGATGAGGAGTGAGACAAGAACAAGCGGGGCAAAAATTCGCTTGCGGCTCAAGCCAGATGAATAGCCCATCATCCCGACCGAAGCGACAAAAACAAAAAGCAGCAACAGCAGTATCGGCTCAGGAACGTGGGCCCGTAGCAGAGCGCCGCGCTTGCTTTGGCTATCGATCATCTCGTTCAGAGACGACAGAAAGGTGCCGGTTGTAACCGGTCGCGAATCCGTTTCTGCGGCGGCAATGGCCAAGGTCCAAAGTTTCGCCTGAATCTCTGAAATCTGATTTCGGTACGCTTGGCGTTGTTGCGTGAGGGTCAAATCAATGGCCGACAACGCAGACCGGGCCTTCGCATATTCCAGCAGTTGAGCTTTGGTTTCGGCGCGCTGCTCCACCGGCAGCAAATCAGCCCTCAGCATTGCGGTGCCAATCGCATTCGCTTCATCGATCAGCGCCATGCTGCGATTGTCGAAGCGCTGCATCGACATGCTGAAGGTGAAGCCAAGCAACAACGCCAGCAAACCCAGCACGCTAGCCTGAACAGAGCCCGTGAGCGCCTTCACCTCGTCGTCGGTTCGCGACTGAACCATGACGCCAATCCGGTAACACAGTTCGTTGCACGCAAGAATGGCAATGAACAGAACCACCGAGATGGAAATGCTGCTGAACGCAAAAAGAAATGTTGGTTGGTCCACGATTACCTCGCTTGGTATGCCCAACGCCACCTGCAATGTTTTTTTAGAGCGGCAACGCTACCGCTTGTTTTCACAGTTCGATGCCTTTACTTCAGGGTTTTAGAAGTTCGTGTTGAGGTGCTTTGGAAAATCGGTACAAGCGCAACAATTGCAGCAAACGCAGTCGCGATAGCGCCTATAGCTTGCCAATTCGCCGACATGGTTAAACAACACCTCATTTGGGGCCCAATGCAAACTGGCGTTCGACAGCTGTGCGCCGGTTTTAAATTCTTCTTGGCAGCGTTGTGAATACATGGTTGCCTCCCCCGTAGATACACCGCGTTAAATCCAGCATAACGTAAACGTTGCGTTTGGCGTTTTGGGCTTGGTTGTCACATGACTGTGCGATGCTTTGCGGCTCTTTGGTTTTCTGAATAGTGGTTATGTCGAATGTTGTGCTAGGGATAGGCGCATGGCGGCTGCGCGCGTGTGGCGTATTTGTTGCTGTGGGGCTGGTGGCGTGCCAGCAAGGGGCCGGACGCCCACTCAATGACCAGGGTGGGTTTGACGACCCGCCGGCGGGGCGCATTGCGCTGGGCGAGCCGGGCAAGACGGCCTATGCCCATCTGCAGGATTATCTAGCGGTGATCCGCGACCCGCAGCGCTTTGATGAATGCCTGACCGAAATTCCTCTGGATCAGCCGCATCTGTGCATGATCGGGCCGCGCAGCGGAAGCCTTAGCGGTGCGGCAGTGCATGCCTGGATGAAGCAGCAACTGGCCGGCATCGAGGGCATG
>JBFKEC010000143.1:0-8367 GCA_041619315.1 Oceanococcus sp. | reverse complement strand
ATGAACCCGCGCCCCTGTGCCATAGCCTGATCGAGATCATCGTAGCGAAACGCCTCGGTACGCCGGAACATTTCATTGGTGACCTTGAAGTTGGCCTGATGCTGCGTATAGGGCTGTATGCGCGGGAAAGGCGAACCGTGTGCCAACTGCACCCAAGCGAGCACATCATCATCACGAAAATCCGCATCAAACGGTTGTTTGGGATAACGCTCCGGCAGGCTTGGCGGATAGAAATCCAGCATGTCGAGGTCAGTGGCCTTGGTCGCAGGCGCGTGGGTCAGGATCAGATCCAGAGCGTTGAGCCGAAAATATTCCGGGCCGTCACCATCGGTGAGATTCTCGGTCAAGATCGCCAACAACCGTTGAATATTGTTGTGCACCCGGGTGTTGCTCACCCACAAATGCCAGTTGCGATCAAAGTAGTAGAACATCGGCTCGTAAATATCGATGCCGTATTCACCCGGATCGCGATCATCGTTGCCAAACTGATCCTCGCGAGAGAACTGTGCACGCTGTTCCTCAGTGCCACGTAACTGCCAGGTACTGTTGGCATTTACCTGACTGCAGCCGCGGTTCCCATGAACAACCGCCCCAGGAATCAGTGCGTAGTTGTACCAATTCTCCTCTCGTGCCTGGGCCAGTTCCTGATCACGCAACTGCTGTTGTTGCGTGCTAGCGCGATGATACAAACGCGGAAAGGGCAGCACGGATTGCTCCTGCCATCCATAACCCGTACCGGGATTGAACTGCCTCTGTCGGTCATAAATCTCACCGGGGCCTAATGGCAGCGGCGCGATGGCCTCTTTTGCTACTCGGGTCACCTGTCTTGTCTCCTGCTTCGCGAACTCGTTATCACGTACGTCACGGCAAAGCCGTTCCGTAGCCGTATTTATGCATTGCATTGTCGAGTCGCGCGCGCTGGCTGGCTAGGACAGAACCCGCCAATCAGGTGCACATTTTCGGCCAATCTGTATCCGTGCCGCAGTTAAGGAGGCGCACTGGCCAACGGCTCGCTTAAAGCCCCCTGCACTGGGTCCATGGCCCAGGCGGGGAAACGGTCTTAACGCAATTGGTAGATTGCCAACTGGCCGGGCGGAAGAAACAGGGCGAAATCACCATCCAGCCAATTGTGCTCGGCGGCAACAATTTCGTTGCGGCCATCGCCATCGATATCGCGAATCATGGCCATGCCGAACATTTTCCCGTTGTCCAGAATCAAAGTTTCAAAGTCACCATTTTCGTCCTGCAGCAGCGCATAGAGATCATTGTTGCCATCACCCGGCACTGCGAGATCGAGAAGCCCATCGCCGTTGAGATCACCAACACTGAAAATGCCCGGCACGCCCTGACTGGCGGGTGCAGTACCGTAGTCCAGCGTGACCCGGAAATCCTCGGAGATCACATGCTTCGGCCAAGGCATACCGCTGCGCGGATCAGCCGGAATTTCGAACCAGTACAGGCCGGGCGAAATGATGCTGCCGTCTTCGCGCAGCACGCGCGGATCATCCTGATTATTGTGGTTACCAACGATCAGATCTTCGCGCCCATCGCCATTGATGTCGGCAAATTCCAGGTGATAACCGAAGCCTATGCTGCGATCAATTTCATGCAGCGCCCAGACACCCTCATAACCGTTGTCCGGCGCCGGGGCTGACTGATTTTCCAGCCATAGCACCGAGGGCTCTTGCGGCGGCCCGAAGAACTGGCTGAGCACAATGTCCTGGTCACCATCGCCATCAATATCATGGGTTTTGATGAACACCCCGCCCACATTGAGCTCAGGCGCAATGCGGTAGTACTCGAAAGCAGGCGCGCCAAACGCATCCGTACTGCCAGTGTTGCGATACCACTCCACTTTCAACTCAGCGCAACGACCGTTGGGCTGCGCCTCCACATCACAGTCGACCGTACCATTCGAGTTCTCGGTGCGCTGGGTTTGCGCTGAGGTCGTCAGCAAGTCGAGCAGGCCGTCACCGTCCAGATCCAGCTGCACAGTTTCATGCCACCAGTAGTTGTCGCTGAAATGCTTGCGTGTTTGCGTGGCGAAATGGAAGCGCTGTGTATGCGGAAATTCCAGGTTGTCATTGGCCGTTCCGCGCATGGCGAAATGCGCGCCACCCTGAGTCAGCAGGAATCCGGTATGCACCACAATATCGCGGATACCATCGCCATCAACATCCATGATTTGTGGGGTATTGATCCATGGCCAACCTTCACCCAGATTGAGCAAATCATTGGTACTGATGATCAGATTCTCGTCCCAAGGCCCTTCAAGACTGCCAGTGGATGATTCAAAGATGCGCAATGCGCCACGAGAGGTGGGGTTAGGCGGGCCAAAATTCCATTCCAGCAAAGTACTGAGGATAATTTCCTCGACCCCATCGCCGTTCAAATCCTTGACATCAAAAAAGCCCGCTGAAACTTGCGATGCCTTGACCACGAATTTTTCAAACAATGGCGCATCCGCGGCCTCATCAGCAGGCGTCGAACCGGGTTCTTCGGTTGCGACCGACGACGAGTCGCCATTGCAGGCGCCTAGCATCAGGCTAAGTACAGTGGGAAGCAGCACGCGATAAATGGTCATCGGTTGGTATCCATAGCCTGTTTTGTTGCTATAACTTTATATCATTATATAGTACGGTCAAATGGCGCAGTTCAATGCTTGCGCCCAAGCGCTGCAGGCCTTGAACGCTGGACACCTCCTGCCGGCGGCCATGCCACATCAAATTAGGAAAAGCTCATGTCTATGCAGTGGATACGCAACGGCTTCACTGGGGTGCATGCCAAATGATTGCGCTTTATATCCTCGCCGGCCTGATCGGAACCCTGTTAGGGCTGGTGTTGCTGGCCCATGGCTTCTGCTATTTCTTTGTCGGCAAGCGCATCAAGCCACTGGTTGAGCCCTATCTGAAAAGCTCGGATCGCGTGGACTATCAGCGCACCCGCTATCTCGAGTTTCGCCCCCGTCAGGGCAGCCCTCGCGCCGGCCTGATCTTTCATCCCGGCGGCTACGCCGACCCGGAAGCCTATGCCCGCATCATCCACAAAGTGGCTGAGGCCTGCGGTCTTTATTGCGTAATCATCCCCGGGCCTCAGCGCACACCAATAGCCAAACGGTTTTCCGCCGATCAAGTGATTGCTGCGAATCCACAGATCGAAAAATGGTTTATTTCCGGCCATTCCCAGGGTGGCGCCGTGGCATCGCTATACATGCGCGACCGCCTGGATGACCCAGCCTATCGCGAAAAAATTGCCGGCCTGATCTTCCTCGGCTTTTTCGTCTTCGACCGGCATAGCCTGGCAGCGCGCAAACAGCTTCCGTGTTTGAGCGTGTACGGCGATCGCGATGGCCACGCTGAGAAATTCAAACCCAATGAAAAGAACTTGCCGCCTGGCGCCAGGGTGGTGTGCATCGAAGGCGGTAATCATGGCCAGTTTGGCGCATACCGCTTTCACTTCGGCGATCAGATCGCAGAAATCGAGCGCGAAACACAGCAAGACATTGCGATCAACGCCATCGTGGAATTCGTCAATGAACACACAGGCTAAGCCAGTTGAAGCGGCACTGATCTACCCGCTGTCGCTGGCCATATTCGATTATGCGCCGGTGCTGCTGACGCTGGCCGGCCAATGGTTGCTGCTGCTAAGCATGCCAACGCCGTTCGCGACGGTTTACCCGTATGCCCTTGGGGCTGCATTGCTGATGTTTTGCGGAGGTTTTCTCAAAGCCACCTGGAAAACCATCATCGCAGCCACCGCCAGAGACATACGCTGGATGGAAGATGCCCTGTTCCTGTTGCTGGCACCCGGAGCAAGCCTGTTTGCCTGGGCACTCTGGCAGGCTCGGCTGCAGACCACCTCGGTCGATGCCACAACGCAACCCATCACTGTACTGATCCCGCTGATCACCAGCGTGGTTTTGATTGCCCTCAGCCTGCCACGCCGCAGCCAGTCAAAAAAATGGTTCTTGCCGCTGGTGGCCTTGCTGACCGTGTCCATGGGTGTGATCGCCGCCAATGCGGCCATGTTGGCGGCCCATTTTTCGCGCCCGCTGGCCGCAACACTGTTTATTGCCAGTTTTGTCGTATCGCTGTTGACCGCAGCCCTGTCACGCCGACGCGCCACGATCGGCGCGCAGTGGCTGATGGAGATTGCCAATACCGCGGCTGCGCTGCTGTTTTTACTTGCGACCCTGCAATTGCAGAATTTAATTTCCTGAAGGATTTGTAATGGATCGAAATACCGCTGTACAACGTGCTCAGCAATCCATTAAAGCCAACAACAAACGGCTGATTGATGCGGTTCTGGCTGAACGTGCCAGTCGCCCGGACACGGATCCGACAACCATCCCGCTGGCCGAAAAACCGTTGATTGCGGTGACCTGCTCCACCGGCTGGGAATGTTATGCCATCGTTGAGGAACTGGTTGCCTCGCAACGCTTTCGCGTCAAGGCGCTGTACCGCACGCCAGGCACGCAGGCGGCCAAGCGCCTGGAAACGCTGTTTGAAAAAACCGAAGCGGAGTCGCCTGGCGTCCTGACCCTGCATAGCGGCGTCGACATGAACTCGGCCGAACTGCTGACCGAAGCTTTTGACCAGTGCGATGGCGTGGTGCTGTATTACACCGCCAATACCGCCAAGGCGGGCAAGATCACCAACCACGGCAATGATCCGGCAAATGGCCGCGCCGCAGTGATGCGTCAGGTGCTTGCCTCGATCACTGCGCTCAAGGCCAACCCCAGCGTCAAACAGACCATTACATTGATCTTTCCAACGGATAAGGTCACCCATCTGTGCGACCAGGCGCCGACCATTCCGTGGTGGATGGCGCAGAAGCTGCGTCTGTCTGATTTCTTGCGCAGCCATGACATCAATGTCACCTGCATACACAGGCCGGCTTACTACTACGCGATGCATCGGGTCGATTACACCGCGCAGGAACATTTCCGTGGTGAAACCAGCCTCTCGCGCACCATGATCAAAGAGGACAACCTGCCCGGCATCAATGAACCCGATTTTGTCGTGAACTGGCTGGATGTGCGTGACGTTGGTCGCTGGGTCGGCACCTGCTTCGAGCACCCCGAGGTGTTCCGCAATGAAACGCTGTCGATCGCATCCTGTGCCCACAGTGGCCAGGAACTGGTGGATATCGCCACCCGTAGCAATCGCCATGGCACCACCTTCAAGTACAAGAAATTCCCCCAGCCGATCATGAAGATGATCTCCTTGTTCAACGAGGAAGTGGTCTATCCCCTGCGCTACTCGCAGTGGTACAACGACAACGGCAACGCCTACGACTTTGCCTGTGAAGACGACCTCGCCGATCTGGACCGTATCCACCCACGCTGGACCTTTGAAAAAGAGCTGGAGTTCTGGGGTATCAACGATTTGAAACCGACGAAATCCGCGAAATGAAAATCCTGCGCTGGATCGGATGGCTGCTGGCTCTGCCGTTTATCGCGCTGGCCTTGTACTGCGCCTTTGCACTGATCGCCTACAGGGATATTCCGGTCGATGTGCTGGAAGCACGCTATGGCGGCCCAGATTTGCAACAGCAGACCGTGGACGGCGTAGCCATCCGTTACCGCGTGAGTGGTCCGCTGGATGGGTCCCGTCCCATCGTCGTGCTGATCCATTCTCACTTCTGGACCATGCGCATGTGGGAGCGCTGGATGCAGCCTTTGCAAGGCGAGTTCACGCTGCTGCGTTATGACATGACCAGTCACGGCCTGACCGGCCCGGACCCCAGCGAGGACTATTCCGCCGAACGCGGCGCAGATCTGCTCAATGGCCTGATGAACGCACTGCAGATCGACAAGGTCAGTCTGGTGGGTTCATCCAGTGGCGCTGCGGTGGCCTACACGATGGCCAGCCAATTTCCGGACAAGGTTGAAAAGCTGGTTCTGATGAATGCGCCCGGCATGCCCAAAATGAAGAACAAATGGGTCGAACGCGGGATGCCCTCGTGGGTCGGCTTCATGTTCTATCTGTTGCCAAAGCCGCTGTTTAAACCGTTCCTGGAATTTGCCGTGGTCGACAAGAGCCTGATCAGCGATGCCACGGTAGACGAGTTCCATGAAATGTATCGGCGTGAAGGCAATCGCAAGGCCGAGTTCTTGCGCATGAGTCGCTGGCAGCCCTATGACATGCCAAAAATATTGCAGGGCGTCACCGCCCCGGTCTTGATTCAATGGGGTCTACAGAACCAGCAACTGGCCTATGACGATGCCGAGGACTTCAAACAACTGCTGGTCAATGCCGCGGCCACGCAAATCATCATCTATCCGGATGCGGCCCATGTTCTACCAATCGAAAAGCCCCAGGCCAGTGCTGAGGATGTGCGCCAATTCCTGTTGCAGCCCTTGCCCACGCCAGCGCCATGACACGGGGCTCAGCGCCACTTGGGCTGATCTGTGGCCAAACCATTGATGGTTTTAAAACTGTTTTATCGCCATCTCATTCAGCGTATTGAGAACCATTCCCGATTATCTTTATTTATGCCGCCAGGCATATCCTCGAAACGGCTTTTCAAAAACACCATCACGGCACAGCGATTTAAATAATGCAGCTCTGTATGGCAACCATACAAATCACTCGCACTTAACCAGACTAGCGCTTAGGCGCTGCGCTATAAGCTGCTTCCACGCGGCACGGCAACTCCTTTCACCAATTTCAATGCACCCGAATAGAGCCCCAATTTCCACGTTTAAGCTTTGAAATAAAATGGAATTCTGGGCGCTGCACCATTCGAATACAGCGCGAGTCTGAATCTTTATTCTCATAACGCTGGACAGCTACTTGTTACATTGTTATATGTTTCAGTGTAATGACATCGCGTACACCAAGGAGAATGCGAATGAGTCTGGCTCAAGAGTTACATGACATGGCGCTTGAAAAGCTTCAAGGGCCATTGAACCTGGTCGAACAGACCGCTGCCGATGGCGGGCCTTACATGCGCCTGACCAGCCACGTACCGATGGCCCAGGGTGAGATCGGCAACGTTCGGGTCTTCACCAGTGACAAAGTTGCTCGTGTGGTCTGCTGCAGCATCGTGGTACCCGCCATCAAGCTGGATTCACACATGCTGTTCGTGTTTACCGACAGCGAAGGTGCCGTCCCGCACTTCACCGTCGATTCCGTTCAGGCTCCAGGCACCTATGCATTCCATCTCGACTTGCTCCCGCGCGTCGAACTGGCCGTCAATCTGGCCCACATGGACGAAGTGTTCGCAGGCCTGACCGAAACAAGCAAGGCACATTCGGAAACGGAAGGCCTGAGCAAAGCGGCGCTGGACCCGCGTCAGTTTGCCGTGATGTCACCCTGGATGCTGGCCAGCCGTGCCACCGAAGACGCGTTCAAAGAAACCTTCAAAGCGGTTGAGACCTATCTGAATCACTGGCTGGGCATCCTCGAGGGTGGCGTCAGCGAAGTGGGCAACAGCACACCGCAATCACGCGCCGAACGAGATGCCGCACATCGCGCCATTTTGTTCAGTCCTGAGGTTGATCCGGTCTGGCAGCAGATCACTCCGCTTATTGGCGAAGGGGACGCCAACAAGCTGATTGCATTGCTCAGGGACACATCGGCTGGCGAAGCCAGCTAAGCGCAGGGGTTAAATCGGCCAGCCACGCTGGCCGAGCGCGGTTCAAAAAAGCAGCTGGATTATCAAGGGGAATATCCATGCGCAAATGCGTATCCGTAGGGCTTTGTTTGCTGCCCATTTTTTCTGTGCAGGCACAGACGACATCAGAAAGTGACGATCCACTCGATGATCTTTTTGCAGCAACCACAGTGCAACAGGCTGAACCTGATGCCACGCCTGCACCAGTAGATACCGTTTCGGTCGGTGAAGAAACACTTCCAGAAGTGGCACCGGAAACCAAGACCAAACCAGCTGCTGCGCAACTCGAAGAAATCGTGGTGACCGCACGTAAACGCAGGGAAACACTGCAAAACATCCCTGTCGCCGTCACCGCGTTCAACGCCCTGCAAATGGAGCAGCAGGGTTTCACCGGGCTGGATGATATTGCCGGCAAGACGCCGGGCTTTACCTTTGAGGGCTATATCAGTGGCGGCGCGCATGCCGCACCTGTTGTCCGCGGCCTGGCTCAGACCTTCATCAACAACCGCGTCCAGAACGTTTCGTTCTTCCTTGATGGGGTGTATCTGAATCGTCAGAGCATGATGGATATCGGCATGATCGATATGGAACGTATTGAGGTCGTTAAAGGGCCTCAAAACGCTTTGTATGGACGCAATGCCTTTGCCGGTGCGATCAACTATCTGACCAAGGAACCCACCAATGAGCCTGAGGCATATTTGTCTTTGGGCCTGGGCGATAATGAACGTCAGGTTCTCAAAGCCAGCT
>JBFKEC010000142.1:0-8392 GCA_041619315.1 Oceanococcus sp. | reverse complement strand
TGCAACCGCAGGCTGCTGTACTGCGGTATCGCCAAAGTCGACTTCCGGCGTTTGCGGTTGATCAAACTTGGCGGTTTGATCGAATTCATCTGTGCTGTCCCCAGCCTGTCCGCCAGCGCCGACAAAATCATCGAGATCCGGAATCTCGAAATCCTGCGTGTCATGTCCGACATCCTGCGTTGCAGTGGGCTCAAGCTCCTGCGTCAGACTGTCATCCAGATCACTGGTGGCGGTGGCATCGAAATCGGTGGTGTCTTCCAACTCATCGATCTGAGTGGCTGCAGCAGGCGCAGCAAAATCACTGACAGGCTTGCGTGGCGGCGGGGCTGGCGAGGCAAAGTCGGAAACCGGGCCATCGTCCGCATCCTGGTTGCGGCGACGCAAGCCCAGCACCACCAACAGACCGAGCACGAGGACGCCAAGTGCGGCCAAACCGACACCCAGCAGGTTCGGATACTGTTCGCTACCGCCGTCTTGCATCGGCTCGTCATAAGCCGCTTCGCTCAACTCATCGTCAGCCATGGCGTCATCGGCCATTTCGCCGTCGACCTCATCCATCGGCAAGCTCGGCAACTCGGCGTAGTCGGATGACTGTTGTGCATCTTCAGCCGGCAGGGTCTCGAGTTCCGCGTAATCGCCTGCGTCTGCTGCGCCATCCTCAACTTGAGTGTCCTGAGCTGCTGGCAGCACGGATTCCGACGGCACGATAACCGGCTCTTCCTCGACCAGATGCAGCGGCTGCTGGGCCGGCTCCTGGATGTCAGGGGCAGGCGCTGCCGGCTTCGGATTGCGCGCAGCCGGCAACACGGAAGGCTGCTTCACCGGCACCGGCGTCGGGCGCACCCGTTCAACAGGCACAGATTGTGTGGCTGCGCTGCTGGTGCTGGTACTGGCGCCGGCCAGCAGGTCACGATGTTGCTGAGCTTGATCGGCAACCAGCGCGCTGGCTTCAGCCGGACTGACATCACGCAAGGCCTGCACCGACGGCACGTTAAGCATGGCGCCACGCTTAACCAGATTCAGATTGCCGTCGAACTGTGCGGGATTGTTGCTATACAGCCCCCACATCACCTGATTCATGGTTACGCTGGGATTGGGTCGCACGGCTGCGGCAATCTGCCACAGCGTCATGCCCGCTTTGACCGGGCCAAATTCACTGGCGTAGCTGACCGGTGCATTTTCATAGACGACGGGCCCAGTTGCCGCTGTAGCCCCAGTTTCCGCAGCCACACCATCACGTACAGACGGTGTTGGCACAGGAACTTTACGTTCTGCCGCACCGCTGCGGAAAGGCTGCGCGGCAACAACCGGCGCACTGCCCTGGCGTACGACTGGCTGGGTTTCGGCCAGCAGTGGCGGGGCCTGCGTGGCCGCCTGTGGCACCATCGCTTGAGGCGCGCTCGGCATCACTTCGGTGGTCGCTGCGACCGGCTCCGCAACAGGCATTGGCGCAGGCGTACTGTCAGCGCTGGCGCTACCCGTGTTGGGATCGAGCAACACGGTGTATTCACGAATCAACTTGCCGCTCATGCCATCGAACGCCAGCAACATGCTGAAAAACGGCTCTTTGGCCGTTTGCGTGGTCGTGATCAGCAAGGTCGCCTGATCCGAGGCATCGCTTTCGCGCACTTCAAACTGAAGGCTGTGTAGAAAATTGGTCTTTTCAAGCCCCAGCGCGCGATAAGCTGAATCGTCTGCAAGCCCGACTTTCAGTTCACCTACTTCGCCAATCTGCAGCGCGCTCAATGGCACGGTGGCGCGAAACGGCTCATTCAGATGGCTAAGCACGCCAATCTGGCCTGCCGTCAATGCGCCGGCCAGCCCAGGTAACAGGCCGGCCAGCATCAATGCAGCCGCACGTACCAGCCAGACACCGCGAGGACGAATCCCCAACCGCCCATGGCAATCCTTGGAATTCAACACGACCTGCTCCTCCGCGCCCCGCTGGACGAATCGATTAGTGCGCACACTGCCCCCGCAAACTGCCGTTAATTCAAGGGCTTTTTATACCTTAGAAATGCTCGCGAACCAAGGTTTCAGCGATCTGCACACTGTTTGTGGCGGCGCCCTTGCGCACATTGTCAGACACCACCCATAGATTCAGGCCGCGTGGGTGGGATATGTCTTCACGAATTCGCCCCACAAACACGTCATCCTTGCCTGCCGCATCGGTTACCGCTGTCGGGTAGCCGCCGTCACCGCGCTCATCCATCACGACCACACCCGGCGCCCTGGACAGAAGCTCGCGCGCCTGCTCCGCGCTGATTTTTTCGCGGGTTTCGATGTGTATCGCTTCGGAGTGACCGTAAAACACCGGCACGCGCACGGCTGTCGGATTCACCTGAATCTCTGCATCAGCGAAGATCTTGCGGGTTTCCCACACCATCTTCATTTCTTCCTTGGTATAGCCATTGTCCTGGAAGACATCGATGTGCGGCAGTACGTTGAAGGCAATCTGCTTGGGGTAAACCTCGGCCTTGGCCGACTGAAAATTAAGCAGGGCTGCAGTTTGCTTGGCCAGCTCTTCCATCGCCTGGGCGCCAGAACCCGACACCGCCTGATAGGTCGCCACATTGATGCGCTCAATGCCGACCGCATCGTATATCGGTTTGAGCGCGACCATCATCTGAATGGTCGAGCAATTCGGATTGGCGATGATGTTTCGCTTGCGGTAGCCGTACAGGGCATCCGGATTGACCTCGGGCACAACAAGCGGAATGTCGTCGTCGTAACGAAACTGCGAGGTGTTGTCGATAACAACAACGCCATGCTCGGCAGCAATCGGGGCCCATTTTTCCGACACCGATCCGCCGGCCGAAAACAGCCCGATCTGAACCTTTGACCAGTCGAAATCCTCGACATTCTGCGCAGTCAGCTGGCGCCGACCGAAATCCACTTCTGTGCCCGCCGAACGCTCGCTCGACAGCGCATAGATGTTGTTGATCGGGAACTTACGCTGTGACAGCACTTCCAGCATGGTTTTGCCAACAGCGCCGGTGGCGCCAAGTACGGCAACGTCATATTTCTGCATTCTTGAAATCCTTTGGATTCGAGAGAATCCGATTTTCGTAGGTTGCGGTGAGTGTGGTGCTACTCGATAGCGGCCGCGACCGCATCACCCATTGCCTGGGTGCCGATGGCTGCACCGCCGGCCGCGATATCGCCAGTACGCAAGCCCTGGGCGAGCACCTTGGCGACAGCAGCTTCAACTTTGCCGGCCAGATCGCTGCGGTTGAGGCTATGACGCAGCAACATGGCCAGCGACAGGATCGTGGCCAATGGATTGGCTTTGTCCTGACCGGCAATATCCGGCGCGCTGCCATGCACGGGCTCGTACATGCCATGTCCGCCCTCGCCCAACGAGGCCGATGGCAGCATGCCGATGGAGCCGGTCAACATCGCGGCCAGATCCGACAAAATGTCGCCAAACAGATTGCCGGTCACCAGCACGTCAAACTGTTTGGGATTCCGCACCATCTGCATGGAGGCGTTGTCCACGTACATGTGGCTGACCTCGACATCGGGATAATCCGCCGCCATCTCATTGACGGTATCCCGCCACAATTGCGACACGTCCAGCACATTGGCCTTGTCGACCGAACACAGTCGGCCATTGCGACGCTGTGCCGCTTCAAATGCGGTCTTGGCAATGCGACGAATCTCATCCTCGCCATAGACCAGGGTATTGAACCCGGTTTTGACCCCATTGCGATTTTCGATGCCGCGCGGCTTGCCAAAGTAAATGCCGCCGGTGAGTTCGCGCACGATCAGGATATCCAGACCGGCAACAACTTCCGCTTTGAGCGACGACGCTGAAGCCAGCTCGTCAAACAGGATGGCCGGACGCAAGTTGGCATACAGACCAAGGTCGGCACGCATCGCCAGCAAGCCTGATTCGGGACGCTTGTCACGCGGCAGAGCGTCGTACTGCGGCCCACCGATGGCACCAAACAAAATGGCATCGCAATCTCGCGCCAGCGCCTGGGTCTGCGCCGGATACGGATCGCCATAGGCATCGTAAGCCGCACCACCAACCAGCGCATCCTGAGTGGACACATCCAGGCCGTGCTTTGTACGCAAAACGTCGAGCACTTTAACCGCCTGGGCAACAACCTCAGGGCCAATACCATCTCCACCCATCAGGGTGATCTTGTAAGTCATGAATTGTTCCTGTGGATTATTCCGCAAACAGCCAGGGCTGTGCCTGACGATGACGCTGCTCGTAGTCACGGATGGCGTCGGCGTGGCCCAGCGTCAGCCCGATATCATCCAGGCCCTGGACCAGTCGCGATTTGCGCCCGGCATCTATGTCAAAGCTGATCACTTCGCCGGATGGTGCGGTGATGGTCTGCGCCGGCAGATCGATGGTCAGCTGCGCCCCATCGCCCGTTTGAGCGAAAAGGCTGTCAACGCTTTTTTCATCAAGAACAATGGGTAATACACCATTCTTGAAGCAATTGTTAAAGAATATGTCGGCAAAGCTGGGTGCAATCACACAGCGAATGCCGTAATTCTCCAGCGCCCAGACTGCGTGCTCACGCGAGGAGCCGCAGCCGAAGTTCTTGCGCGCCAGCAGGACACTGGCGCCGGCATAACGCGGATCATTCAATTCAAAATCCGGATTCGGGCGGCGGCTTTCCACCGGGGTGTCCAGATTGCCTTCATCCAGATAGCGCCAGTCGTCAAACAGAAACGGACCGAAGCCACTACGCCGAATCGATTTCAGAAACTGCTTGGGAATAATCGCATCGGTGTCTACATTCGACCGATCCATTGGCAGCACGGTGCCGGTATGTTGGGTAAACGCCTGCATCACAAACTCCGAATATCAGTGAAATGACCAAACACGGCTGCTGCCGCGGCCATTGCAGGGCTGACCAGATGGGTACGCCCACCCTGGCCCTGACGCCCTTCAAAATTGCGGTTGGAGGTCGACGCACAACGCTCGCCCGATTCCAGCCGGTCTGCGTTCATCGCCAGACACATCGAACAGCCAGGCTCACGCCACTCGAATCCAGCGTCGAGAAAGATTTTATCCAGCCCTTCAGCTTCAGCCTGCTGCTTGACCAGCCCGGACCCGGGCACGACCAGGGCCTGGGTCACGTTCGAGGCGACCTTGCGTCCACTGGCAATACGCGCAGCGTCTCGCAAATCCTCAATCCGCGAGTTGGTGCACGAGCCGATGAACACTTTGTCTACCGTGACCTCGGTAATCGGCTTGCCTGCATCCAGACCCATGTAATCCAGCGCCCGGCGCATGCCCGCGGCACGCACCTCATCGCCTTCACCCTGCGGATCAGGAATCGGCTGATCCACCGAAATCACCATTTCCGGTGATGTGCCCCAGGTCACCTGGGGCTTGATGTCACTGCCGGAAATCACGACTTCAGCATCAAACTGCGCGCCCTCGTCGGAGTGCAGATCGGACCAGCAGGCCACGGCCTGTTCCCATTGCTCACCGCTGGGTGCATACGGGCGCCCCTTGACGTAATCGATGGTGGTCTGATCAACCGCCACCATGCCTGCGCGGGCTCCGGCCTCGATGGTCATGTTGCACAGGCTCATGCGCCCTTCCATCGACAGATTGCGGATCGCCTCACCGGCGTATTCAACCACGTAACCGGTACCGCCGGCGGTGCCGATACGTCCGATGATGGCCAACGCAATGTCCTTGGCGGTGATCCCGGAGGCCACAGGGCCATCGACAGTCACACGCAGCGTTTTGGACGGCTTCTGCCACAGGCACTGGGTCGCCAGTGCATGTTCCACTTCCGAGGTGCCGATACCAAACGCCAGCGCCCCGAATGCGCCATGCGTAGAGGTGTGTGAATCACCACAAACCACGGTCATACCGGGCAAGGTTGCGCCCTGCTCCGGACCGATCACATGAACGATGCCCTGACGCACATCATCCATGTCAAACAGGGTGATGCCGAATTCACGGGTATTGGCTTGCAGCGCTTCGATCTGGGTGCGCGAAATCGGATCGCTAATGCCTTCTGACCGATTGGTTGTGGGCACGTTGTGATCGGGTACGGCAAGGTTTGCACCCACGCGCCACGGCTGGCGACCGGCCAGTCGCAACCCTTCAAAGGCCTGCGGCGAGGTCACTTCATGGACCAGATGGCGGTCAATGTAAATCAGCCCCGTACCACCATCATCCGTTTTGACCAGATGGTTGTCCCAAATTTTTTGATACAGCGTGCGTGGCGTCATGACCCGCTCCTTCATATTCAGCCGTGCATTTTAGTGCGCGCATCGTCATAACTCCAATGAATCGTTATTATCCAATGCATAACGATTAGGAATACCATGGACACACAGGCTCTTAAAACGTTTGTTGATATCGCCCAAAGCGGCTCATTCTCTGCCACCGCCGAACGCATGCATCTGTCTCAACCGGCCGTGAGCAAACGCATTGCCGCGCTGGAGCAGCAGGTTGGGCACAAGCTGCTGGACCGGGTTGGTCGCCGCATCATGCTCACCGAAGCCGGCAAGAATTTGTTGCCGCATGCACAGAAGGTGTTGATCACACTGAATGATGCAACCCGCAGCCTGTCACGACTGCACAACGATGTGAGTGGCCGCCTGTCACTGGGCACCAGCCACCATATTGGCCTGCATCGACTACCACCGGTTCTGCGCCAGTTCACGCAGCGCTATCCCGATGTGGATCTGGACATCCATTTCATGGATTCCGAACAGGCCTGCGATGCGGTCATTGACGGCAGCCTGGAGATGGCCGTGGTGACTTTGCCGCCGCAAGCCGACGCGCGCCTCAGCACGCAGCTGCTGTGGCCTGATCCACTTGACGTCATTGTTGGGCCAGCCCACCCGCTGGCCGAGCAGCATGAGGTCAAACTGACCACCCTGGCGGCCTACCCAGCGGTGCTCCCGGACGCGCAGACCTACACCCACCACATTATTCAAAGCGCGCTTGCCCGGGTGAACACGCAGCTGCACGTGCGTCTGGCCACCAATTATCTGGAAACCATCAAGATGCTGGTCAATATCGGATTGGGTTGGAGCGTGCTGCCGCGGGCCATGATCGACAACGAAATTGTCGCGCTCAAAGTCCCCGGACTGCACATGCAGCGCGAGCTCGGCTGTGTGCGTCACCGTGATCGCGCAACATCCGCAGCCGCGCGCGCATTCATGCAAACCGCAGCGCGTTGCGCCCAGGCAAACTGACGCGTGCAACCCGCTGCCAGACAGGCATCGGCATCATTTTTGCTTTGTAAGTCAACAGGTTTTCAGGTGAGAGGGACATGATTCTCGCAACCGACCTTGATGGAACCTTTCTAGCGGGTTCCGCCAAGGCGCGTGAAATGTTGCTGGCACGGTTTCTGCACCCGCCGGATGGGCAACTGCTATATGTCACTGGTCGCAGCGCCGCCAGTGTCGAAGAACTGATCGCCGACGGCACCCTGCCAAGGCCCCACACCATGATTTGCGATGTCGGCTGCGACATCGTCAGCCCCACCCCCTGCACTCACGCCGACGCCACCCTGAACTGGATACGCGAATGCTGGGGCGCGCGCGGCGCCGCGATCCATGCCGTGCTTGAGACACTTCCAGGCCTGCGCCTGCAGGAGCGCTTCGGCGCCAACCGCCTGGCCTATTACTACGATGACCCGCACGTACTGGAACCCGCTCGTGAGGTGGTTCGCCAGTTTGGTTGCGACCCACTCGACTCCGACGGCATTTATTTCGATGTGCTGCCGCCTGGCGTCAACAAGGGCACAACCCTCAAACGCCTTATAAGCGCACGCGGCGCCAATCCCGATGAGGTGCTGGTGGCCGGCGACACCCTGAATGATCTGGCCATGCTCAGCGCCGGCTTTAAGGCGGTTGCCGTAGGCGGGTCCGAGCCCGCATTACTTGAACGACTGCCCAACGCCGCGCATATCCACCGGGCCCAGGCTTTGGGTTGTGACGGCATTCTCGAAGCCTTGCATATCTTTGAAAACAAGGACGATTCCACGTGAGTGATCTTGTTGTTGTCTATCACCGCCAACCTTTTGAGGAACAACGCATCGACGGCAAAACGGTGCGCAGGACGCATCGCAGCCCGAATGGCATCGTGCCCACATTGCGTAACTTCTTTCAGTATTTCGACAGCGGCTCATGGCTGGCCTGGAGCGCGGTTGCCGAAGGCGATCAGGGCAAACTGATTCGCAATGACGCTATCCGTTTTGATGGCGCGGCCTACAACATTGCGCAGGTCGGCCTGACCGATGCGCAGGTTCACTCGTTTTACAAGGTCACCTCCAAAGCTGCGCTTTGGCCGATACTGCATTCCTTTCCGGAACGCTTTGACTACGACGCAGCCGATTGGGAAACCTTTCGTGAGGTCAATCAGATCTTCGCCGACGCGGCCTGCAGCATCGCC
>JBFKEC010000141.1:0-8431 GCA_041619315.1 Oceanococcus sp. | reverse complement strand
CTGTATGCAGATCAATTATTTTTCTGCCGTGCGCCTGACCCTGAAACTGCTGCCGGCCATGCTTGAGCAGCAAAACGGCCATGTCATCAATGTGTTGACCTGGGGTACTTTGCTGCCCGCTCCGCGTTTTGCCGCCTATGTCGGCAGCAAAATGGCGCTGGACGGGTTTTCTCAAAGCCTGGCCTCGGAGTTGCCGTCCAAGGGCATTGCGGTCACCACCGTGCACTATCCCATCGTGCGCACGCCGATGATTGCGCCAACCAAGGCTTACGACAAACTGCCCGGCATGAGCGCTGAGCAGGCCGGCGCATGGATCGTCAAAGCGGTAAAGAAACGGCCATCGCGCATTGCTCCGCGCTTTGCCCTGGCAGCCGGCCTCAACTCTTACATATTTCCCAAGCTGGCCCAGCGGCTTGCTGGCAAGTTGCCGGTTTGAGCGGGGCATGAGCCTGAACATCTTGAATACGCTCCAACCGGCCCCATTTCCACGCCAGTTTGATTCCAGGACAACCTGATGCCGATCTACGAATACCGTTGTACCGCCTGCGACCATGAGCTTGAAGCGTTGCAGAAGATGAGTGATGCCCCACTGACCGAGTGCCCGGCGTGCAAGAGTGACAACCTGGTTAAAAAGGTTTCTGCCGCTGCATTCCGCCTCAAGGGTGGCGGCTGGTATGAGACTGATTTCAAGAAGGACGGCAAGCGCAATCTAGCCGGGGATTCGGGCAAGCCGGCCTCCACGGAGAGCGCGAAACCCTCCAGCACCAGTAGCGACACAGCGTGAAATTCACCGGTCTGATGCGCCGCTGGCTATTAGCCGGGTTGCTGGTTTGGCTACCCCTGGTGGCCACACTGCTGGTTCTCAGACTGGTTGTTGAATTGCTTGATCAAACGCTGGTTCTGCTTCCGGCCGCATGGCGTCCGGAAGCGCTGTTTGGTTTTGATGTTCCCGGGCTGGGCATCGTGCTCAGCCTTATCATCGTGCTCGGTACCGGCGCCACGGTGGCCAACATCATTGGTCGGCGCGTGGTTGAGGTCAGTGAAGCGGCGCTGGAGCGCATTCCTCTGGTGCGTTCGGTTTACGGTGGGGTCAAGAAACTCACCGGCGCGGTGATGTCGGGTGACAGCCAGACCTTTCGCAAGGTTCTGCTGGTTGAGTATCCGCGCCGTGACTGTTGGACCCTGGCGTTTCAAACCGCTGATCCTGCGCAAGCTGTGAGTGCGCGCGCTGGAGACGTTGTGACGGTGTATGTGCCGACCACGCCAAACCCGACTTCCGGGTTTGTGGTTTTTCTTCCGCGCAGCGATGTGCAGGAGCTCGACATGACCATCGAGGATGCGCTGCAAATGATTATGACGCTCGGTGTGGTCACGCCAGAGAAGGCCGCGCTTGAGGCGCGGGCGGCGAAATCGTAAGCTAGCGCGCTTTTTGGCGCAGCATTCCTACATGTATAGAACTCATTACTGTGGCGCGGTCACCGCGGAACAGATCGATCAGGAAATCACCGTCTCAGGCTGGGTCCACCGGCGGCGTGATCACGGCGGTGTGATCTTCGCTGATCTGCGTGATCACACTGGTCTGTTGCAGGTGGTTTTCGATCCGGATGAACCTGCGCTGTTTGCCGATGCGGAGCGCTTGCGTTCGGAGTTCTGCATCAAGGTGCGCGCGCGCGTTCGACGCCGCCCAGAAGGCACTGTGAATGCCGATCTGAGCACCGGTGAGGTCGAAGTCTATGCGCTGTCGATGGAAATCCTCAGCCGCTCCGAGCCGGTTCCGTTCCAGCTCGATGAAGACGAAGCGGGCGAAGAAACCCGTTTGCGTTATCGCTTTCTGGATCTGCGCCGCCCGGTGATGCAGCAACGCATGCGCCTGCGCGCCAAGGTCATCGGCTATCTGCGTCGCCATCTTGAAGATCGTGGCTATCTGGAAGTCGAAACCCCGGTTCTGACCCGGGCGACGCCAGAAGGTGCGCGTGACTATCTGGTCCCCAGCCGCACCCATCAGGGCGAGTTTTTCGCGCTGCCGCAGTCCCCGCAGCTTTTCAAGCAGTTGCTCATGATGGGCGGCATGGATCTGTACTACCAGATTGCGCGCTGCTTCCGTGACGAAGACCTGCGCGCCGACCGTCAGCCGGAATTCACCCAGCTGGATATCGAGACCTCCTTCCTCAGCGAGGAAGACATCAAGCAGCGCATGGAAGGCATGATTCGCGAGCTGTTTGCCGACGTCATGGACGTGCAACTGCCGGATCCGTTCCCGCGCATGTCGTATGCCGAAGCCATGCAGCGCTACGGTTCGGACAAGCCGGATTTGCGCAACCCGCTGGAATTGGTCGAAGTGGCCGATCTGATGCAGGGCGTGGAATTCAAGGTGTTCGCTGGCCCGGCTGCCGACCCGGATGGACGCGTGGCGGTGATGCGTGTGCCGCAGGGCAACCGCCTGACCCGCAAACACATAGATGACTACACCAAGTACGTCGGGCGCTACGGAGCCAGAGGACTGGCCTACATCAAGGTCAATGCGATTGCCGATGGGCTGGAAGGCCTGCAGTCGCCGATTCTGAAGTTCCTGCCGGAAGCCACGGTCAAAGGCATTCTTGAGCGCACCGCAGCCGAAGATGGCGATTTGCTGTTCTTTGGCGCGGACAAGGCCTCTGTGGTCAATGCCGCACTGGGCGCGCTGCGCCTGGAAGTGGGCAAGGACCTGGGTCTGACCGCCGAAGGCTGGGCACCGTTGTGGGTGGAAGACTGGCCGATGTTCGAGTGGGATGGCGATGGTAAGCGCTGGCAGGCGCTGCATCATCCGTTCACGGCACCTTCGGACCCGCAGCCAGAGGCGCTGCGGAACGATCCCGGTAGCGCCATGTCCCAAGCCTATGACATGGTGTTGAACGGGAATGAAATTGGTGGTGGCTCAGTACGTATTCACACGGCGGAAATGCAGCAGGCCGTGTTTGATGTACTGGGAATCAGCAACGAAGAGGCGCAGGAGAAGTTCGGCTTCCTGCTGAACGCGCTGAAATATGGGTGCCCGCCACATGGCGGTATTGCTTTTGGCCTGGATCGTCTGGTCATGCTGATGTGCGCTGCGGAGTCCATCCGTGACGTCATTGCATTTCCCAAGACGCAGTCCGCAAGCTGCCCGCTCACAGATGCTCCAGGTCAGGCCAGCGATGCGCAATTGCGTGAACTGGGTATACGCCTGCGAGCCAAAGCAAAGACTGATGAAAGCAACAGCTAATCACCTGATTCTGCCCGTCGGCCTCGCGTCGGCGGTGCTCTTCTCTGCCTGCGGCAATGTTGGCGATGGTAACGGGCCGACCAGCCTGGAAATCTTCGTTAACGGCGATGCGGAAAGTGGCGAGATGTTCCGTTGCCAGATCAATACGCCCAGCGCTGTGTTGACCTTTAGCGACGGCACGGCTTCCAATTTCTCCAGCCGGGCGACTTGGTCATCCAGCAATCCTGCCGTTCTGGAGGTGAGCAACGGTGACTATCCGGCCTCGGATGATCAGTTCTTTGTTCCCGGTGTGGCGCTGCCCGTTGCACCCGGCACCGCGACACTGACGGTCAGCTATCTGGATTTTGAAGATTCGATCGAAGTCACGGTGAGCGAGACAGATCTGAGCATCACGCCGAAAAATCAGACCCTGATTCAAGGCCAGAGCGTGTTCATGAGCGCCACCGGCGTGCTGCATGGTGAAACCTTCCTGCAGGCTTCGGACTTCTCCAGTCTGGGCCAGTGGAGCGTGGTGGGCGAAGATGACGAAAGCTCGGCCAGCACTATCGACAGCGACACCGGGCTGCTGAGCGCCCGCGCTGACGCTGAAGGGGTGGATCAGGTCGAGTTTCGCATTGATTTCTGCGACACCACCGTGGCCACGGATATCACCGTGCTGAATCAGACGCTGCAAAGCATCGCCCTGGTCAGCGCCGATGATCGCGATAGCGAACTGTCGGAATTTTCGGTCCCGCCGGATGCCAGTTATGCACTGCGTGCAATCGGCACTTTCAGTGGTGGCTTTACCCAGGACATGACCAGTCGTGTCGCGTTTGAGTTCGATGACGAAGAGGTTGGCTTTGCCGCGCTGCGTGGCACGGGCGTGATGACCTCGTTGATCGAAGCGGGCGGGCTGAGCGCACAGATCACCGCGACGTATGATCCGGACAGCGAAGTTGAAGGCGACGAAACCGTGACCCCGGCGGTCACCATGAACGTACTCGACGTGACACTGGACCCGGCTTCGCTGGACATACAGCCCAAGGACGCCCTGATGTTGCAGGGTTCCAACCTGGCGTTCAGCGTGAGCGGTGATTTCAGCGGGCCGGATGGCGATGTGACCTGGGATCTGACCCGTGATGTGGTCTGGACCTCAGATGAACCGGCCCTGGCTTCGGTTCTCAATACCAATGGTTCGCGCGGCCTGGCCCTGAGTTCTTCGGTCTCCAATGGTCTGGTTGAAGTTTCGGCACTGCGCACAGGCGGTGATGGCCCTGACGAAGCGCCGCTGACCGAGCTGATTGTCGGCAGTGAAGAAGTGGCCGAGGACGATGAAGTCGAAATCGAAGTGGCTGAAATCTACGCGCTGAACGTAGAGGTCGAGAGCGGCGAGCCGGTGTCCGGCGAGTTGACCGAGCTGCGTGCGATTGCCGATATCGGCATCGGTCAGGCGCAAGCCACGCAGGATGTCACCACGCTGGTGGTGTGGACCTCTTCAGATCCGTCGATTGCCTATGTTGGCAACCAGTCCGGCGGACGCGGTGTTGTCAGCGTCATGACCGAAGAGATGGACCAGAGCGTGACCATCACTGCGCGCTATTTCGATCAGGACACGCAAGAGCTTGATGTCAGCGGCAGTATCGAACTGCTGGTCAATCCCAGCCCGCAAGAAGCGCCCGCCGAATAATCGCAACCGCGCGCGCGGATGTGCGTTGCGCGGTGATTTGGGCGAAAATAGATAGCCGACTTTTTCGGCAAGGACGTATGAGGTGACGCCATGACTGCATCACTTGCCATTCAGGATTTTGACACGCTTGACGACGCCAGTTGCGAGGCCCGCATTGTTGCGGCCAAAGCCGCACTGGGTGATCGCCTTGCGATTCTGGGCCATCACTATCAGCGTGACGAGGTTTTTCAGCACGCCGATTATTCCGGTGATTCGCTCAAACTGTCGCGTGAAGCGGCCGAATCGGATGCCGATTACATCGTATTTTGCGGTGTGCATTTCATGGCTGAGGTCGCGGACATTCTGACCCGGCCGGAGCAGAGCGTGATTCTGCCCGACATGGCAGCCGGTTGTTCGATGGCAGATATGGCCAATTTGGCCAATGTCGAACGGGCCTGGGCCGAGTTGTCCGAAGTGCTTGACCCGGATGAAACCGTCACCCCGGTGACCTACATCAATTCCGCCGCTGATCTGAAAGCCTTCTGTGGCCGCCACGGTGGTGTGGTGTGCACCTCAACCAATGCCAAAGGCATACTGGAGTGGTCGTTCGCCCAGCGTGAGAAAGTGCTGTTCTTCCCTGATCAGCATCTGGGTCGCAACACCGGATTCGGCATGGGGATTCCGCTTGAAGAGATGGTTGTGTGGGACTTCGACAAGCCCCAGGGCGGCCTCACTGTTGAGCAGATCAAGGCGGCCAAGATCATTCTGTGGAAGGGCTTTTGCTCAGTCCATCAGATGTTCAAGCCGGAACACATCGACCGTTTCCGTGAGCGCGAGCCCAACGGCAAAGTCATTTCGCACCCTGAAAACAGTTTCGAGGTGTGCCAGAAATCGGATGTGGTCGGTTCCACCGAAGCGATCCTGAAAACCGTGCGTGCCTCCGAGCCCGGGACCACCTGGCTGGTCGGCACCGAACTCAATCTGGTCAACCGCCTGCACCACGAAATGAAACCCAAAGGGGTTCATGTGCAGTTCATGTCGCCTGTGGTGTGCATGTGCTCGACCATGTTCCGCACTGACCCGCAACACCTGGCCTGGACGCTGGAAAACCTCGTCGCTGGCCAGATCGTTAACCAGATCCGCGTGCCTGCCGAGGTCGCCGAACCGGCGCGTCTGGCACTACAGCGCATGCTGCAAATTACCTGATAGAGAGAGATTGACCGCCCGTGTACGTGAATTTCCCGCCGTTGTCCGAAGCCGATCCGGAACTGTTTGCCACCATCGATGCCGAGGCCAAGCGCCAGGAACAGCATATCGAGCTGATTGCCTCCGAGAATTACGCCTCGCCGGCGGTCATGGAGGCGCAGGGCACGGTCCTGACCAACAAATATGCGGAAGGTCTGCCGGGCCGTCGCTACTACGGTGGCTGCGAGTTCGTTGACAAGTCCGAAGATCTGGCGCGTGAACGGGCCAAAAAGCTGTTTGGCGCAAAATTCGCCAATGTACAGCCGCATTCCGGCGCACAGGCCAATGCTGCGGTGTTTCTCGCACTGCTCAAACCGGGTGAAAAGTTTCTCGGTTTCTCGCTCGCCCATGGCGGCCATCTGACCCACGGCTCGCCGGTCAATTTCTCCGGCAAGCTGTATCAGCCGATTGCCTATGAGCTGAATCCGGAAACCGGCGAGATCGATTACGATGCGCTGGAAGAAGCAGCCCGACGTGAAAAGCCGAAAATGATTCTGGGTGGTTTTTCGGCCTACTCACGCCACGTTGACTGGGCCCGCATGCGCGCTTTGGCCGACGAAATTGGCGCCTGGTTCATGGTCGACATGGCCCATGTGGCCGGTCTGGTCGCGACCGGGGCATATCCCAGCCCGTTGCCGCACGCGCATGTCGTGACCACCACCACGCACAAGACCCTGCGCGGGCCTCGTGGCGGCTTGATTCTGTCGGCCGAAGACAACGAAGATCTGCACAAGAAACTCAATTCAGCGGTGTTCCCTGGTCAGCAGGGTGGCCCATTGATGCATGTAATTGCTGCCAAGGCCGTGGCCTTTGGTGAGGCCCTGAAACCGGAATTTGCCGAGTATCAGCAGCAGGTCCTCAAGAATGCCAAGGCGATGTCGGATGTGATGATCGAGCGTGGCTACAAGGTGGTCTCCGGCGGTACCGATGATCATCTGTTCCTGGTTGATCTGATTGGCCGTGAAGTGACCGGCAAAGATGCCGAGGAAACGCTGGGTCAGGCCCATATCACGCTGAACAAGAATGCCGTACCCAATGATCCGCGCTCGCCGTTCGTGACCAGCGGGCTGCGTATCGGTTCACCGGCTGGCACCACGCGCGGCTTCAAGGAAGCTGAAATGACCCAGATCGCAGGCTGGATTTGCGACATTCTGGACGCCTTGCAGGCGGGTGATGCCGAAGCCACAGTGACCTCAGTGCGTGCTCAGGTCGGCGAGTTGTGTGCCCGGTTCCCGGTTTACGGCTAAGCCGCCAGCGGCTGGAGTTTCCACACTTTGCAATGTCCTTTCTGCAGCGAGCCTGATACCCGAGTCGTAGACTCGCGGCTTGCTGCGGAAGGATTCCAGGTGCGCCGACGGCGCGAATGTGGCCAGTGCGGAGAGCGTTTCACAACGTTTGAAAGCGCTGAACTGGTCATGCCGCTGATTCGCAAGCGCGGTGGTGTGGTGCAGCCGTTTGACGAGCAAAAGCTGCGTCGCGGGATCAATCATGCGGTGGCCAAGACGCGTATCTCGGCCGATCAGGTTGAAGCGGCTGTCACCCATGTGAAGCACAAGTTGCGGACCACCGGTGAGCGCGAAGTCGAGGCCAGCCTGATCGGTAACTGGGTCATGGCAGAGCTGCAGGAACTTGATCATGTGGCTTACGTGCGGTTTGCCGCGGTGTACAAGAACTTCAAGGATGTTGAGGAGTTCCGGCGCGAAATCGAGAGCCTGGAAGTAGAACCCGACCCGGAATTGCGACGTCGTCAGCTCAGCCTGATCGAACTCGAAACGGGTAAGAAATAATGTTGCGTGACGGCCAGTTTCTGGCCCGGGCGATTCGCCTGGCCGGGCGAGGGCGCTTGAGTTGCGCACCCAATCCGCAAGTTGGCTGCGTCATTGTTCGCGGTGATGTGATTGTTGGCGAAGGTTGGCATCAACGCGCCGGACAAGCCCATGCCGAAGTCAATGCGCTGGCCATGGCCGGTGAGCGCGCGCGTGGTGCGACCGCCTATGTCAGTCTGGAGCCGTGCAACCATCAGGGGCGAACCGGCCCGTGCAGTCAGGCCTTGATCAAGGCCGGCATCAAACGCGTGGTGTTTGCCGCCGCCGATGCCAGCGGCGCTGAGGGCGGCGCGGCGGCATTGCGCAGTGCGGGTGTTGAAGTGACCGCAGGCCTGCTTGGCAACGAGGCTGAGGCGCTGAATCCGGGCTTTCACCGCCGCATGCGTGGCGGACGGCCATGGGTGCGCATGAAGCTGGCCATGAGCCTGGATGGGCGCAGCGCGCTGCCAGATGGGCGCAGTCAGTGGATCACGG
>JBFKEC010000140.1:0-8503 GCA_041619315.1 Oceanococcus sp. | reverse complement strand
GACGCCCTTGCTCGGACTTGTGGATACCGCCGTCATTGGACATACGGGGCAGTCGCATGAGCTTGGGGCAATTGCTCTGGGCGCTCTGATATTCAGTTTTCTGTTCTGGGCCTTTGGCTTTCTGCGCATGGGCACAAGCGGATTTGTCGCACGCGCGGCCGGGCAGGGCGACAGTGCAGAGGAGCGTGCCGTGGCGCAACGTGGGCTGTTGCTGGGCGCTGCAATAGGCCTGCTGCTGGTGAGCGCCCAGATCCCCCTGACCTGGTTGGCACTGAACGCGTTTGATGCGTCGCAGGCGGTGGAAGCAAGTGCGCACGGCTACATCATGATTCGGATCTGGAGCGCGCCGGCGGCGTTGGCGGGTTATGTGGTCACCGGCTGGTTGATCGGTATTGGCCGCACCTCAGATGTTCTGCGCATACAGCTGCTTTTAAACGGTTCGAATATCGCGCTTGATGTGCTGTTTGCCGGCGCCCTGGGCTGGGGGGTGCAGGGCATTGCGCTGGGCACGGTGCTGGCCGAATGGTTGACCTTGGGTTTCGCCCTGTATGTGCTTGCAGTGCGTGTGCGGGCTCGTCGTTGCGATACTGAGGACTTGCGCAATTGGTCGCGTATTTTGCAGCGTGACGCGTTGTTCGAGATGTTCAGTGCAAACCGGGATTTGATGATTCGCACGCTGTTTATGCTCGGTGCATTTGCCGCGTTCACCAATGCCGGCGCGCGTTTCGGAGACGCGGTACTGGCGGCCAATCATGTGCTTTTGCAACTGATCAGCTTCAGTGCGTTTTTTCTCGATGGTTTTGCCTTTGCGGCCGAAGGGCTGATTGGACAGGCCATAGGGGCGCGTCGTCAGGACGTGTTTGATGCGGCAGTACTGCGCTCGTCCTGTCTGTCAGCACTGACCGCCTGTTGGATTGCGCTGCTGCTATTTGTGCTCGGCGATGTTGTCATCGCGGGTCTGACGGATCTGCCCGAGGTTCAGGCCCAGGCAAGCCTCGCGCTGCCGTGGGCCGCAAGCTACGTGGCGCTCTCGTTTGCGGCGTTTCAGCTGGATGGCATCTTCATTGGAGCCTCACGTACAGCCGCCATGCGTGATGCATCGATTGTGTCCGTGCTGGGTTTTGCACTGTGCTACATGCTGTTCCGCGCAGACCTTTCAACCACCGCGCTGTGGTTGTCTTTCGTGTGCTATGTGGTGATGCGTGCACTGACATTGCTCGCCGCATACCCGCGCTTGCGTGGTGCTGCGTTTGCTGAAGTGTAGGTGCAGTGGCAGTGGGCCTTAATGCCACTGCACTGACGCCTCGCTGAGAACTGTTCCCGTCGAAGTTGCCTACGGGGCCGCGTTGATGATGTGGAACTCGACGCGGCGGTTCTTCTGCCGACCATCGGCATCGGCGTTGCTTGCGATGGGCCGACTTTCGCCATAACCCTTGGCGATCAGGCGCTGTTGGGCTACGCCTTTGTTCACCAGGAAGCGGACCACGGACTGGGCACGTTGCTCGGATAGCGTTTGGTTGTAGCTTGCGTCACCGCTGGCATCGGTGTGGCCCTGAATCTCGACACGCAATCCTTTGTTGGCTTGCAACGTACTGGCTGCACGATCCAGTACCGTACGTGATTGTGGCAGCAATTCCGAAGAACTCAGACGGAACCTGATGCCGTTGAGTACGATCGGTTTGGCCTTCTCGCAGCCAACTTCGTTGACGGGCGTGCCGCGAGGGGTCTGCGGGCACAGATCAATATTGTTGCGAACACCATCCATGTCCGAGTCCACGACAACCGGCGCTGCAGGTGGTGCGGTGGACACCGGCATGGCCTTGGGCGCCTGCGGTAGCAGCTTGTCCTGTTGCAGCGGGCACAGCGGGGTGCGCGAGGATGATGCGTTGGGCTCGATGTCTTCGCCAGCCTGATCCAGATCATTGCGGCTGAGTCCCAGCGCTGCCATCAACTGACCGAGACCCGCTTGAGTGCGGGCCAGAGCAATCGCGCGATCAAACTCGGCATGGATGTAGGCACGTTGGGCTTCAAAAGCCTCGTTTTCCGTATCCAGAAGGTCCAGCAGGGTGCGTTGGCCGAGTGAAAACTGATCGCGGTAAACCGATACGGCCTGTTCTGTTGTGACCTGGTGCACGCCCAGGTGGCGCAGCTGTTCTTGCAGGCGCACGCTGTCGTTGTAGGCAATGCGCAGCGTTTGTCTGACATTGCGACAGGCGAGGTCGCGCAGGTCCTCGGCGCGCAGGGTTTCGTTTTGTGCCTGGGCGATGCGGGCCTTGTCAGACCCGCCATTGAACAGGTTGTAGCTGAGGACCAGTTGGGCGACCTGGTCATCCGACCGACCTGTGGTTCGGTCGAGGTCGCTGCCATGCTCAGTGCTCAACTGAATATCCAGACGTGGCGAGTAGCTGGCCCGCGCACTGCTGATAGAACGTTGGTTGGCCTGTATGTTTTCGACACTGGCGTGTAGCGAGGGGTGCAGGCTATAGGCCTCACGCAAGGCTGCGTTTATGGTGCCCGGCAGGCCCTGGTCAAACACCGGCGCTTCGGCCAGCACTGCGGCAGGCGGTGCACCAATCACGCGCTCATAGCGGGCGCTGACATCATGCAAGTTGGCGGTTTCGGTGATCAGGTTGGACTGTGCCAGTGCGAGTCGGCCGGATACCTGTTGAAGATCTACTGAACGACTAATTCCGGCTTTAACGCGGTCGGAAATCTGATCGTGGATTCTGCGGTGGCTTTCATGGTTTTTATGCGCCAGCTCTACCAATCGGCGATAGCGCTGCACGTCCTGGTAGGCCCTGTAGGCTTCCAGAGCGGTTGTTTGTGCGGTGTCGCGAACTTCGAAGTAGCGTGCGCGCCTTGTGTGATCGCGGCTACGTACTTCGTTGCGCGTGTACAGGCCATCCCACAGCATTTGCGTCAGGGTCAGCGAAACGCCGCGCTGGTCGTACTCTGCTTCGGTGTTGGTGGGGTCGTAGTTATATTCTTGCCGCCCGAGACTGGCATTCAGATCGAGCTTTGGGTAATACCCGCCACGCGCCACGTCTTTGGCGTTTTCAGCAGCGAGCAAGGCATGCCAGGCGGCCTGGACCTCGGGGTTCAGTGTGACCGCTAATGCGGCTGCCGATTTGGCCGTTGTGGGTAGAGTCTCATTGGCCTGTGCGCTGGTAGCGTGCACAGCGAGAATAAATAGCGTGCAAATCCCCCGACCGAGTAAGCCTCGATTCATACTCTTGTTCCCCATTCAAGTGCCTACGTGTCGCTATAGCAACTGACTGCTGTTATTCGTTCCCAGTCTACCTGAGAAGCTATACTGCGACGTGACCTATGGCAACCGCAGGAAACTGGTTTGCGCGCATGCTGGAGTTGAATTGCAAAGGCGAGTCCATCACGTGGGCAAGCGCAGTTACGTCAGCGTTCTGCTGAGCCTTGTTGTTGTGCTCGTGGCCGGTGTTTTGCCGGCCTATAGTCGTGATGGTGCGAAAACCTATGATCGCTTGCTGCAACAGTCCGAGGCTCGCTTCGGTGCGCAGGGCCAGCAGGCCGTTCTGGAGTGGGTCCAGATGGTGGACGCCGCGCGCGACCTGAGCGAGTCGGACAAACTTTTTCGGGTCAATTTATTCTTCAATTCCAGAGTGCAATTCGAGGACGATCTGCAGATCTGGGGCCAGGATGACTACTGGGCGACGCCGCTGGAAACCCTGGCGCAAGGCCGTGGCGACTGCGAAGACTTCACTATCGCCAAATTCGTGACCCTTGAAGCATTGGGGGTTCCGGCATCAAAACTGCGCCTGATCTACGTCAAAGCCAACCGTGCAACGGCGGGTAGCGAACGTGCACAGGCGCACATGGTGGCCGGTTATTTCAGCACGCCTTCGGCTGACCCTCTTATTCTGGATAACCTGGTCGGAGACATCTTGCCAGGTTCCCAGCGCCCGGACCTCATTCCGGTATTCAGCTTTAACGACGCCGGGCTGTGGGCGGGTGGACAGCTGGCTTCAAACGATCCAACGATGCGCCTGTCTCGATGGCGAGACCTTTTGCGGCGTCTGCGTGAAGAGGGCTTTCGATGAACAACAGCTCGCCCATCAAGGGGACTTAACATGACTCTGAATCGCCGGCTATGGCTTGCCATTGTGCTGATCCTGATCCTGGCTTTCGCCGGGACCTTTGCGGTTTCGACTTGGTCGGCCAAGATCTACATGGAACAGCAGTTGCGGGTGAAAAATCTCGACAACGCCACGTCGCTGGCATTGTCCATGTCGCAGATGCCCAAAGATATGGTCACGCTTGAGCTGTTGCTGGCCGCGCAGTTTGATGCTGGTCACTATCGTTTGATTCGCCTGACCGATCCGCAGGGCGACGTGCTGATCGAACGGACCAGTCTGGTGTCCAGCACGCAGGGCGGTGCGCCCAGCTGGTTTGTCAGCTTGTTCCCGATTGACGTACCCCCTGGCGTTGCGCAGATTCAGGATGGTTGGCGCCAGTTCGGCACCCTGCATTTGAACAGCCACGACCGATTTGCATATGCCAGTCTATGGCAGGGATCGCGCAAGCTGTTGTTCTGGTTTCTCGCGGTGGCGCTGTTGTCCTGCCTGATGGGCAGCATTTTGTTGCGCGCCATTCTGAAGCCGCTCACCAGCGTGGTGGAGCAGGCCGAAGCGATAGGTGAGCGCCAGTTCGTGATTACCCGGGAACCTGCGACCGTGGAATTCCGGCGTTTGGTACGGGCTATGAACACCTTGTCCGGACGGGTGCGGGAAATGTTGTCCAAGGAATCTGGCCGGGTGGAAGAGCTGCTGCGCAAGGCGCAGTGTGACCCGGTCACCGGACTGGTTGCCCGTAAAGCATTCATGGATCAGCTCGACAGTGCTCTGGGTCAAGACACCAAACAGGCTACCGGTGTGCTGGTGATACTGCGCCTTGAGTCTTTGGAGGATTTGAATCGTCAGTTCGGCCATGCCGCGACTGACGAGTTGCTGGCGCGTCTGGGTGATAAGTTAAATAGCTTTGCCGCACAACGGAGCAGTCGCTGGAGTGCCGGGCGACTTGGCGGAACCGACATTGCGTTGCTCGCGCCAGGTGAGACGGATGTAAAGGCAACTGCGCAGTTGTTTGCGGCCGAAGTGACGCAGTTGTTGTCGGCAGGCCAGCAGGCCAGCCTGCAAATGCCGGCCGGGGCCAGCAGCTTCAGGCCCGGCGAAACCCGCGCGCAGCTGCTTTCTCGTGTGGATACCGCGGTGACCCAATCTCAGGAAACCGGGCGGTTGATCATCAAGGACGCGGAGTGTGCGACTGATACCTCATTGCCCACCGATTTGAGTGGATGGCGCGGCCTGCTGGAGCGATCGTTGCAACCCGAGAGTCTCAAGCTGCAGCCGTTTCCTGTGCTCAGCGCGAGTGGTGAGCTTGTTCATCAGCAGTGCCCGGCGCGTTTGCGTGTAGGCGGCGAAGATTTGCCTGCCGGCTTTTTTGTGGCCTGGGTGGCGCGCCTGGGCTGGAGTGTGCGAATGGACAAGCTGGTGGTTGACGTCGCGATGCAGCAGATCGAAAAAACGGGCGGTCGCGTTGCGATCAATCTGTCGACCGAAGCCATCTGTGACCTTGCATTCACTGAAGCGCTGGTGGCCCGGCTGCAGCAACAGCCGGATATTGCGGCCAAGCTGTGCCTGGATATTGCCGAACATGGGGCGCTGCATCATCTGGCAGAATTCCGCAGTTTCTGTATGGCCTTAAAGCCGTTGCACTGCGGTGTGGGGCTGAAGCACGCGGGGCCAGACTTCGCACGCATTGCGGAAATGCATGATCTTGGTTTGAGTTATCTGAAACTCGATGCGTCTTTAAGCAGCGGAATTGCAAACAGTGCGGACAACCAGAGTTTCATTCGTGGTGTTTGTACACTGGTTCACTCCGTAGGTTTGCACACCATCGCCGAAGGCGTTGCGAACGAGCAGGATCGCGCCTGCCTGATTTCTCTGGGGGTCGATGCCTTGACCGGACCGATCATCCGCCTGAGCTAGATCAGGCGTTCATCATCGATCAGCATGCTGCCGCTTAGCGATGTACGCATCCGGCGTCGATGGAGCAATTTGGATTGAGCAGCTTCGGGCAGATCGGTGATGCGCAGCACGTCTTTATCAATCAGGATTTCAATCAAATCTTCGAGTACGCGTGCCATGTCCTGATCCGAGCGCGCGAGGTTCGAGGTGCTGGCGATTTGCTGCAAGAAGTCTTGCAGTTCATCGGCTTCCCGCAGGATTGCCTCGGGGTGCTGAGGGTCATCCTGCAGGCTGAGTGATACGATTTCGCCCTTGTTCCCGCGCCGGATATAGACGTGGCTGGCATCTGACTGATTGGTGGTCATGCTTTTTGTCCTGAGATCAAGGTTCAGTCTGCGTTCAGGCCGCCTTTGTTAAGTAAATCCTGAATCATTTGCAGGTCGCTGCCAAACTGGCCGGACAGGCTAACTTCCTGACCTTCCAGTATGAATTGCTGATCCGCAAGTTCAGGCGCATAGCCATCGGCAAAAGCACCATCACTGCTGATACTGATTACCGTATCGGCGCCATTGACTTCCAGGTGCAGGTAGTCCGAGAGGTTGTCTTCGTTTTCGCCCTGCAGCAGGTCGGAAAGATTGAGTGCTACCTGTCCATTGCTTTGGCTAGGGCCATCGAAATTCTGCGGGGCGTCGCGATCCATTTCGGCCAGATTCCAGTCGAAAGTCTCGGAGCCGAGCAAATCGAAATCCGCTTCGTCCATGCTAAATGCTTTTGTTGAGAGCGGCGCGGTGCTCGTTACAATGGCCCCATCAACCACTTCAAACGTGGTTGGTGTGGCTTGTGCGACATCACCATTGGCTTCTGTGGCCTGTGAGGTCAAGGTCAGCGTGAAATCCGGTGGGCCTTCTGATGGGGCCTGGGTAACCCGCATATCAATAGTACTGGCGATGCTGTTGGCGCCAGCCGGTGCCGTGACAAGCCAGGATCCGTCACCGTTATCAGTCAACGTCAACCCGCTGCCGCTAGGCAACTCAACAATTCCGCCATCGGGCACGCCATCGATAAGGATGGATAGCTCTTCAGAACCGTCGAAGTTGTCATCACCCAAGGCGGCCTGCAGATCGAGCGTGTAGGTATAGGTGGCCCCCAGGTCGGCTTCGACCATCTCAATGACTACCGATTCACTCTGCTCGGTGGTTTGTGCGCCGAAGGTGAGCAACGCGTCACCATTTTCATCCAGTTGCACCTGAATCTGAGGGGAATGTTGGAGGGTGAAGTTTTGATTGGTCGAGGACGGATCGCCGTAATAGTAGCCAGTCACACCGTTGCCGAGATCGACCACGCTGGTTGGCTGGTCGCCGTTCAAGGTGGCGTTATAGAAGAAAACGGCCACCGGATCGCCATTGACCGAAACGCCCCAATTGTCCTCGTAGTAGCCGCCGGGGCCGTCAAAGTTCCAGGAGCCGGAGACGGTTGAGGTGAGCGTAACGGTAATAATTTGATTGGCAAATTCGGAGCCAAAGCTGACCGTTGTGCTTATCGTATCCTGGTAGTCATAGTCCGCAGTGCCACTGATATTGCCATCGCCAGCGAGTTCGCCGATCTGTTCGTTGAGCACAATCGTTTGTATGTTGTTCTGGATGTCTACGCTGGCGTTGTTCAGCGTAACGGCCACAGGCGGATCTGATGTCGGGACGATGTCCAGGCTGATGCTGGCGTGGGCAGCATCACCATCCGCGTCTGTCACGGTGTAGCTGAAAGCATCATCGTCAGTGTCGGCACTTGCGTATTGTGCATCTGGTTCAAAAATGAATTGCTGGGTTGTGGCGTTGAAACTGACGTTGCCATGGGCAGTGGCAATGGTCTGGCTGAGCCCGGTCGCCGGGTTGATGATCAGG
Organism: Oceanococcus sp.; assembly: GCA_041619315.1. GTDB lineage: Bacteria > Pseudomonadota > Gammaproteobacteria > Nevskiales > Oceanococcaceae > Oceanococcus. The sequence goes on along the minus strand of JBFKEC010000140.1, from coordinate 606 downwards.
GCATGCCCTTCGATGTGAGTAACAGAGCCCCCGTCTGCGCCAGCAGACGCCGGCAAATCTATGCTCACGCTGGTGTCTTCATTGAGCTGCACGGTGGCGTTTTGTGCCACAGGGGCATCGTCTTCAATGTTGATGGTGATCGTTCCGGTATCACCCAGCAGGTCACCATTGGCGATGACGGTGAAGTCCATGGCCAGGGATTCTTCGCCTTGGATGGTGGGCAGATGATCAATCGGGCCACTCAGATCGAATTGATAGTTGTAGTCGTACTCATTGCCTGAACCACCGGCAACGGGGGTGACCGCAGTGATCCAGATGGTGGCAATAACGCTGGTGCCAGCGGTGCCGATGAGCGGGTTGCCAGCACTGCCATTGCCGCTCCATAGAATGGGCACCCCACCGGAGCTGAACATGCCTGAGGTAGGTGCGGCAATTGTGACTACGGGCTGCGGACCATCGACATCTTCGATCACGCCGGAGCCGGTTGCCGTTGCTACCGGGGTTACAGGCGTATCCATGTTGCCGCCGGCCAGAGCTTCTTCTTGCACGTTTGCGGCAGCGGCATCGTGGACGATGGCGGGATCGTCCACAGGTGTAACTGTGAGG
>JBFKEC010000139.1:0-8567 GCA_041619315.1 Oceanococcus sp. | reverse complement strand
CTGCGCGATCAGGATCCGATGCGCATCCAGCTGACCTCAACCGCCGAAAACTGCCTGGGCGCACAATGCCCAGAGTATGAAGCCTGCTTTGTCGCCAAGGCGCGCAGTCGCGCCCAGAGCGCGCAGGTGGTGGTGGTCAATCATCATTTGTTGTGCGCCGATCTGGCCCTTAAGGAAGATGGATTTGGTGAACTGCTGCCCGAAATGGACGGCGTGATCATCGACGAAGCACATCAGTTTCCCGATGTGCTCGCTCAGTTCTTCGGATTTGGCATTTCTGCACGGCAGTGCCGCGATCTGGGCCGCGACATCGTCGAGGCGGCGGACGTCTTTGGCGACATGCCGCAACTGAAAGATCAAGTCGCCGCAATGGGTGATGCCCTACAGCATGTGCTGGGCTGCTTCCCATTCAGCCGCCAGCGCCTGGAAATCGACGATCTGATGAAAGATGCCGATTTCGTCGCCGAACTGGATACGCTGACCGATATTTTTGAGCTGCTCAACAAGCAACTTGAAGAATTTGCCGGACGCGGCCCGGAACTGGCCACTGCATGGCGCCGGGTCGGCAACGTGTTGACCCGCCTGCGGCGCTGGCGCGCCCAGGCTGATGAAGACCAACCGGGGCCTCCCGGCGACGAACTGGTGCGCTGGGCAGAACGTCAGACCAATGGCTTTACCTTGCAGGCGATTCCAATGGATGTGGTTCCAGCCATGCAGACCGCCCAATCGCGCCAGAGCGGAGCCTGGGTCTTAACCAGCGCGACCTTGTCGGTGTCGGGCGCGTTCCGCCATTTCACCGAGCGACTCGGGCTTGAGGACAGCCGCACGCTCAATGTGCAGAGCCCATTCGACTACGCCAACAACGCGCGCATGCTGCTGCCACGCACATTGCCACCACCCAATGACCGGGCCTATCCGGCGGCACTGCTGCAACTTGGAAAACCACTGATTGAAGCCTCCGATGGCGGCTGCTTCTGGCTCTGCACCAGTGCGCGCGCGGTCGAGGAATATGCGCGCAGCCTGCGCAAATGGGGTCGTTACCGCGTGCTCGAACAAGGCGAACAGGAACGTACCCAACTGCTGGAAACCTTTCGCGCGGATGAACACGCTATTCTGGTCGGCACGTCGAGTTTCTGGGAAGGCGTTGACGTGCGTGGCGCGGCGCTGCGCCTGGTGGTGATCGACCGTCTGCCGTTCGCCTCACCTGAAGACCCGCTGGTCAAGGCGCGCAGCCTGCAACTGGAGCGCGAAGGACGCAATCCCTTTTTCGAGTTTCAGGTGCCTCAGGCTGTGCTCACGCTCAAGCAAGGGGCAGGGCGCCTGATTCGTGACGTCAGTGACCGCGGCTTGCTGGTACTTGGCGACACACGCATTCAGCGCATGCGCTATGGCCGCCAGTTTCTCAGCAGTCTGCCACCCATGACACCAATTTACGATGAGGCCGAAGCCGTGGCCTTTCTGGAGGGCGTACGTCCATGAACGTGCTGGCAATTGATTCCGCCGACGGTCAGGCCTCGGTCGCCCTGATGCGCAACGACGAGATGATTCTGCGGGTCAACCACGACACCCGTGACAGCCTCAGCTGGTTGCAACAACAGGTTGAGGAATTGCGTGGCGAATTCGGCGCCTGGTCGCAACTGGATGCTCTGGCCTGCGGGGTGGGCCCGGGTGGTTTCACTGGCGTGCGCGTGGCTGTGGGTTATGTCCAGGGGCTGGCGCTCTCCACCACGCTGCCATGCATTGCGGTGAACAGCCTGGATGCGCTGGCCTGGCGGTTGCACGCCAAGGGTCATCGCGGCGCGGCCTGGGTCGCCCTGGATGCGCGCATGAATGAGCTCTATGCGGCCCACTACCAGCTTGAAGAGACGCCACAGCGCGAAGGGCCATTGCAACTGCTCGCCGCCGACGCACTGGTTGATCAACTCAGCGGCAACCCGCAATGCGCAGGTCCGGGCTTCGAAGCCTGGCCACAGCATTACGCCAAGGTCACCACAGCAGGACTGGTGCTGGATGCCGCTGCGGTTGCGCTGGCGGCCTCACATGCGGGCCTGAATCAGGCGTGCTCTGCCGCTGAGCTTCAGCCGGTCTACCTGCGCAACCAGGTGGCGAAAACCCTGGCACAACGGCGCGCAGAGCGCGCCTGAACGTTATAGCGCGCCGCTCGCGCGCAGCAGCGTAGCAACGGCCTGGGCGACCTCGGCGTAACCCTGCGCATTGGGGTGTATCGGATCGGATTTGGTTTTCTTGCTGCCAAGCACCTCAGCCAGAATTTCATCCTCCAGTGGCAAGGCATATTCTGCCGCCAACTCCTGATACAGCGGATGCGCATCAAGCCCGAAAACAGCAGGGCTCGGCACCCCCAGCAACATGACCGGCACGTCACGCGCACGTGCCATCTCGATCATGTTCACCATGTTGCGACGGGTAACGGTGAGCGGAACCTTGCGTAGAAAGTCATTGCCACCCAGGCACAAAATCAGCAAATCCGGCTCATGTCGGCTCAAGGCTTGATCGAGCTTTTCCAAACCATCGGAGGTCTTGTCACCCGGGGTGGCCTCCACCACCACATTGCGATCAATCAATTCACCGAGCCTGGCTGGATAGGCCTGTTCGCGGCGCGCACCGGTGCCGTGAGTGAGGCTGTCACCAAAGGCCAGGATGACCGCATCGCCGGACAAATATGGCAATGGCGGAGGCGCCGGACTGCGGCTGCAAGCCGCCGCAAACAGACTCAGGCAGAGTAGGATGAACGCTTTTCGCCAAGGGAAGATATTCAGCATGCTGTACCAACTGGGTGAACGTACACCGCAACTCGACGGTGGCAATTTCGTGGCCGAAGACGCCCGCGTCATCGGCTCGGTGCATTTGATGCAGGATGCCAGCATCTGGTTCGGCTGTGTACTGCGTGGTGACAATGACGACATAATCATTGGCCAGCGCAGCAACATTCAGGATGGCTCCGTGCTGCACACCGACCCGGGAATTAAGCTTATCGTGGGCAATGACGTCACCGTTGGTCATCAAGCCATGCTGCATGGCTGCAGCATTGGCGACAACACCCTGATCGGCATACAGGCGGTGATTCTCAATCGGGCCACAATTGGCAAAAACTGCATCATTGGCGCCGGCGCCCTGATTCCTGAAGGCAAAGACATCCCGGACAACTCATTGGTCATGGGCACACCGGGCAAAGTGGTCAAGCAGAACCCACCGAACGTCGCCGCCATGCTCAAGATGCAGGCCGCGCATTACGTACAGAACGGTCATCGCTATCTGGAACAGTTGAAGCCCTTGTAAGCACGCTCATGCGCCGCGCCATACCTTCGGCCCTGACCTCAGCTCAAGCGCGCATATAAACGTCGTAAACCACACGCCCACCACCGAAGCTGATGTCCGGCGTGGCCAGCCGCACCTTGGCGCCGCGCGGCGGACGTTTGAGGACGACCCGGCGCGCACCGCTGTCCATCGCTCGCTGCCACAGTTGTTCTGCATCCTGATCAGGGCCGACAACGCTTTGCATGATCTGCATTTCCAGCGCCGGCGCGGCGCGCCGACCGGTCGCCGGGAACATCGGATCAAGGAATATGGCATCGGCGTCGCTCGCGTCAAGCTGGCAACCATCGTCGTGGCGCAGATCAATTCGCGCAGCCGTTTCTGATGGATTGTTGTCCAGCGCATCGCGCAACAGGGCGTGCATCACCGGATGGCGTTCGTACCAGCGCATGCGCGCCCCGAGGCTGGCCAGACACCAGCCATCACGGCCCAATCCAGCGGTTGCATCAACAATGAACGCGCCGGGGTGTTTGTGCAGGCCGCAAGCACGGGCCAGCGGTTGCTGGCGTCCTGAGGCGATACGGCTACGCATTTGCGCACTGGCGAACTCAACCCGCAGCGGCCTTTGGCGCGGGTTCTCGCGGTCACTGAGCATGAGTTGGCCAGCGTCTCTTTGTACGATCCAGCGCGTGGTGCCGTGCGCCAGCGGTAGATTCAAACCCGCAAGGGCAGGATCATCAGGCTCAAGTTGATGTCCTATGTCCGGCGTCACCGGATCGTCTCAAGGTGGATGCTAGAATCAATCATCAATGCATTATGCCGCCGCTTCGGCGTCGCGCGAACCCAACTCTTGCCTCTATGAACGCACTGGAACAACTAGGCCAGCTCAGTACGCTGGTTGCCGACACTGGCGATCTTGACGCCATTGGTCGATTTCGGCCCAAAGATGCCACCACCAACCCCAGCCTGATTCTGGCCGCAGCCAGCACCGATCAAGCCACCGAATGGGCGCGCGAAACGCTAGCCACCAGTCACGGCAACATCGACCGCGCGCGCGAGAAGCTGACCGTGCGCTTCGGCTGTGAGATTCTCAAATCGGTGGAGCGCTATGTGTCGACCGAAGTCGATCCTCGCGCATCCTTCGATACCCAGAAAACCATCGAAGCGGCCGAACGCATCATGGACGATTACGCCGCGGCTGGAATTGGCCCGGATCGGGTGCTGATCAAAATCGCCTCGACCTGGGAAGGCATTCGCGCCGCACGGGTGCTGCAATCCCGTGGCCTGCGCTGCAACATGACGCTGTTGTTCGGCTTCGCCCAGGCGCGCCAGTGTGCGGACGCCGGCGTGACCCTGATCTCACCATTCGTCGGTCGCATTCTCGACTGGCACGTGGCCAACGGACTGACTGTGCAAACGCCAGAGCAGGATCCTGGCGTGCAATCGGTGCGGCGCATTTATCGCTGGTACAAAGCCAACGGCTATCCCACTCAGGTGATGGGTGCCAGTTTCCGCAACACCGGCGAAATACTCGCGCTGGCTGGCTGCGACTTGCTTACCATTGCGCCCAAACTGCTCGATGAACTGGCCGCTGATACCACCAGCACGGTTGAGGCCCGCTTGAGAGCCGATCAGGCCAGTGATGACCCGCTCGACATTCCCGATGAAGCGCGCTTCCGCGCCGAGTTGAATGACGATGCGATGGCGACAGAAAAGCTCGCCGATGGGATTCGTCGTTTTGCTGCCGACCAGGCCAAACTGGACAGCTGGCTGGCCAGCCTGGCGTGATTCGCACCCAGCTGGTTAGTCGTCTCGAAGACGTACTGGAAGACACCCACGCGGACCACCCACGGCGTCTGGCACGCTGGGAACTGCCGCTGGGCCTGGATTATGTGCTGCAAAAGCGTTGGACCAAGCGTCTGCGCCCGGCCAGCGTGCTGGTCGCGGTCCGCAACAAGGATGCCCCCAGCATCATCATGACCGTGCGCTCGGAAAACTTGCGCGCTCACGGCGGACAAATCAGTTTCCCCGGCGGTCGTCGTGATGAAGGCGATGACTTTCCGGTTGGCACCGCCCTGCGCGAAGCCCAGGAAGAGATTGATCTGGCGCCCAGCGCCGTCCGCGTAATTGGCTATCTCGACGACTACCCGACCATTTCCAAGTTCAGAGTGACCCCGGTGGTGGCCCTGGTCGATGCGGATGCGCCGGTTCATTCCGACTCCGACGAAGTGGCCGAGGTGTTCGAACTGCCATTGTCATTCGCGCTGGAAAGACGCAATTACCAGATGCGTAAACTCGGGCGATTGGGCCTGAAGTACTACGAACTCAACTACAAGCACTACCGCATCTGGGGCGCCACCGCGGGCATGCTCTACAACCTGCAACAGCTGTTCGAAGCGCATGAACTGGTCTGAGCATCAGGCTGACACCAGCGCACCGCTGAGTGAGGCGCGACGGCTACAGCAGGCCGCGGCCAAACTGGGCTTCGACTGGCCCGATCTGGCACCACTGTGGGACAAGCTCAGCGAAGAACTGGGCGAGTTTCGCGAAGCGGTGGACAGCGGTGATGCCCAGGCCATGGAAGATGAACTCGGCGATCTGCTGTTTATGCTGGTCAACTTTTCGCGCTTCCTGAATTTGTCACCCGAGCAGGCCTTGAACCGAGTCAACGACAAATTCATACGGCGTTTGCGTCACGTGCAGAACAAATTGTCGGAACACCAGCGCAGTTGGGACGATTGCACTCTGGATGAACTCGAAGCCTGGTGGCAGGACGCCAAACGCAATGGCCCCAGGCCCGGGGAATAATCCCCGGCCCGGATTGAGCCCGGCTTAAGCCAGTCGATTCATCCCGTTGAGCGCCGCCACGCGATAGGCTTCTGCCATGGTCGGATAGTTGAAGGTGGTCTCAATGAAATAATCCAGCCCAGGACCGCCATCCTGCGTGGCCATGACGGTCTGCCCGATATGGATAATTTCCGAGGCGCGGTCACCGAAGCAGTGCACCCCCAAAACTTCGCGCGTGTCGGCATGAAATATCAGCTTGAGCATACCCACGGTTTCACCGGCCATCTGAGCACGTGCCAAATGTTTGAAATAGGCGTAACCCGACTCGTAAGGCACGTTGGCGGCGGCAAGTTCCTGTTCCGTTCGTCCGACTGAGGACAGCTCGGGGATGGTGTAAATCCCGGCCGGCATCAGGTCGAACAACTGATTGACCCGATCAGGATTAAGGCGATGCGACATGGCAAATCGGCCCTGATCGTAGGCACTGGAGGCCAGGGCAGGGTAGCCAATGATGTCGCCCACCGCATAAATATGCGGAATTTCGGTCTGGTACGCCTCGTTGACGGTCAGCTGGCCACGCGAATTGATCGGCATACCCAATTCCTCAAGCCCCATGCCGGCCGAGTTTCCGGTTCGACCATTGGCCCAAAGCAGTACATCAGATTTGAGCCTGCGACCGGATTTCAGATGCAGAACCACGTCGTGTTCACGCGCTTCCACATGCGAGTATTCCTCGTTGTGGCGCATGGTGATGCCCTGATCCCGCAGATGGTAGGACAGCGCTTCGCTGATCTCTTCATCCATGAATGAGAGCAGGCGACCCTGGGTATTGACCAGATTCACCTTGATACCCAGATTGGCGAATATCGACGCGTACTCGCAACCAATAACACCCGCCCCATAAATCGTGATGGAACGCGGGTGCTCCTGCAGTTTCAAAATGGTGTCACTGTCGGCAATGCGCGGATGGTCAAAATCCAGACCTTCAGGATGATACGGCCGCGAACCGGTGGCAATCACAATTGTCTTGGCCTTGACCTGAGCCACGTTGTGCCGCTCATGCTCGATGATCAGGGTGTGCTTGTCCTTGAACCGCGCAGCGCCCTCGATAATCGGCACATCGTTGCGCTCATAGGCGCGGTGACGACTCGCAACCTGGCGCCCGACCACGCCGCTGGCCGATTCCAGCAGTTCCGGGTAGGTCACGCGAATCTGGCGACGCAAGGAATGCAGCAACGGATTGTGTCGCACATCGTTGATCTGCTTGACGGCGTAGCGCAGGGCCTTGCTGGGAATGGTGCCCCAGTGGGTACAGCCGCCGCCCACGTCGACATACCGTTCGATCACCACTGTGCTGAGGTGGTTCTTTGCCGCCATCATGGCGGCTCCTTCACCGGCCGGGCCGGTGCCGATTATGGCGACGTCAACGTTGTATTTTTTCACTTACTTCAGGCTGCGGTAGAGATCTTGAAATTGCTTGGAGATTTTGTGCGAAGGGGCAAGATAGACCAGCGGAATTGACTGATCGTGTGATTCCTTGACCTTAATGGAGCTGGCCAACCGGGTCTTGAGGATGGGCATGCCTTCCTCGCAAAGTTCCTTGACCAGACGCTGCGGCAGATTGGCGCGTTCCTGGAACTGATTGACGATGATGCCTTCGATACTCAGATCGTCATTGTGATCGGCCTGAATTTCTTCGATGTTCTCGGTCAGGGTGTACAAAGCCTGACGGGCAAAATCATCACAATCAAACGGAATCAGACAGCGATCCGCTGCAATCAAGGCCGAGCGGCTGTAAAAATTCAGCGCCGGCGGCGTATCGATGTAGATTTCATCGTAGTCACTGAGTTTACTCAGCGCATTGCGCAGCTTGTAAATCTTCTGGCGCGATTCCAGCTTGACGATGAGGTGCTCCAGATCCGGATGGGCCGCGACCACATGAAGGTTGTCAAAGGGCGTCTGCGCAATATGCGGGCGCAAATCTGCGGCTTTGAGACTGCGCCCCAAAGTGCCTTCAAAAAAGTCGGCAATGCTGCTCGGGGCGGGCGTGTCCTGGCTGCCCAGCAGGTACTGGCTGGTATTGCATTGCGGGTCGAGATCAACCACCAGGGTTTTACGCCCGCGCGATGCACTAATCGCCGCCAGATTACACACGATGGTGGTTTTACCCACACCGCCTTTTTGATTGAACACCACTCTGCGCATGCCAACTCCCGCGGGCCCATATAAGGTGGCGTAATGTTAGCGCAAGCCATGCTGCATGGCACAATAATAGGCGGAATCAATTGGATTGAACGTGAGCGAAGCAAGCGGAATCGACAAGCAAATACCGGCCTACGACAAACTGCTGCAGGAAACCGCCCGGGTCAGCTGGGCTGAAATTGAACGCATGTTTGCGGTCGGTCGGGTGATTGAGGTGGCATCAGCCCTGGACCTGATCAAGGTGGCTGAAGCGTTTGCCGAAGACGACAAGGACAGCGTGCGGGCCTGGATGCAGGCGGAGCAGG
>JBFKEC010000138.1:0-8584 GCA_041619315.1 Oceanococcus sp. | reverse complement strand
TAGCGGCCAAAAGCGGTGGTGCGGCTGCCGATGCCATTGCCCGCGCCAAAGCCAAGGCCGCGGCCAAACAGGCTCCCGACACCGGCGCTGATGATCCGGTCGCTGCTGCCATTGCCAAAGCCAAGGTGGCCAAGGCGGCCAAGGCGCAGGCTGAACCCGACGCCGCCAATCCAGCAGCCGACGCGATCGCCAAGGCCAAAGCCGCCAAAGCCGCAGGCGAATCCAACACCCCCAATGCGGCGGCTGATGGCGCCGCTGCCGCGATTGCACGGGCCAAGGCCAAAGCAAGCGAGAACGCCAACCCTGCATCGCCGAGCACGCCGCCGGCGCAAGATGCGGTCGCCGCCGCCATCGCCAAAGCCAAAGCGGCCAAAGCCGCCCAAGAGAAACCCTCCTGATGCTGCGCAGCTCTCCACATTTGCCGGTTTCCGCACGGGTCAACCGGGTCATGGTCGGGGTCTGCCTCGCGCTGCTGCCAGGCATCCTCGCCAGCTGGTGGTTTTTCGGCTGGGGCGTGCTGTTCAACCTGAGCATAGCCACGCTGACCACACTGGCCAGTGAAAGCCTGATGTTGCTGGTGCGCCGTCGCCCGGTGCGCAAATTCCTGCTCGATGGCAGTGCGCTGGTTACCGGCCTGCTCATCGGCCTGTCGATTCCGCCGTATGCGCCATGGTGGCTGATCGTCTTTGGCGCCAGCTTCGCGATGATTTTTGGCAAGCATCTGTACGGCGGACTGGGCTACAACCCGTTCAACCCGGCCATGCTCGGCTTCGTCGTGCTGCTGATCGCCTTCCCGGCAGAAATGAGTGCCTGGGTCAACCCGACTGGCGAGCTCGACCAGCCTCGTTTGGCCGCTTACAGTCAGGGCCGCATCGGCCTGGAAGAACTCGACGGCCTGACCGCGGCAACCCCGCTGGATCACGTAAAAACCGAACTGTCACGCCAGCACACCGTGGAGGAGGCGCAATCCAGCCAGGCCCGCGGCCCGATTGCCGGCTATGCCTGGGACTGGATCAATCTGGCCTTTCTCGCCGGGGGGCTGTGGATGCTTGCGCGCGGCACTATCCGCTGGCAGATCCCAGTGAGCTTTCTGGCTGGACTGGGCGGCATGGCCGTGTTGTTCTGGCTGGGAGATGCCGACCGCAACCCCGGCTTGCTGCATCACTGGTTCAGCGGTGCAACCATGCTCGGCGCATTTTTCATCGCCACCGACCCGGTCTCGGCCAGCACCACGCCACGCGGCCGGATTTACTACGGCCTGGGCATCGGCGCACTGGTCTACATCATCCGCAGTTTTGGCGGCTATCCGGATGCGGTTGCCTTTGCCGTGCTGCTGATGAATATCTGCGTGCCATTGATTGATCATTACACGCCTACCCGCACTTACGGCACGGGGCCACGCCAGCCATGAACGAAACGCAGAAACAGGCTTTGCGTAGCGCCGGGGTACTCGCCGCCTTTGCCGTGGTTGGCAGCGCTCTGCTGGCCAGCGCCAACTGGCTGACGCGTGATCGCATCGCCGAAAATGAACGCCAGAGCATGATTCGGCAGCTGGAGGAAATCCTCCCGCCCGACAGTTATGACAATGCCCTGTTGCAGGATACCCGCAGCCTGGAAATGCCCGCCGCCATCTCTCCCCCAGGCGCAGACACCATCTACATTGCACGGCGCCACGGCCACCCGGTCGCGGCCATTCTTCCGGTCACCGCGCCCAATGGTTACAGCGGCGCCATCGACATGCTGGTCGGCGTTCAGCGTGATGGTCGTATCGTGGCCGTACGCATCACCAAGCATCGCGAAACGCCGGGCTTGGGCGACGGCATCGACCGTTCACGCAGCGATTGGGTCACCCAGTTCGACAACCGTTCGCTCAACAACCCCGAAAATTGGGCGGTGCGCAAGGACGGTGGCAGCTTCGACCAGCTGACCGGCGCCACCATCACGCCGCGCGCGGTGGTCAAGGCCGTGCATGGCGCGCTGACCTACTTCAAGACTCACCAACAGGACATTTTCGGCGATGGCGAGCTATAGCGATATCACGATCAAAGGCCTGTGGACCAACAACCCCGGGCTGGTTCAGCTGCTCGGCCTGTGCCCGCTTCTGGCGGTCAGCACCACGGTCATCAACGGTCTTGGGCTAGGCCTTGCCACCATGGCGACACTGATCGCCTCCAATCTGATTGTTTCGCTGATCCGCAACTGGGTGCGCCCGGAAGTGCGTATCCCGGTATTCGTCATGGTAATCGCCGCCATCGTGACCGCAATCGAACTGCTGATGAATGCCTATCTGCATCAGCTCTATCGCGTGCTGGGGATTTTCATTCCACTGATCGTGACCAACTGCAGCATCATTGGCCGCGCTGAAGCCTTTGCCTCCAAGAACGGCCCGCTACCGGCAGCACTCGACGGCTTTGCCCAGGGACTGGGCTTTGCCCTGTGTCTGGTTGTGCTTGGCGCCATGCGCGAAGTGCTTGGCCACGGCACCCTGCTGGCCGATGCCCACCTGCTGTTCGGGCCGGTTGCCAGCCATTGGGAAATCGTGCTGATCGAAGATTTCCGCGGCCTGCTGCTGGCCATCCTGCCGCCAGGCGCCTTTCTTGGACTCGGCCTGATGATTGCCGCCAAGAACTGGTTTGATAGACATCAGGCTGAAAAAGCCAAGGCTGCAACCCCAGTGGCCACACCGGCGGCCATCTAGGTACCGGCAACACCTCACTTGAGGTGTGCCATGATGAACGCATGGCAAAGCTTCTGATTGTTTATCACAGCCAGAGCGGGCACACCGAGGGCCTCGCCGCGGCAGTCCTGCGCGGTGCCCGGCATGACGAAATCCAGGGTGTCGAAATCCGTTATCAACGGGCCGCCGAAACCGACGACAAGGACTTGCTGTGGGCTGACGGCTATCTGTTCGGCACACCGGAAAACTTTGGCTATATGTCGGGCGCAATGAAGGACCTGCTGGATCGCACCTATTACGCGGTTGAAGGCAAGCTGGCTGGCCGCCCGTACGCAATCTTCATCTCCTGCGCCAATGATGGTCGCGGCGCGGCAGCCGCCATTCACCGCATTTTGAATGGCTACGCCCTCAAGGAAGTGGCCGACCCACTGATTTGCCGGGGCCGCCCCAAACCAGAACACGCCCATGATGCCGAAGAACTGGGCATGACCATGGCGGCAGGGCTTGAAGCAGGGGTGTTTTGAGCGCTGAGCCCGCAGCATGATGGCGCCAGCTTGGCATCAGATTTGCTTCGGCCTGTCGCGCGTGGCAAGCGCAAAATTCGACGCTTGCTTTTGCCGCACCTCAATCTCGCTTCTATCATGGACGCCGGCAGCGACGATGCGTGTATCCAGCACGCACTTGAGGGACCGGTGCGCGCTACAGCACACCTGCCTTGATCTGATTCCCGGACGGACCTTATGAAACGCTTGAAATTTGCCGGCTTTGCGGTTGCCGCAGGCCTCGGCATGACCCTCTTTTTTGCCCAGCACCTCACCCATCAGGAAGAGCCGGCACAGGTCAAATCCATGGCCGACCGCTTTGCCAAAAAAGAGGCGCGCGGCTGGCTGCTGAGCCAGGGTGGCGAGGTCCCAGAAGGCGCATTCCGCAAAGCCATTGAGCAACGCGAGAACCTCAAGGCCAATCAGGCGAACGTTGCCGGCGCCGATGGCTATTGGGAGCCGTATGGTCAGGGTGAACTCATAGACGGTGAGATGCGCCAGGCCGGCCGGGTCGACAACTTCAGCTACGACGCGGAAAACCAGCGCCTGTTTGCCGCGGTAGGCACAGGCGGCATCTGGATGAGCGAGGCGGTGAACGGCGATGTCACCACCCTGGCCGATCAATGGGTTTCGGTCGGCGATAACCTGCCCTCGCAGGTCAACGGCGCGGTGATCTGGACACCTGCTGGTGGCGGCACTTTGATTGCCGCAGGCGGTGAATCGGCCATGGGCAACACCGGCTATATGGGCCTGGGTACCTATTGGTCTAGCGATCTGGGTGAAACCTGGACCCGCTCGCTCAATTTCCCGGATGGCGCTCAGGTGTATAACGCCGACCTCGACACCTCCAATCCGAACATTCTTTACGTAGCCTCGACGAAAGGCCTGTTCCGCTCTTCCGACGCAGGCCGCAGTTTCGAGAATGTGGCCCTGCCGACCAGCCCTGAGTGCGCCGGCGTTGAGGACATCAACAGCGTTTGTCAGTTCGCCAATTTCGTCACCGATGTGGTGATTCAGCAACCCGGCGGCGCCACCAGCATTGAATGCTCAGAGCAAGGCTGCCCGGTGCTGGCTGCGGTTGGCTGGCGCAGTGGTCTTAAAACCTTTCCGGATGGCACGCCGCAGGGTGTGGGCAACGGCCTGTATCGCTCAGCCAATGGCACGGTTGGGAGTTTCGAGCGCCTGAGCGTATCCGCCAGCCGCATCGAGAACCCCATCGGCTTTCACGTCGAAGATCGTATCGGCCGCATAGAGATGGGCATTGCCTCCGGCCCCGAACAGGACCACAACTATGTCTATGCCCTGGTTCAGGACTCGGTCAATTTCAACGACGGCCTGAGCCTGTTTGATGAACCGCTGGATGGCTTTTTGAGCCTGCCGCTGAGCACCGCCATCGGTGGGCTGTATGTCTCTTCAGACTTTGGTGACAGCTGGCTACGGATGGCCGATCCGATTGAAATCGGCGCGCTGTCCGGCAGCCTGAGTTTTCTGGCCGGGGTGCAGGCCTGGTACAACGAATGGGTTCAGGTTGACCCGACCCGCCAGCTGGCCGGCATTCCCACCCGCATCACCTTCGGGCTTGAGGAAGTCTTCCAGAACCGAACAGCGCAGCTGCCAATTCCTCAAAACGGCCTGCTCCAGGCCGGCCCCGCAGACTTTGAAGTGATTGGCCAGTATTTCGCCATCACTGCGCCCACCACCACCCACCCGGACCAGCATGCCGGCCTGTATATTCCGACCGATGATGGTGGCGTCTGCCTGTTCGTAGGCAACGATGGTGGCGTGTACAAGCAGTGTGTGGGCGCGAACCAGCCGATGAACAATCTGGGCTGGGGCAACGGCAGCAACACCGGCATGTACACCCTGCTGCCGTATGGCCTGGCCGTTGCCAAGGACGGTACGGTCTGGTGGGGTTTGCAGGACAATGGCAGTGGCCATATCGAGCCCGACACCCGCGAGCAGATCATGGATTTCGGCGCCGATGGCTTCTATGCCGAAGTCGATCCTGACAATTCGGACATCTCCTATACCGAGTCGCAAAATGGCGGCCTGCGCCGCACCACCAATCGTGGCCAGAGCTCCAGCAGCATTGCGCCGCCCTACACCAAGGTGAACTTCGGCAACTGGTTCACCATGGACCCTCTGGATGCGCAACACATGATGACCGGCGCACAGGAAGTGTATGAAACCCTGAATGCTGAGACCGTCACCAGCAGCACCTGGATTGAAGTGTTCAACCTCGGCACCCATGCCGAATCGGGCGCCATCAACACCACCAGCACGATGCGCGTCATCGGCGCCAATGCCTATGTGGGCTTTTGCGGCAGTTGCGGCAAAACCAGCGACCCCGAGCCCTTCCAGAACGGCATTGCCACCAATGTGGCAGGCGATCAACCGCCTGCCCCGGGCACCAGCGATGGCTGGCATTTTGCTGCCGCCCAGGGTTTGGACAACCGCAAGATCACCAGCATCGACTTCGAACCTGACAATCCCGAGGTGGTTTATCTGACGCTCGCGGGTTATCAGGCCAACATCATCCCGCCCGGACACTATGCCGACCAGAACACCCGCATCGGCAGCGGCAATGTATTCAAGTCCACCGACGCCGGGCAAAGTTTTGTCGACATTTCCGGTAACCTGCCGCGCGTTGAAGCCGATACGATCTTGCTGCGTAACGGTCAGCTGATCGTCGGCACCGACATCGGCGCGTTCATTTCCAGTGACCTCGAGGGTAGCGACTGGGCCCCTCTGGGTGTTGGACTGCCCAATGTTCCTGTGAACTTTGTGCGCCTGCGCCCCGATCACCCCAATGAGCTGTTCGCGGCGACCTTTGGCCGCGGCATCTGGCGCTACAACTTCCCCGAGGATGCACACATCTCGCAAAGTCGGACCGATGGGTTGCGCGCGCCGCTCAGGGGTGGGGCACTAGGCCTGGGCTGGATGCTGATCCTGCTTTCGGGCCTCGCCTGGAAGCGCCGGCGGGCATCGCCCGGGCGCGATGATTTATACCTTTAGGATGTGCGCCGTGTGCATCCCGCAATGTGGAGAGTTGTATCAATGGAAGTTCGCTCGGGATGCCCGGTGAAAGCCAATTCGGCCGTGCTGTCGAAAACCATGCGGTTTCTACCCGCGGTTTTTGTCGCACTGGCCCTGTCCGCTTGTGGTGGCAGTGGCAGCGGTAACGGCAGTGGCGAGGAGACCGAACGCAGCACGCTTGCCGAGGTCGCCGATTTCGCCATCGTGACCGACGTTGTCGATCTCGACCTCAACAATGATGGCTTGCAGGATTTGATTCTTTTCCGCACCAGCGACGAGCCGTTTTACGCCGGGCTTTACATCCAGGCACTGGTCAACAATGGCGACCGCAGCTTCTCCGACCAGACCTCTGTTTATTTCCCCTCCAACATAGGCACCAACTGGAAGTGGGTGGACAAGGCCTATCTGAGCGACCTCAATGGCGACAAGCTGCTCGACATTGTTATGCATGTCGATCTTGGCCAGGGCGGCATGCCGCCGTTGATTCGCAGCGCCAATGGCGGTTTTGAGATCACCACAGACCCCGTGCTGCTGAACAACCCCGGCGGGATGGTGCCCATCGACGCAGATGCGGATGGCAACATGGACATGCTGGTGCGCAATACCGAGAACTTCGGCTCGGCCTCGCAGATTCAGCAATGGACCCTGCTGCTGAACACGACCAGCTCACCGGAATCCTTGCAGTTCCAGTCACTTGGCGTGGTGTCGAACAACGCCTATGTGGGCGCCGACTATCCAGCTTTTGCCTATGCGCCGGCCGTGCTGGACGTCAACAACGACGGTTTCGATGACCTTGTCTATGGCGGTCCGAAATGGAAGAACAACGGGTATATCGATGAAAGGGCGCCGCTCAGTGTCTATCTGAATCAGCAGGACAACAGCTTTGCCCAAAGTGCCAGCCAGGTGTTTCAGGGCAATGTCCCGCAGTACACGCACGTTCGGGAAATGGTCGTCGCGGATTTCACCAACACCGGCTTCAACAGCATTCTTGTGGCCAACACGGGCTACGACTGGGCCCCGTACCCGGGGCAGAACAACGCCATACTTATGAATGCCGGGAATAACACACTGACTGAGGTTATCGGGGCTTCATCGACGCATAACTACATGGGCTTTACCCACTCTGCCGATGCCGGCGACATTGATAATGACGGGGATATCGACATTGCCTATAGCGATCTGCTGGGCGACGACGTTGCCAACCACATGTCGGTCAGAATTCTCGCCAACGACGGTGCCGGCAACTTTACCCTGAAGGCCTTTTTTGCCGTCGACGGCAACGGCTGGACGTCCACCAAACTGGTTGACCTGGACAATGACGGATACCCCGAACTTGTCCTTGGCGCCATTGACTCTGGAAGCCATTCGTTTGTGGTGTGGAACAACGGCCAGGGCAAATTCTGAGCGCATGGTTCAGGCGCGCAAGCCGCCCGAAAGGGGGCTTGCGCGTAACCGCTACACTGCACGTGCATTCAGCTCTGCGCAGAGTCACATGAGCCCGTTGCGTCAGGCTATTGCCGCTGTGTTCACGCAGACGCCATCAAGGTCGCCAGCGTCTCGCGGACTTGCGCCGGCCCGTTGCTGATCACCGCATCGACCTCGAGCTCCAGCGCCACTTTCAGATGCCGTGGTGCATCCACGGTGTAGGCAAACAGATGGCGGCAGGCCTGGTGCACGCGGGCCACATCGGCCACATCGAATCGGCGGATGTCCACGCACACCGCATGCAGGGCATCCAGCAGCTCATGCGCCATGTTGTCCAGATCGTGTGGCCGCTCCAGATTGTGCACACAGCGCAGATGAGCATGACTGCGCAGCACCTCAAGCAACACCGCCTCGGAAAAACTCAGCACGTAAATGCGATGCAGATGTTCGTGCGCATTGACCCGCTCGGCCACGCGACGCGCCAGTCGTGTGGCCCACTGCGGGTTTTTCAGCTCACCCACCGGTTTGATTTCCAGATACAGGTCGGTGATTTCGCCGTAGCGCTCGAGGACCTCGTCCAGATCCATGATGCGGGTGCCGGCAAACTCATCCGAGTACCAACTGCCCGCATCCAGGGCGCGCAGTTCTTCGCGCGTGTACTGGGCAATGCGCCGGTGGCGCATGCCGAGCATCGACAGGGTCTTGTCGTGGAACACCACCACCTGCTCGTCACGGGTCAATTGCAGATCCAGCTCCAGCCCCTCAGCGCCCTCGTCCAGGGCCAGATCAAAGGCCGGCGCAGTATTTTCCGGGCGCGCCCACGAAGCGCCGCGGTGAGCAATGATGCGTGGTGTTTTCATCGGTCAATCGCTGGGGGACAATTGACAGCTACTCTACGCCAAGC
>JBFKEC010000137.1:0-8693 GCA_041619315.1 Oceanococcus sp. | reverse complement strand
TGATTTTGCACACCCGCTGGATGGCGATGAGCGCGGTATTCGTCTGCACATTGGTATAGGAGCCGAACTGTGATTCGCTGGCTGCTGTATCGCTTCGTACCGTACTACATCGCGTTCACCGCGATTCTTGCGCTGGTCTTGCTGCTGATTTCAGAAACCGGTCTGCAATGGCTGTGGAAACAAGCGCAGCCACATATGCCCGAGAATCTCAGCGTTGAACGCGTTAGCGGCCGCTTGATAGGGCGCATACAAGTCGACGGCTTGAGCTATTCCAGCGAAAGCCTCGATATCCAGGCCCAACAAGCCTGGGTCGACTGGTCGCCCAGCGCATTACTGCGTGGCCTGGTTCAGCTCAATGAAGTGACGCTTATCGGCGTACAGGTGGATACGCGCGCCAGCACCAGCGATGAGCCACCATCGCCACGGCCTGAACAGCTGCCGGGACTGCCCAATGTGGCATTGAAAGCGCTCAGGTTACGCGACATCCGCTACGCGCAGAACGGCCAGCAAGTGTTCCATGTGAAACAGGGCCGTGCCGAGGCGCAACTCAAACAGCAAGCCATCAGCCTGAGCGTGCTTGAGCTGGACATGAACGAGCTAGGGCGTTGGCAAGCTCAGCTTGCGGCCAATATTGAACCCACATTCATTCGGGTTGATGAATTGACGGTGCAGGGCCAGCAGGCGCCACGCCTGTACTTGGCCGCGAACGGTACCTGTCCGTGGCCATCACTGGCCTGCGATGCGAATCTGAGCTGGGCACATCTGCGCTGGCCTCTGGACACCACCGTGTGGGCCAGCCCCAGCGGTGAGGGCAAACTGGCTCTGGTTGGCAAGCAGGCGCATATGCTGATTGACGCCGAATTGAATGGCGAGCAGATCCCCGAATCGCGCCTGTTTGTGACGCTGCGTAGCCCAGACACGCAGGGCGAATGGTCGCTACAGGGACAGTGGGAGCAAATCTCGACCTCTTCAAACGCCGCCGAGGTCAATCTTGATCTGTCTTATGCCGTCGCAACACAGCAATTCCGTGGAGCCCTGGATCTGTCCAGGCTGAATCTGGCCGCCTGGGCACACACTTGGCCGTCTTCGGTCAACGGGCGGATTGAATTGAATGGCGACCTGAAAAACGGCATTTCGCTGACACTGCCCAAGGTCGCACTCAATGGCAGCGTGCGCCAGCAACCGCTCAATCTGGACGGTGCAGGACGTTACAACGGCACACAGGACTGGTCCGCTGAGCGACTCCGCTTGCGTTGGGGTGAGGCCGAACTGGCTGGCCGCATTCAACGCGCGCCCAACTGGAAAGGACAGCTCAAACTGGCTGCGCCCGATTTAGGACAGCTCGATAAACAGTTCAACGGCCAACTCAGCGCTGACCTCAAAATCAGCGGCAAGCGCGCGTTGCCAGATCTGAATTGGACGCTGGCCGGACAAAAGCTGCGCTTTGCTACGTTCAATCTGGCCACGCTGCAATCACAGGGGCAGATTTCCGCCGCGCTGGTTCAGCTTTCACTCGCTGCCAAGGGGCTGAGTGGTCCGGGTCTGGATATCGAAACGCTGACCCTGGAAAGCCAGGGCGATCTCAATCATGCCCGCAGCCAGATTGTGCTCGAGGAATTTCGCGCGCACAGCGAACTGAGCGTAAACAGTCACTGGAATGCAGACCAGCAAGCATTGCGTCTGGAACTGGTCGAGGGACAAGCGCAGTTCGGTGTGGCCCCAAGACCTCCTGGCATGACCTGGACTGCAGAGCAGGGTGCAACGCTGAATTGGTCCAAGGCGAGCGGCCTGTCACTCAGTTCACATTGCTGGCGAAGCCGCACAGCTTCGGCCTGCCTTGAAGCGCGCTGGGACACCCGGTTGGCCAGCGGTCTGCTGGCGCTGGACGGCTACAACCTCAAGCGTTTGCGCCGTGTGTTACCGAGCGGCAGCCGGATTTCAGGTGATGTCAGTCTGAAAGCTGAACTCAAGCCCTCAGCGCTGAATCGGCCAGACGCCCAGCTTGCACTGACTACAGGCGATATTGAAGTTACCAATAGCCAGAATCCGGACAACCTGCCCGTGCTCACACTGTTGCCTGGTTCACTTTCCGGCGAGGCTGCTGATGGCGCTGTTCGTGCGCACTGGTCATTTCCTGTGAGTCTCGAACAAGGCCGACCCGGCGGGGTGAGCGGTGCATTCAGCATGTCTGAGCAGCGTGAACTGAATGGGCAGTTGAAGGTGGATTTCGATGATCTGACGGTCCTGTCCACGTTCATTTCGGAAGTGATGGACGCTCAGGGACAACTTGTCGGGGCGCTGAATGTGCGTGGCACGCTCAAAGCCCCGCAACTGGGCGGAGAACTCCAGCTCAAGAACGGCAATATCTTGCTAGATACGCCGAATATTCAGCTCAAACAGACCCAGATCAGCCTCCTGGGCGACGGCGGAAAACAGCTGAAATTAAAAGCCCAAACACAGTCCGGCGACGGTCAGTTGCAGCTTGATGGCGAGATCGACTGGTCCGGTCTGCGCACCCAGGTAAATGCGCGCATCCGTGGCGAAGACTTTCTGGCGGTAAACATTCCCGAGGCGCAGGTTAAGGTTAGTCCCGACCTGACGCTGGCAGTAAGCCCGCCGCGCCTCGATATTCGCGGGCGCATCCGCGTACCGAGTGCCGAATTGCGCCCACGTGATCTGACCCGACGCGGTGCCATAGCCCCCGATGCGGATCAAATCATTGTTGGCGAAGAAGCAAGCGCACGCGCAGGCCTGCAAGTCCACAGTGAAATCGAACTGGTGTTGGGTAATGCGGTGAACTTTGAAGGCCTGGGTCTGACCACCCGCCTGGAAGGGCGTCTGAAGACCCGCATGCGCCCCGGGCGGGCGGCAACCGGCGAAGGTGATTTGCGTCTCAAAGACGGGCGCTACAAAGCCTATGGACAGAATCTGACCATTGAAACTGGGCGATTGATTTTCAGCGGCGGGCCGCTCACGGAACCAGGGCTGGACATCAAAGCCTATCGGCAGGCCAACTCTGAAGTGCGCGCCGGCGTGATCGTGCGTGGACTGCTGGCCAAGCCGGAGGTCAGTCTGTATTCCAGCCCCAGCATGCGCGAAACCGATCAACTGAGCTATCTGGTTCTGGGCCGTGCCGCCGAGTCGAGCAGCGAAGATGATCAGAACATGCTCAACAATGCGGCGTTGGCTCTTGGTCTGAAGGGCAGTGATTTCTTGGCCAAACGGTTCAAGGGCAAACTCGGACTGGATGAAGTCTCGATCGGGGCTCAACCTGGTGAGGAGTCCAGCCAGGCCAGCCTGGTGCTGGGTAAATACTTAAGCCCGGATATATACGTCAGTTACGGTATTGGTCTGTTTGAACCGGTCTATACCTTCAACCTGCGCTACCAACTGTCCAGCAAGTGGTCGCTGCAAACCGAGTCCGGGGTCGAATCCGGTGGTGATCTGTTCTACACCATAGAGCGCTAAACCCGCACGGATGCTGCAATCTGCGGCTGTCCGTACAATAGAGGGCTGCTTGTCTCAAACTGGTTGCCCGTGCGCCCAATCGTTCTGCTTTTCGTGATTGTCACAAGCCTTCTGAGCGCCTGCGGTCAGAGTGGCGAGCTGTACCTGCCGGAACAACCCGCAACCACCGCAACACCATCCTCACAGGAACACTGATGGACCATTTCGAATACCGCGACGGCGAACTCTATGCTGAAGATGTCGCGGTCAGCGACCTTGCCGAACGTTTCGGAACACCGCTGTTTGTGTATTCCCGCGCCACACTTGAGCGCCACTACAAAGCCTTTGATCAGGCACTAGACGGTGTCGATCATCTGGTCTGTTATGCGGTCAAGGCCAACAGCAACATCGCCGTTCTGAATGTGCTGGCTCGTTTGGGCGCAGGCTTCGACATCGTGTCCGCTGGCGAACTGCAACGCGTGCTCGCCGCCGGTGGTGACCCCAAGAAAATCGTGTTCTCCGGTGTCGGCAAACGTGTCGATGAAATGGAAATGGGTCTTGAGGTGGGTATCCGTTCGTTCAACATCGAATCGGAAGCGGAACTGGAGCGCTTAAGTGAGGTGGCCGCCAGCGCCGGAGTCAGCGCACCGGTGGCCTTGCGGGTCAATCCGGACGTGGACGCCAAAACCCATCCCTACATCTCGACCGGGCTTAAGGACAATAAATTCGGCATTGACATGAGTCAGGCCGAACGCCTGTTTCTCAAAGCCAACGACCTGCCCGGATTGAATGTTCAGGGTATGGATTGCCATATCGGCTCGCAATTGACCGATCTGCAGCCGCTGCTTGATGCCATGCAGCGCATGCTCGGCTTGATCGACCGCCTGGCTGCGTCCGGTGTTGAGATCCACCATCTCAACCTCGGCGGGGGGCTGGGAATTCGCTACAACAGTGAAGAGCCTCCGCATCCATCAGATTACGCGCGTGCTTTGATGCCACTGCTGAGCGGCAGAAAGTTGCAGATTTTGATGGAACCGGGCCGAGCCATTGCTGGCAATGCCGGCATCATGCTGACCCGGGTGGAATATCTCAAACCCACACCACACCGCAATTTTGCGATCGTCGATGCCTCCATGGCCGAGTTGATTCGACCAACCTTGTATAACGCCTGGCAGAAAATCATTCCGGCTAGCAGCAATACCCATGCAGCGCTCAAGACCTGGGATATTGTCGGACCAGTCTGCGAGTCTGGCGATTGGCTGGGCAAAGATCGTGAGTTGGCCCTGTCACAGGGCGATTTGCTCGCGGTGCGTTCGGCCGGTGCTTATGGCTTCACCATGAGTTCCAACTACAATTCGCGCCCACGGCCTGCCGAAGTGATGGTTGACGGGACCAGCAGCCATCTCATTAGAAAACCCGAAAAAGCGGATCAACTGTTTGATTTGGAACAGGTTATTCCGGAATGAGCGCTATTATTCTGGTTGATGGCTCGTCCTGGCTGTATCGCGCTTTTCATGCATTGCCGCGACTCACGTCACCTGATGGGCAGCCGACCGGAGCGATCCTCGGCATGGGCAACATGCTGCAAAAATTGCTCAAGGAATACGATCCCGAACAGATCGCGGTGATCTTTGATCCGCGTGGCAAAACCTTTCGCCATGAGTTGTATGCGGATTACAAAGCCAATCGCCCACCTGTGCCGCCGGAATTGTCGGCCCAGTTCGAACCGCTGTGTGAGTTGATCGATATTCTCGGATTGCCGCGCCTGCAGATTGCCGGGGTTGAAGCCGATGATGTGATTGCCACCCTAGCCAGTCAGGCAGTCGAATTGGATCGCGAAGTGCTGGTGGTCAGTGGGGACAAGGATTTGGCCCAAATGGTCAATGACAAAGTCCGCATGCTCGACACCATGAAAGACGCGCTGTACGACAGCCAGGCAATCATGGACAAGTACGCCGTACATCCAGAGCAGATTGTCGATTGGCTGGCGCTGATGGGTGACAGTTCGGACAATGTGCCGGGCATTCCCGGTGTTGGGGCCAAAACCGCGGCCAAATGGCTGGCCAGTTATCAAACGCTGGATGCCATTGTTGAACATGCCGATGAGATCAAGGGCAAGATCGGTGAAAAGCTGCGCGCACATCTCGAGCAGCTGCCACTGTCGCGCGAACTGGTCACGGTCAAAACCTCGCTTGAGCTGCCGGTCGGGCTGGACGATCTTCGTCGCACAGAATTCAACCGCGATGGATTCGCCGCATTTGCCCGACGCCTGGGTTTTAACCGTTGGCTCGATCAGGTCCAGCCACAAGCTGCGGAAAAGCCAGCAGCGAAGCCGAGCGTCGATCTAGATATTGTCACCGTGCTTGATCAGGGCGCGCTGGATCGCCTGGTTGAGGCCTTAAGCCAGGCCGATATGTTCGCTGTGGATACCGAAACCGACAGCCTCGATCCACAACAGGCACGCCTGGTTGGGCTGTCGTTCGCGCTGTCGGACGACAAGGGTTGGTACGTACCTGTCGCGCACGATTATCTAGGCGCACCGGCGCAGCTGACACTGGAGAGCGTACAGGCGGCCCTGAGCCCTTTGCTGGCCGATGCTGGGCGCGCCAAGATCACCCAGCATGGCAAGTACGACATGCACATTCTTCGACGCCATGGCATGCCGCTGCGTGGGATTGCCTGGGACACCATGCTCGAATCCTATGTACTCAATGCTACGGCCAGTCGCCATGACATGGATTCGCTGGCGCGCTTTTACCTTGATCGGTCGACCATCAGTTTCAAGGATATTGCGGGGAGCGGACGCAAACAGCTGACCTTCAATCAGATTGATCTTGAAAAGGCAGCGGAATATGCCGGCGAGGATGCTGCGATTACGTATGCGCTACACCAGGAAATTGGTGGGCGTCTGCAGTCCGATCAAGCTTTGCTTGAGGTCTACAGTTCGATTGAACAGCCCCTGATAGAGGTTTTGGCCGCCATCGAAGCCAATGGTGTTCTGGTCGATCGCAACTTGCTCGCTAAGGCCAGTGCGGAATTTGCTGAACGTATGGGCACAATGGAACAACGGGCACATGACATTGCCGGAGCGCCGTTCAACCTGAACTCTCCGGCACAGCTCAAGGACATTCTGTTTGATCAGCTGGGCTTACCCGTGCTGCGAAAAACGCCCAAGGGTGCGCCTTCAACGGCGGAAGATGTGCTCCAGGAGTTGGCTGATCAGCATGAACTGCCGCAACTTATTCTGGATTGGCGCGGACTGGCCAAACTTCGCTCGACCTATACTGAAAAACTTCCCGGCAACGTCAATCCGCACACCGGGAGAGTCCACACCTCCTACCATCAGGCGGTTGCGGCGACCGGGCGATTGTCCTCATCTGACCCCAATCTGCAGAATATCCCCATTCGCAACGATGATGGTCGACGCATACGTCAGGCCTTTGTCGCAGCCCAGGGTAAACGTCTGCTTGCGCTGGATTATTCGCAGATTGAATTGCGTTTGATGGCGCACATGTCCGACGACGCCAGCATGAAAGACGCGTTTGTGTCTGACCAGGACATTCATAGCCGTACCGCCAGCGAAGTTTTCGATATTCCCCTTGATCAGATTGAGGGCAGTCACCGTCGCGCCGCCAAAGCAATCAATTTTGGCCTGATCTATGGCATCTCTGCCTTCGGATTGGCGCGCAATTTGAGCATTTCGCGCGCTGAAGCACAGAGCCATATGGAACGATTCTTTAATCGTTATCCGGGTGTTGCTGACTACATGGAGCGCTGCAAGCAAAAAGCCCACGATACCGGTTATGTTGAAACGCTGTATCAGCGTCGCCTGTACTTGCCAGAGATCAACGATCGCAATGGCAGTCGAAGACAGGCGGCAGAACGTGTAGCGATCAACGCACCGCTGCAAGGCACGGCCGCTGACATCATCAAGTTGGCCATGATTGATATTCATGAGCAGATCAAAGAGCGTGACGACATCCGCATGATCATGCAGGTTCACGATGAACTGGTCTTTGAAATCGATGAAAGCGCCGTCGACACCTGGTTGCCACAGCTACAGCAGCGTATGGAAAATGTGGTGAAACTGAGCGTACCGCTCAAAGTTGAAGGCGGCGTCGGGGGCAATTGGGACGAAGCGCACGGCTGAGCCCAGTGTCAAAGTAAGCAGCCGACGAACGGTACATAAACCGCTCGGAACTTTATATACACCCCCCGGTCTTATTTACCGAGCGCTGCAACGGCGTTCATATCCGCCTCCACTCCCTGGGCGGACATGCAATCCGGTTCCCCCAAACCGGTGTTAGACGCCTCAGCGATCTCCCCAATCGCTGAGGCTTTTTTATGTGCGTCTAGATATCGATGTTTTCCGCCAGCAACGCGTTCTTTTCAATAAAGTCGCGGCGCGGGTCAACCTGATCACCCATCAATGTGGTGAAGATCTGATCGGCAGAAATGACATCTTCAACACGCACTTGCAGCAAACGGCGTGATTCCGGATCGAGTGTGGTTTCCCACAGCTGACTTGGATTCATCTCACCCAGCCCTTTGTATCGCTGGATGTTCAGACCGCGACGTGCTTCGCGGGCAAGCCAGGCAACCGCTTCACGCAGATGCGTCACAGCCTTCTCACGCTCACCGCGACGCACCACCGCGCCTGCACCCCAGATAAGCTTGATGCGTTCGCCCAGCGCCGTTATACGCTGATACTCGATGCCGCTGAAGAACTCTGTCGGCCAGTTCACGTAATGGTCACTGCCATGACTGCTGAGTACGGTCTGGAACGAGAAACGTGATTCAGACGTCGCAGCGACCGCATTGACCGTATAACTGTGGGTGTCCGGCGCATGGATACGCAGTTCATCCTGCAGCTGCTGAGCCCAGGCTTCCAGTGCCTTGGGATCGTGCTGTGTCTGCTCATCCAGCTTGGGCATGTCACGCATAACTTTGAGCACATGCTCATCGTAACGCCGCGACATCCGTGCAGTGATGTCATCCACATTGTTGATTTCTTGCAGCAAGCTGTTGAGCTCTTCGCCTTCAATCGGATCAGCGCCTGCGGCCGGCACCAACGATGCATTGTTGGTTGCTGAAGCCCGCAGATAACGCTCAAGTTCCGCATCATCCTTAACGTAACGCTCTGATTTACCGGACTTTAATCGGTAGAGCGGTGGCTGCGCGATGTAGATATGGCCGCGCTCGACCAGCGCGTACATCTGGCGATAGAAGAAGGTGAGCAGCAGCGT